>CAZKXU010000163.1:0-1588 GCA_964556665.1 uncultured Bdellovibrionales bacterium | reverse complement strand
AGAGAGGTGCTTAAGCGAGCAGCCTTGACGCTCGACAGATTAGATGTAATTGAGATTAATGAAGCTTTTGCAGTTCAGTGTCTAGCCTGTTTGCAGGAGCTTGGCCTTGATCCGAGCGATTCAAGAATTAATCCAAATGGCGGAGCAATAGCACTAGGACATCCTCTGGGTATGAGCGGTGCACGCTTACTTTTAACTGCAGCGCGTGAGCTTGAACATAAGAAAGCACGTCATGCATTGTGTACAATGTGTGTTGGCGTAGGGCAGGGCATGGCGGTGGTTTTAGAGAGAGTGTGAGATAAGCATTTCGAGTTGCATACTATGAAGGCACAGTAAAAACCTCCTAAAACTAGGACACCCAATGATATTGTTGTTTGGAATTACTACATTGAAGGCCTAACATTAAAAATCCCCAGAAAAATAGTTTTGTGTTGATAGTATTGTCTGATTTCAAGATATATCCGGAGCTAAATA
This sequence comes from uncultured Bdellovibrionales bacterium, assembly GCA_964556665.1. Classification (GTDB taxonomy): domain Bacteria; phylum Bdellovibrionota_C; class UBA2361; order UBA2361; family CAZKXU01; genus CAZKXU01. Next base: position 1,114 of record CAZKXU010000163.1, on the reverse strand, counting down.
GAATTATGGAAATGCTACCTATGGTTAAAGCCTTGACAAAATTAGGCGAATATTAACCTGGCTGCAGCAATCCCATGGAACCATTCTTTTTTAGCCTTCTTTGCAGCTATCTCAATGCACTTATGTGGTCCAACTATCCGATTGAAACGGCGCCGCAGCTTTTTTGTTGTTTCTAGCCATTCACTTGGAGTTACTTTGATTCTCTCTAAGATTGGCTTTAAGTTGGTCGGCATGCTGGCCTTATCATTGTGCATTAGCCTGCCAGTAGTATCTACCAACTCAAGATATTCTTCGAGGCTTATAGTTTTCTCGCTAATTTCTTCTATCGGAAGTAATTTTGGTCCAGTGTGTTTCTTGCTTACATCTTTTTTCTTATAATCGTCGATTCGATCTTGAACGCTTGTAAAATCACTATCCTCCGGAGTATTGGCAATACCAGCTCTTATTGGATTTAGGTCAACATATACACTGCAAGCAAGAATTGCCCCTATTTCATATACTTTTTGACATTTAAACCGTCCTTCCCAAAAGCGCCCGGTGCATTCATCTTCTGCATTTGCCCTACGTGCTATATTCTCATTCATGCAGCGGTTAAACCAGCTAATATCGGAAAGCCTGGCACGATAAATCTGAACCATCTTCTTATTACCGGCAATTGCTTCAACCTCTGCTTTGCTAGGCTCAGCAGCGCTACCATCAATTTTTCGCCGTAGCGGAAAAAGCTTGCGCCAGCGTTCAGCAACATGCTTATCACTCCACTTAGCGGCAACGTCAGGCCGATTTCGCATTACACAGTGTAGGTGGTTACTCATTACTGCGTAGGCAATCACTTCAATGGCAAATATATCAGCTAGTAAGGTCAATCGATCGCGGATCCATTTGCGGCGATGCTCAAATGATCTATTTGTAAGTGGATCTTTGCCACATAAAAAAGCGCGTCTTACGCAGCGGCTTATGCAGTGATAAACACCGACCTCTTCCGGGTCGTATATTTCATGGCGAGCAAAGGTCATACAGAGAGATTCGGCGATATGGACAGAGAAGTTTATAATCTGATGCTAATTAATGGGTGTTCTTTAAACCCAGTCAAGATGTGTTCAAAAAATAATTATAA
>CAZKXU010000162.1:0-1672 GCA_964556665.1 uncultured Bdellovibrionales bacterium | reverse complement strand
AACGATGAGAAATTATCTAAGTTTTTAACTAAACTTGGATACTCGCTATTGTTTCAAAATGAGCAAGCCTCATTAACGGAAATTCTAAACAAAAGCGTTATAGATTTAATTATTTTAGATTCTCGTGGACAGAGTAATAGCTTTGAACTTTGCGAATTTTTTAGAAGTGATGAGCATACAAAGAAAACACCAATTGTGTTTATTTCCGAAGATAAGAAAGAGATTCTTGATTTTCAAGCTAAGCGTTTTGATAAATTAGAGATAGTTGAGGTCCCGTACTCTGTTGGTTCCGTAATGAGTAAGATTGCGACGCAGTTAAGGCTGCGAAAAATTGCAGGAGGGGAGGATCTAAATGCCAGTATTGCAGAGATGAATGCGAATTTACGAGACCTAAATGCGCACTTCAAAAAAGAGCTTGAAGAGGCACGAAAAATTCAGGAGAGCTTGCTGCCAAAGGCGCTACCGGTTGATCCACGCTTTGAAATGGCAGTGCACTATCAACCACTAGAAGAGGTGGGAGGGGATTTCTATTATGTTAAGAAGGAGCCAAGCGGCTCTATAAGTGCACAAATTGCTGATGTTACAGGACACGGTTTGTCAGCTGCCTTTATAGGTTCGATGGGCAAACTTGCCATGTTTGCAGCTAATAAAGAGTTGCCGCATGAGCTCTTGGGAGAGATGAACCGTCTCATGACAAATCAGATTCCTGAGGGGAGATTTATTAGTATGTTTGCATGGCTATATAATCCAGATACCGGAGAGTTAGATCTTACAAGAGCTGGTCATCCTCCAGGTCTCGTTCTAAATCGCAGCTCCGCAACAATAACGCAGAGTATGGGAAAGGGGTTCGCCATAGGCTTTTTTGAAGATGCCGTATATATGCCGGAAAAAGCAAAGCTAGAACCGGGCGACGTTGCAATTATTTACACTGATGGAATAACAGAGGCGCAGAATCGGGATCTTAAATTCTATGGCATAGAAAAATTAGGGGAAGTTTTAAAAGCAACAGACCCGACTGCTAGTGCAGAGGATATTATTAAATTTATAATGAAAGATTTTGAGAAGTTTTGTGACGGACGCATCTTAAAGGATGATGTAACGCTGCTAGTCTTAAAGAGAGTTGCCTGATTATAGCAATCCTCATATGCTGAGAGGGCATGGATCTGCTTCTTCATCCTCCCTTAACCTCCTTTCCTTTTGCGCTGCTTTTGACGGCCACATTACTTGAGGCTTTCCAACTACTACGCCCTTCTTTAGAGGTGAGAAATGCCATCCGGATTATTCTATTCTTTGCCGGATTTTTTATAATAGCAGCATTTCTGTCTGGTTATCAGGCGAGCGAATTAGCCAACAAAAGTTTCGTAATAGCAGACGAGCTGATTTCTAAGCATCATTCAGTCGGACGTTTAGCAATGATAGCGTTGCTTAGTACATTGGTTTTGCATGAGGTCTCAATCTTTGCTGTAAATTCAAAAAAAGTATTTTGGGCAGGCTATTATATTTTTCTGATACTAGCGGTGATTCTTGTTGTTTATACCGGATATCTGGGCGGAGAGTTGGTGTTTAGGTATGGAGCGGGAGTGGGGGTAGTTGAGCAATGATCTTGGGATTTGATCAAGTGCGCTAGTGCTTCGCCAAATAAGTTTTTTCACGTATAGCGCGCAGCGTTGCC
>CAZKXU010000161.1:0-1739 GCA_964556665.1 uncultured Bdellovibrionales bacterium | reverse complement strand
GCAACGATGTGATGCTAGACGTGAAAAAACTTATTTGGAGGAGCACTAGCTCTCTCTTTCAATATTGACTTACCTAATTGTTAAATATATGTTAATCGAATTGACGCTCTTTAAAGCTGTAATTTTGGTAGATTAGATAGGTACTGCTTCTTTGTGGAGTGCTTTGTAAAGTCCTCCTTTAAGAAGCAGAGTTGAGTGTTAGGTTTTGCACTTTTTTATTCTATCTTCACTATCCTTCCCTCTCAATATCCACTTCATTCATACGTTTGACCTGTGTGTCAAAACTGCGATCGTACTTAATCTGAGAAAATGTGCTCATATTAGGTACGATCCGGTTTCGGCACCTATCAACCTGTGAATGAAGGAAAGGAACCTGTTGGCGAATTGACAAATTAGACCGACGCATACCTGAGTAAAATCAGTATGGCGAGGTCGACGAACCTGTGCGAAGGTTCGGCTTGCCTTTACGAGACCATATCGCACTAAGGGTCTCAGGGTCTTCGGATATGGTGATCCGGGGAGGACCTCATGACGACTGGCATCGTCGTGATGGCTCTTGTCTGGATGAGCTTCTGTCAAGGTAGACGTGACACTGATCAGTTGGTTGCACCGGGAGCGCTGTTTGCAATCCCTGTCGCACCAAGCTGGACGCTTCCAAAGCGGACGTACACGTCAACAATGCAGTGCTCGTTCCGGATGGAGCCAGCCCGCTCGCTGCAGCAGCGGCGCGTGATGCCGGTAGTACGGTCGGATCTCGGCTACCCGGTAGGGTACGCTCGCGGTCCCCCGCACTGCCGGTGAGTGAGCCTTAGAGGACCGCCAGACTCTAAGGCTGGTGAAGATGGGAGCTACGCGGCGGCACGGGAACAAGGGTTGGTTAATCTCCACACCCCCCGTGCCGCCGCACCCTTCCTTGAGGACACCGCTCACTCTGCTTCCTCCTATTTATTTCTATAATCCTCTCGGCAGCTCAATGGCTGGGAGAAGTTTAGAGTTCCTTACGATTCCGAAACGACTGGCGGTACCTGCTAGAAGCTCCACTACATACCGACTGGGAATTCCAACAGTCCTTGGCTGTTCGTTTAGAATCGGAACATTTTCAAGAATCCCCACAACTTGGAGGTCGCGGTCAATGAAGAGCATATCAAGAGATATATAAGTGTTTTTCATCCAAAAGCTCTGTATCTTATCCTCCGTAAATATGAAGATCATGCCGTGATCGGGCTTAAGCTCCCGCCTATACATTAAGCCGCGTGTCCGTTCCTCATTGTTAGCAGCAATTTCTAGGTTAAAGGAAGGAGATCTTGTTCCGTTAGGATTTTCAAATACTACCGGTAGCAAACCCTTATTTTCTAACTGCTCAGCATGATGGTTATACCACCATAACAGACCTACAAGTATAAGCATCAATGCTGCTAACTGTCGTCGAAAAGTGCGTTTATGTTTTGTGTTGGTTGACATAGCTAGTTTCTGTACAGGAACTACCTTTTTAGCGAAACCCGATCTGGGATGCCTGTCCAGAAACTGTAAGGCTCCCTGTTGGTCGCCAAGGGTGGCAATTCGATGCTACATATTATTCAATATTTCTTACTCTTTCAAATCTTTTCAAACACAGCGGGCTGGAAGCCTTTGCTCACAATAGAGCAAGGTTTGTGGAGGTGCCGAAGATTCTACATCCCCAGTGTACTAGTGCTTCGCCAAATAAGTTTTTTCACGTATAGCGCGCAGCGTTGCCCCAG
>CAZKXU010000160.1:0-1740 GCA_964556665.1 uncultured Bdellovibrionales bacterium | reverse complement strand
AATGGGGACAGTTACTGACAGATCCCCACAAAATAGTGTTTAAATTTTTATGTATTAGCATAGTGTTGAGTATTTAGAGATAGTTGTTTAATGGCAGTTTTGAAATGATCAGCGAAGAGCCGCATTTTCCAGTCTCGAAACACTTGAATTCCTAGAAAGACAGTAGAAATAACCTTTGTGATGGTAACAGTATTCGCTTGAAACTGGCGATGCTTTCCTGCTAGTTCGGTTGATTTTCCTAATAGCCAAGCAAACGTGGTGGTGATTGAGCCTAGCAATACCAGGATTTTCATTCTTGCAATTTTATAAGTTCCATTGTGATACAAGCTCAATCCGAATCGAGGACATTTGAGATCGCGAAAAGCTTCTTCAATTTGCATTCGTGTTGCGTAAAGTTTGACGATGCATTCTACATCATTGGTAAGTGAACTTGCCAGTAACCATGGTTCTCTTGCTCGTGTTGCAGCTTTAAGACTTGTTCGATTACGTTTCTTTTTCCCCATTTTGCCTAGAAGCACTCGACCCTTTGGTTTTGATTTGTATAATGCTAAGGAACAGGGCAGTTGATTACGGTGAGAAAGCAAGCAATGCTGTAATAACTGTGGAGTTGTTGTTGCTTCTAAGTAGAGTGATTTTGCCCCTATCCACGGCTTATTTGCACTAGTTTTGACTTTTTCTCGATTGCGAACCCTGCCGATAAAGTCCCAATCAAGAGAGCGTACCTGCCTAAACCAAGGAGTACGAAATCCAGCATCAGTGATAATAATAGGTTTGCATCCCGTTGGAAGAATCTCCTTAAGCCTTAGTAGAAATTCTTTGTGTGTGGCGCGTTTTTCTTTAGTTGAGCAGTCGTGAACCTCTTCATACAGTGTCAGTGAACGACCATTTACTGGAGTTGCTGCTCGCAACAAGAAAAATTTACGCCTTGCATCAACATCTGACCAATCTATCAAAATAATTGGGCGATCCACGCCTGCTAGTGCTTGCTGAGAGAGTGCTGTATAAATTGCCGTAATCTCTGACTGCAGATGTTCGTTGGATAGAAGACGATCTGAGCGCTTTATGTTGTGCTTATCTTTGGCTTTGCCACCTATTGCACGCCCTATAGAAGTCACCGCAAGTCTTCCACTTCTAAACACCCCAGATATCACGGCACCTAATGCTTCACGACGACTTGTGTGCATACAAGGCAAGACATCGCCTAACCACTTATGTAATAATAATTCAGCATGCATGTTTCTCTCCTTTGAAATAATACGTTTATTGCTATTCGCATTAGATCATTGAGAAGCATGCATCGCTATCTATTAATTCCTTAATTCATTCAATTTTTAGTCGAATTTTGTGGGGATACCTCAGTGACAGTCACCACTGTCCCCATTAAAATTATTTCGGTTCACACTAACCATTAAGTAGTAGCAGAGCGAGTTGAGGCTGTAGATTGGCAGTGCCAAGTATTGCTATTGAAGTTTGTTGAACGATAATTAAACCCTGCACCACTTATAATATCCGTGATTCCATCCTTGTTAAAATCAGCAGTTAAAGTAGATAGATTGCTCCCTATAGATGCGCTTAGCAGTTCTTGAGTGCCATATCCTACTTCCAGTGTAAAAATTGATTGAGTATATACTCTTCGTCCCGATTTAAGACTTGAAGCAATTACAAGACCAGCATCATCGTCTGATGCTCTGCTTATCCGTTGACCGGAAGATAATTTTTCAAAACTGCTTGGTTAAGTAT
>CAZKXU010000159.1:0-1852 GCA_964556665.1 uncultured Bdellovibrionales bacterium | reverse complement strand
ATAGGAGCTGGCTTTTGGAAAGGTTGAATCTTAAGGTGTTTTAAGAGTCGAGCTACTTGAGCGGTGTCAGTGATAAAGCATTTAATCTTCATGGTACTGCCACAGATAGGGCAAGTTAGAGGATCTACTTCAAAGATGCATTTTATTAAAGCCTGCCAGGTCAGGCTGACTGTTTTTTTGTCTTCAGTAATTATTGTGGGGTCATCAGAAACAACTGTATTTTTTAGGGCAGACTCTCTTTTTCTTTTTCCTCGTGCTCTATGAGAGTAGAAACCGAAGTATCTGACGGTCTGCTCCCATTTATCTGGAATATGTGGAGTAAGTCTTGCAATGAATTCAATGGGAGTGCATTCAAGAGCTTGAGAAGCATAGGCTGTAGAAGAGTGGTTAATTGTACTGTCCTTAAGCTTGTCAGCTGATACTAAGAGGTGAGGTGGTACTTCAGGGACAGGGTTTGAATCGGTGTTCTCCTGTTGCTCCTTTTTTGTATAGATGACTTTATCGTCGACGATGGAGATTTTACTATTTGCGACAGGTCCTCTATCGATATAACGAGCCAGGAATAATCTATAAGAAGCATCATCAGGTGAGATTTCTTCCCCAAGCCAGACAGAGAATCCTGAATGCTCCTGAGATAGAATTTGTTTTACAACCGACTCTGATATAAGTTTTTTAGCTAGCATTTGTTCCAGAACACTACGCATGAACAGGCTAGTTAGGTGTTTTGTATCTGAGCTGTTATTTTTAATAAATTCATTAGTTGTATTAAAAGCACCACAAGGGATAAAGCCATGTAGGTGGGGATTAAAATTAAGGGTTTCTCCTGCTGTCTGTACAACCAATACAGCAGCAGGTGATAGATGCTCATCGCCAAAGACTTCTACAATACACTGCCAGGCTGCTTTGAATAATAAGGAATTTAGTGCGCGATCATACTTAAAGTATACCCGCAGTCTTTTAGGAAGAGAGAATACGATGTGTCTATGAGGGACTTTTTCTAAGATCTCTAGGTGTAATTTTTCAGCAAATATCACCGCCCTTTTAGCTGCACAAGAGGTGCATACTCCACGCTTTTTGCAGGAAAAGGCTAAGAGTTCAGTGTGCTTACAGCTTGTACACTCAAGCTTACAGACTCCGTGTGCTAAAATGCCACAATCTAAATATCCATCTAGTGACTCTTTAACAACTTCTCGTAAATATCCGTACTCATGTTGGAATTGCTCCTCCCACACACTCTCCAGACGCTCTCGCTCCTGATAAATAATCCGATACAACTCAGTCTGCTCAGGGGCTCTACGCCTGTAACGTGTAGCTTTGCGCGCAGCCTCCCATCTACGATCTAACTCTGCCATTACAGAACTACATCGTTGGATAGCTTCAAAAGTTGCTTGGTAATCTAATAATCATGGATTTTCATACAGAAGAAATCTGTGATGATATTTTAGTATGCAATCCAAGAAAGACCCCGCAACTCTCTGGCTATAAAAAGAGTGACAAAGAGGATGCCCGAATGCTTGCAGAGCTAGCAAGAGTAGGAGCTCTGCATAGAGTTTGGCATGGAGGGGAGTATCTTCAATCACTCCGTCACGCCCTTTATCTATATCAAACGCTAACGGTTGAATCAACAAGACTTAAGAACCAATTAAAAGCTGTATTCCGTTCTAGAGCTATCAAATGTGGAGATGCACCATATTCTAGCTCCACACGTTCTGAATCTGTTCTTAAACTACCAGAAAATTCTATTCGTGAACGTGTCACTAGACTTGGAACGGTATTAGATACTGTAACTAAAGAGCGTGCTGCTGCGTTAAAGGAGCTCATTGCTCTGGCAAGAAAACATACCCGCTATAAG
>CAZKXU010000158.1:0-1881 GCA_964556665.1 uncultured Bdellovibrionales bacterium | reverse complement strand
ATAATTAATCCTAAAAAGAGCAGTTAAGGGTTAAATTTTTTCCTCTTAGCCTCAGCTCCGGACTGATTAACCACAAGTCACCGCGGTTAAGTTAATAGGAATGCAACCACAAAGGTCACAAAAATCACAAAGGTAAATAATTTATAATTTTTCTTTGTGGCTTTTGTGCTCTTTATGTCTATAGATCTTACACCGCTTCACGAAACTCTTACTTATGAATAGATCTTGCCCCTGAGGTAATTAATTTTTAGCGAAAAATTCTATTTTCTAAGCAGTAATCAGCGCCAGCACATTCGGAGGGTGTGTTCCAAGTATCCTTCCTTTCAGAAATCGAACAAAAATCCTACTTAAAATCAGTTGCCATCGTTGACGAACAGTTAACTGCTCCGCAGCTAATTTTATCTTTGAAAGAAATGCGCTTGCAGCATTCAATGCCTTACGCACAGTAGAGTTTTTAGCATGCGAACTTGTAATAACTAATCTTTTTTGCCCAGCATGATTGGTTTGTCTTCCAACCGCATGTAACAGTAAGGGACGAGTCGTAATAGCTTCTGCGTGTCTATCTGGAAAAATAAGTCCCGAATACAATGACCACCAGTTGAAGACAAGAGCAGCCACTCTAGAGATAATCTTACACCGTGTAAGGTCATGAGTTGTATATCCACCCCAGCTCCATTGATTTTTCATTTCATCAAAAACATTTTCAATATCAGCACGGTCACGATAATGCTGCGCCAGTGTAAGAACTTCTTCTTCCATCGAAGTAACAAGTATCGCATATTCATATTTTCCAATTGGAGCATCACTCTCAATAAGAGCAAGCTGCAATGGCGCAGATCGGTCTGTGAGTAATACAGATTCTTTAATTGTTCTTCGTAGCACAATAACCCGGCGCTCCTTGCTCCAGCCAGATAGTGCCATTTGCTCATCAAGACCCTCCCACCCTTGTCCTGCTTCTACCCAGTCTGTGCGGGTAAATGCTCGATGAATAAGCTTTTTAATATTAGGAGATTGTTTGAGTTTAAATAAATAATCAATGCCTCGCTTCTCTGATTCTTGCATTGCTCTTTCGTTGCCCCATGCACAATCTCCTCTTATAAATTGTGGCAATAACTTTTTTGGTAATTCATCCAGATATGCCCACAGTCCAGGCTGAGCGTGCATTGCAGATACTTGGTTCCCAGGCTGAACCTCCGTATCTAGAATCATCCTGACATTAGCAGCAAAGTAAGTATGATACACATGACTCGGTCTACCAGGCTTTTGCGGATTATACCCAACAACTGCTCCCTCTTGATGTCCATAGAGTGGCTTAACCGTAGAATCAATATCTAAGATCCACGGCTCCGATAGCAACGCTTGAGAGCATTTTCTAAGATGTTTCTTTAACCATAGATCGCTCTCATACTCATCCATCGCAATTAGGGCTCGGCGCACTGCATCTTCGCTTACTACCTTAGTCATGCCTAAAAGTTCTGGCGTCACTTGATCGCTTCTTATGTTTGTTATGTGTGCATATCTTTTATGCCCAGCCAGAAGCGAAAGCAGAATCGTACCAAGAACATCCTGCTTACTAGAGGCATTATTACTACGATACCTTAACGGACAATCTTCAACCCACTGCTGAAATAATCCAGCTGTCTTTAAGAATTCTACAAAATATACTAATTGACCAAATTGGGTCACAGCAGCATCCGGATCCCAGTTCACTCGAACGAGTCCTCCATACGAGTCCACTGTTTGTTCTACTTTCTTCAATTTTATTAGCTCACCTTTTGGGTGACGCTTGCTTAGGGCTTTTTTCTTTCTCATGCCCTATAATATCAACGACTTAGACTCGAATCTCAAGCTAATTCAAACTTCTACAGCTCCAGCTAGGTT
>CAZKXU010000157.1:0-1930 GCA_964556665.1 uncultured Bdellovibrionales bacterium | reverse complement strand
TCCGCTGGTCGTCTTGTTTCTCTACTTCTAAGCTTTTTAACGGTATTTCGAAGAGCATGATCGAATCTAGTAGTATCTGCAAGCTGCCTTGAATCAATTCCGCAATCTGATAAGCAAATTTCCATTATCTTGCTAACTCTTGCAATGCGATCTGCTACAGGAATGCCTATATTTCGATATACATCCATAATCAAACCAACAATTCTTTTTTCCCAGTCACTAGTTGCTAAGTGATTATTCTCGCCTTGAGTTGACCATCCAAAAGTAGATCTAATATAGTGAACTGACTCTGGAGATGGAGAATCACTATTTAAAAGTTTAGAAGCTACAAACCAAGCTGTTTCTTTTGTTTGATAGTCTTTAATTGGGTTAATATCCGCACGTCCAAACAAGGATGCAACTGGCTGATGAAGAGCTATTGATCTTCCCCCGTTTTTGTTGATGGTTTAAGCGGCAGCCTTCTGGTTAATAATTACTCCATTCTCGAACTTCTCAGGAGAGCGAAGCCCGATAGCGGAGTGTTTTCTTTTCTTGTTGTAGAAACGCTCGATGTAATCAAACACTTCGTACTCCATCTCTCGTCTCGTTTCAATATCAGAGCCGTAAATAGCTTCAATTTTAAACGAGTGAAAGAAACTTTCAGCGACAGCATTGTCATAACAGTCACCACGGCTCCCCATGCTCTGCCTGGCATGAGTCTCTGTGAGCGCCTGTCTGAATGCTTCCGAAGCATATTGAACTCCTTGGTCACTATGAACAATCAATCCAGCCTTTGGTCTGCGGCGAGCCACAGCTCGGGCGAAGGCAAGCGTTACAAGAGACGCTTGCAATCGAACGCCTGTTGCCCAACCCACCACCATGCGCGAGTACAGATCAATGAACACTGCCAGGTAGAGCCATCCCTCTTCGGTCCAAAGATACGTTATATCACTTACCCAGACGGTGTTAGGAGTCGGTGCAGTAAAATTTCTCTGCACTAAATCAGGCGCTACCGGCTTATCATGTAACGAATCGGTTGTGACACGAAACTTTCTTCCTGCTTTCGCTCTCAGGCAATCCTGGCGCATTAATCGCTCCACTCGTTTTCTTCCACACCGAATCCCTTGGTCTGAAAGTTCATCATGAACTCGTGGACTTCCATAACGTTCTTTGCTCTCGGCGTGTATAATTCGAATTTTCGCTGACAGATGCATGTCTTCCTCATTGCGATTACTCACCGGACGCTTCCGCCATGCGTAATAGCCTTGCGGTGTTACCTCTAGAACTCGGCAGAGCATCGTTACCGCATGCTGCCTTTGCCCCTCAATAAATGCGTACTTCACCGCTGGTGCTTGGCGAAATACGCACTGGCTTTTTTTAGGATTTCCGCCTCCTCGCGTAGACGACGATTCTCCAGGCGAAGCTCTCGGTTTTCTTCTTCGAGTGCTGTTCGATTCCCATTACCTCGAAAGGATTCAGTTCCTTCCTTCTCAAGCCTATTCTTCCACTGATATATCAATGAAATATCGATCCCAAGGCTCTCAGACGCTGCCTTCGCTCCTCGCTGCTTCGATAGACGAACCGCCTCCACCTTGTACTCCTTACTAAACTTTCTTCTCGATTTCATTCTCTTCCTTTATCACATTTTTAAAAGGAAGGCTTTCGCTTATCTCTGCGTCAATCAAAGCGGGGGAGGTTCACAATATAATTGCAGAGCTAGTAAAAGCATTAGCATCTGAACAGACCTTTAAAGGGAAACACTATATACTAGAAAGAGCTTTGGCTCAGAATGTTGGCTTAGAGAGGATCCAAGCTCACGTTTTGCAAGGATAGATCTTAAAATTAAAAGTACTGAAAAAACCAATCGTGACTATCGTGATCACTATACCTTATTTGTATGTATAGATAAGCCAGTAGTAATAGTTTTTAAGAATAATCCCCCTGCAATCAG
>CAZKXU010000156.1:0-2102 GCA_964556665.1 uncultured Bdellovibrionales bacterium | reverse complement strand
TGGGGCAACGATGTGATGCTAGACGTGAAAAAACTTATTTGGAGGAGCACTAGACAGCCTGAGTAAACCCATTATTATAAAGCCGTGTTAAGATCTGAGCAGCACGCTTCGACTCTCTTTCTGGATTAGCAGCGAAGTCCTCCGCAATTCCAAATGCAGATGCTATTGAAACAGGATCATCAATGCCTGGCCTGTTTGCAAGCGCTTCAAGACCTGCTCGCGCCTTATCCATTGATCCATTCCAGCTTTCAAAGAGATTTAGTGCTAAAATTGAACCAAGTACCTCATCCGGAACTAGTCCAGGATCTGTGATCGCCTGTCTATTTCTAAAAAAATCTAGCTTCTCTGCCTCCCTTAATCCCGAATAATCTATACCAACATCGTGTCTCTGAACAGCGGTCCTTGAACGGATCATTAATTCCTCTACATTACTAGGAGGAGTTGTCATATTGTCAAAAATCAAACAGCTCGTACGGGAGTTTTCAAGTAGCCGCTCAGCAAACTTACCAACGAACTCCTTTACTAACCCAGCTACCATTTCGCCTGGATAAATACGATCAAAATGTTGAAGAACAAGTAGCTGAACAGCCTTTCCTATTCCGTTTCGTGCCCACCCAGGAAGATCGGCGAGCGGATCTTTCTGTGCAGCATTGAGACAAACTCTTGTTACAGCCTCTAGTAGTACATTAATGTCACTATCTAGAGAAGCTGTTGGTCTATAAGCAAATAGTGAGCCGGTAGAACTCCTTTCTCCTTCTGGCCCATCAGCACGACCAACAAACCAGCCGTTACTGTAGACATCTTGCCCAAATGCGGCAACGGAAAGAGCAATTTCAGCACCACCTAAAGAAACTCCACTCGGAATAGTTTCATTATTCTTATGACTTGTAAAAATATCATCACATCCTCTTTTCAATGTAGGAGAGATTGCATCAGCTACTCTAAGTATCGCTGCTCTACGAGGATTCTTCTCACCTTCATCGGCTCCTGGTGGGGATATCTTGCTCCAATCAACACCCGGAGTATTGCAAACTCTATCAGCCGGCCAATAAACAGCTACGCCAAGTGCTACTCTCCGATCCTGATTTCTTTGCTTAACAAGATTGGCTAGTCCATCATAAAGAGAGCCGGCAAATTTATACATTTCAGCCGCTGCAAACGGCCAGCGACGTGATCTCTCTAAGTATTTCAATGCTCCATCTGTGAGACCACATTTCGTAGCTAATCTATTCAACTCTGATCGCACACTAGTGATGACATCAAAAAGTTTATGGGCGACCCCTGATAAGACATTTAGATATGCGCTATAACCTGCTATACGAACACCAGAGTTATCGTCGCTAAGTTTCCATCCATTCGCCGTAAGATGAGCATTGACCGACGCCATTGAAGCATCATATCCGGCATCCGCAGCCGCCTTTATCTTGGCTTCTCCGAATGAACGTACAGTAGGTAATCGATCAAGCCAGGCAAAGAAGGATGGAAATTCAGATCGTACCTGTTCAATAAGTGCTTTATAGTCACCTGATAGAAAAGAGGCTCGAAGGTTTATGTTATGTTCATCCGCAAGCACCCCAACACCATCTACAAAACTCTCTCTTTTTGATCTAAACAGAGTACGAATCTGTTCTGATTTACCTACAACTGTACCATGTCGCAGCATCTGCTCACCTCTTTCAAGTTCAGCGATTAGCGATATCCAGTTATTGATCCATGTTCGTAACATCTGAGCCGACGTTACAGCTTTAAGGTCTGTTACTAAACTTATGTAAGCTTCCGTAACAGTATTAGCATCAAATCTTGTAAATCGATTAAGCGGGAAAAAGGAGTTAGTTCTGGTAGTAGCAGCAGCAAAATCATCGCCATATGCTCCTCTTGGCTGAGGATCTATTTCAGGCCCGCCTGTCATCTTAGTAACAACTCCAACTAAAATTATAAGAGAAACCTTCCACTTGATCTTAAATCTGTCCTGGCTAAATCAAGTCATTACATGGCCAAAGAAGGATAAGAGAAGAATAACAGGGCAAAACCTACACCAAATAAAGATAGAGCAACAAGAGGAGTTAGTCAATATTACCAGCCCCTTCCCTAGACTGGGACCG
>CAZKXU010000155.1:0-2354 GCA_964556665.1 uncultured Bdellovibrionales bacterium | reverse complement strand
TTCCTACCTGATATATCTAAAACGGCACTTTATCACAAACAAAGGAAATTGAATTAACACAGTAATTATCCTAAACTATACCGATGAAATTTTCAAAATATGAGTTGTTCGGCGCAGCCTATGGTCTTGGTGCAACACGCTTGGAGGCAGCAGATGCACCGGCAAAATTAAGAGCATTAGGGCTTGTAGATAGGCTTAAAAGTATCGTTCCTTCATTACTGGATGGTGGAGACATTGCCGGATCAGCACCAAAAGAGATCGGCAACCCAAAGTTAAAATACCTTGCTGAATATCTTGAATTCGCTAATAGGTTAATACCTAAACTGCAGAGTTCATACGCATCCGACCACAGACCTATTATTGTGGGAGGAGATCATTCAATCTCGATTGCTACAGTTTCCGCCGCAGCCGAACATGCAAAGAAGCATTACGGCCCGGATGCGGAGATCGGCCTTCTGTGGGTTGATTCGCACGCTGATATAAATACACCGCAGACAACTCCATCAGGCAACATTCACGGCATGTCTGTAGCTGTACTACTTGGGAAAGGTGAAAAGTCACTTGTAGAACTTTGCGGCTTTGCCCCTAAACTTAAAGCACATAATATCTCCTTTGTAGGATTAAGAGATTTAGACCCGCCCGAAAAGAAAATATTAAAAGATCTGGGCATAAACGTTTTTACTCTTAGAGAGATCGATCTTTTAGGATTTGGCGAAGTAACAAGCCGCGCCATTGATCATGTTACTCGAAATACCGTAGGGTTTGTAACCTCCTTTGATCTCGATGCATGCGATCCAAGTATCGCACCAGGAGTTTGCACACCTGTGCGAGGAGGCCTCACCTATCGTGAAGCACACCTAATGATGGAATTAGCCGCTGAAACAGCCTCTCTTTTATCAGTAGAAGTGGTGGAGCTAAATCCAACTCTTGATCAAAACGGAGTAACGGCTGAGCTCGCAATTCTGCTCCTTGAATCTGCAGTAGGGAAGCGGATCCTATAGCTCTATTCATATATGAAATCATCATTCGCCGACAAAGAACTTTTGATAGAGCTACAGCATAAGTTCAGCACTCCATTATATATTTACGATCTTGCTGTTATCAAAAATCAGATTGCGCGACTTAGGAAAGCTTTAGAAACCCTGCCGCACCGCATCCATTACGCCGTAAAAGCCAACTCAAATCTTACAATTTTAAAGGAATTAATAAATCTAGACGTTGCTTTTGATACAGTATCAGAGGGTGAGATTAGGAGGGTACTTCAGTCGGGAGGCAAAGCTAAAGATATAGTATTTGCAGGTGTTGGGAAAAAGGTCAGTGAACTTGAGTTTGCTATTGCGCAGGATATTAATCTTATCAATGTTGAGTCAGTAGCTGAAGCTGATGTAATCGAATCGATCGCCAGTAAATTAAAGCGAGAGGTACGGATCGCGCTCCGCATTAATCCTAATATAGAAGTTAATACACACCCCTACCTCGCCACTGGTATAAATAGCAGTAAGTTCGGAATAGGAGTTCCCGAGGCGCTCGATCTTTGGAAGAAAATCAAAGGCTCAAAATTTTTAAAACTAGCCGGATTACACTGCCATATCGGATCCTCTATCCATGAGATTGCTCCTTTTGAAGCAGCCTATAAGGAGACTATAAATATTGCTAACTCCTTCCGTGCAGAAGGTGCGCCGATTAAAACAATCGATCTTGGTGGTGGACTAGGAGTAGCATACAGTGGGCATTATCCTGAACTAGAGCTCTCCCTTTTCGGCGAGATGCTAAAAAGAATTACAGCCGGGACCAATTACACCTATATTTTCGAACCTGGCAAGTTTATTATTGCAGAGGCAGGCGCACTGCTTACTGAGGTTCTTTATATAAAAACAAACTCTGCTAAGAATTTTGCTATTGTTGATGCTGGCATGAACGATCTAATTCGACCGGCACTATACGATGCATATCATGCTATAGATACAGTTGAGAGCCGCGGCGGTATGAAGCGGTACGATATAGTCGGGCCGGTTTGTGAAAGCGGCTGTTATTTGGCAAAAGACCGTGAGATGCCGGAGCTTCGCAGCGGAGATCTTCTTGTCATTAGAGATGCTGGAGCTTACGGCATTACTATGGCTTCAAACTATAATAGCCGCTTACTTCCGGAAGAGGTTTTACTTGACGACAAGGGAGGGTATAAATTAATAAGAAAACGCGCACGTTATGAGGATCTATGGAAGGATGAAATTCTGTAGGTATAGATCATTAACGTTATCCAAATCTACTGGGACCGCGGGCTTCCAGCCCGCTTTATAAAGGAATTGGCCAAGACATAGTTGACAGAACAGTGCCAAGACATGGTTGACAGTTAG
>CAZKXU010000154.1:0-2437 GCA_964556665.1 uncultured Bdellovibrionales bacterium | reverse complement strand
AGGCTTATGAGCGTGCTAAGAGAATAAAGGAGTTACAGCAGGAGCTCTCTCTTCTTGAAAGTCGTCATAAAGATAAAAGAAGATCGGTTCGAGTAGAAAGATTACGTATGCCTAGAAGAAACAGGAATAGAGCAGAGGGAGAGAAGAATGTACTTTAGGAGCAAATATTATCCCCTCTTTTTTCTTGCACTAGCCTGCATTTTTTCGATTGAGGCAGTAGCACAGTCGAATGCGGTATCAAATTATATATTTGTAGATCAGGTAGTAGATCTGGAATTTGAACCAGGCGATGCCTATCTAGTACTAGATTTTGGAAGTGGCGCTCCTTTGCGAATAAAGGCTGCTATGAGTAAGGTATTAAAAGAGAGTGGAGAGGATTCTAAACGCTGGATCGTGGCAGCTGCTATTCCTGCAGAGGAGGATCGTTCACTATTAAATCTTTCTGTAATAGTAGTTAGCTCTCATGGGGAATATGCTTTTGTACCGCCGCTTAAGATTGATCTCAGAAAACGACAACAACATTACTACTCAATCGATGCTTTGCGTTCATATCTTTTAGCTGAAAAGGAGATCGAGCGAAGCTGGAAGATGCAGTTGAGAACTCAAGCCGAGAGCCTTGAACGTTTGAAATCAGATGCCATGGTGATCGCTGATATGGATCGCCTGCAGGATATAAAAGAGGAGATTACTTACACAAAACTTCGAACAAAGGAGCTGGAATCCGATATCGCTAATTTGAAACGCTCACTGGAGCTGGCACGCAAGGTCAAAGAACCAGCTTCTTTTAGAAAGCGGGAAGGAGAATTGACAAGGGCGGTATCCGAATTAGCTCAGTTAGCTATACAGGCAGAAACAACGGAGCTTGAGCGCAAGGCAGTATCAGAATCTGAGTTGAAAGATAAGATCGCTCTTATTGAAGAAACTCGAGATGATAGCTTGGAGGATTTAGAAGGGACGGTGGCTAATCTTCGTCGGAATATGTAATTGTACAGCATGGGGTAAAGATCAAAACTAAATTTTTCTGTCGTAGACACGGAGATAACACCCCCTAAACTTGGGTATTTGAGTGCTGATGCCATTACAGAGGGCGCTGTTTTTCTTCAGGTCAGTAAGCTTTTACATCATATTAAGCTTAAAAAAAAAGATTAGATTTTCCACTGGGACCGCGGGCTTCCAGCCCGCAAACGAATTAGCTGACATTTCGTAGCGGGCTGGACCACGCTTCGCGTGGACTTATTGAAGCTTGCTTCGCAAGCTTTTATCTTACGCTGCCTGGTAGCAGTGAACTGCCCAGGCGCGTCCCGCGGTCCCAGTGGATCCTTCCCCCCATTTCTTTATGTCTTTTCGAAGCTCTCTCATTACAGTTATTATCAGTGTGAATGGGAAGTGACCTAACCTCAACAATAGAAAGCTTAGCTGAGCATGTGGTCTCACGTGGCCTGGGAGTCCCGGCTATTTTTCTATTAGAGCTTCATAAGCCCTTAACTTCGATACTGCATGCGACCTCAGTTGTATCATCACCGCTGCTGCGGCCTTTGTTTGGAGTAAAGCACTATGATGCTTTGCTTGGATTACTTGAGTCACGCGAATCAATAGAGCTTGTTATTCAGCGCATTGAGAATCTTCAAGAGGAGGCACGGAGTTAATGCATGGCGTAGAGCATGCGACGATCGGCATACTTATTCTTTTGGCTGCTTTGCTTGCCCCGATCCTGTGGTCAATAAATCGTGCGCGCAAAGGAGCCCCTCTTTATGTGCGTAGGATCGCGGGGGTTGACGCAGTAGATCAGGCCTGTGGACGTGCGGCTGAATTGGGCCGCCCAATATCATTCTCAACCGGTCTTACAGGAGTTGGTCCGGCGTTGTATGCGATTATGGGTGTGTTGTCGCATGTGGCGCGTAAGGCCGCACTCTTTAGAAGTCGACTTATAATTCCCCAAAACGATCCCCAGGTTATGGCGATCTGCGAAGATACAGCACGTGACGCCTACCGCGTTGAGGGGCGTATCAATAATTTTGATGCGGAGAGTGTTGTTTATCTCTCCGATGACCAGTTCGCATTTGCCTCCGGCTATATAGGTCTTATTCAGCGAGAGAACGTAGCTTCAACTTTTCTTTTCGGTGCTTTTGCGGCGGAAGCTCTAATCTTAGCGGAAGCTGGACAACAGATCGGTGCTATGCAGGTAGCAGCAAGCTTAAGTCCGGAACAGGTATCATTCTTTATCTGCACCTGTGACTATACTTTGATCGGAGATGAGCTCTATGCCGCTTCCGCATTCATTACTCGTGAACCGGTGCAGCTAGGCAGTTTGTATGGGCAGGACCGCGCTAAGCTTGTATTTTTAGGGTTAATTCTAATAGGAGTTGTAATTGCCACCATCAATTCGATCTGGATGGCAAAATATGGAGCCGAATTTATGAAAAACATTGATTTCTTT
>CAZKXU010000153.1:0-2553 GCA_964556665.1 uncultured Bdellovibrionales bacterium | reverse complement strand
AGCGCTGACAACCCGAAACTTTCCTTTTCGCGAATCAACACCCGGCTGTCGAACTATTTGGATGGTGGGAAGATCCCCAAGCTCCAGGCCTAAAGTTAGCAGAGCACGAGAGGCATTTATTTCTGATAACTTGGCTTCGATTAACACTATCGGCTTCCCCTTCAAAGTAACAACAAAATCAACCTCGTTCCCCTCTTTATCCCTCCAATACTGTAAGTCGTAACGTCCATAACCCAAATCAGTCCAATACTGTACTGATTTCAAAATATGCCCTGCCACTATATTTTCAAAACGTGGTCCAGGCTGATCAACTTGCCCCCAGTCCCAAAGATAAATTTTTGCTTGTCGCTTGAGCGCCCTTGAGAATTGTCGATAGTACGGCAAGAGCCGATAACAGTAATACAGTTTTTCTAACATTCTCATCCAATTTGACACGGTGTCATGTGCAACTTGCAGCTCTTCACGCAGAGCATTAATCGAGAGGGGCGAAGCAACTCTTTCTGGTAATAGTAGACTTAAATGCTCTATAAGGGAGATTTCTCGAACCTGCTCCAACTCTCTTAAATCCTCCTGAATTAAAAGTGTACGGCGTCTATCAGCCCAACGGTTATACTGTCTAGAATTAGCGGCTAAAAAAGGCTCCGGGAAGCCACTATGTCTTTCAAGTTGTTCCCATATTTCAAATCTCTGCTTATTATCTCCTACACTGAGCCAATCTTGTGGAGGCTCCACAATTTTACCATGTGATAACTCACCAATTGTGAATGGGTGCAGGCGCAAGTATTCATGCCTCCCTAAAAGACTGTCACCGCCCCTTTGAAAGATGTCCATCCTTGCGCTGTCCGTAACTACAACCTGCAAATCATTTCCACGATCATCAAAGAGACCTTTTAAAAAAGACTTCCATCTTCGGTACTTATGAATTTCGTCAAGAACTAAGGCTTGGGCTTTAAGCTCCTCTGCAAAACTACTCGAGACATGCGTCGCCGATCTTTAGCAATATCCCAATTGATGTAATCACCTTGAAATCCTTTTAGCCAGCTTTAGCAAGCGTACTTTTACCAACCTGTCGCGGACCAGAAACCAATACAAATTTGGCTTTTGCTAAACTGCAGAGGTCGCTAAATATCGAACGAGGATTCATAACAAACTGATATTGCTAAATAATTATTAGTCAACGTTACACCGCACTGGAAAAAAATCAATACTATCTTCCACTGCGGTAGCAGCCTTTGTTAACCTACAATGACAAGGACTCAAGCTCTAAAAACTCTCAAGATAGATTTAGGACTCTTTGGTCATAAATTTCCCTTACGCGAATCTACACCCGACTCTCGAACAATTTGCATGGCGGTTCGCTACGGACTTATGTCACTCGCTATATATACGAAAAACTCCTAGAAACGACACTTGTTATCGGTGTGCCAAAATTCAGTTTTAAATAATTCTGCATAAGCACATGAATTAATTCCTTAAGATCCATTAAACTAATTAGCACCCAAATATTAAATATAAATACCGACTGCCGATCATAGTTATACAAGTTTTATATAAGTGCCACCTATAGCGCCCCACTGGCACCTTCCAAAAGGAGTTGGAAGTACGATGGCAATTACACTTGCCTCAAATATTGCATCCCTTAGGGCGCAGACAGACTTAAGACAGACTAATCAAGCTCTAAGCTCTACTTTTGAACGGCTATCGAGCGGCTTACGTATCAATTCGGCAGCCGACGATCCTGCTGGCTTACAGGTTGCTGACGCTCTACGGCGTGACGCCGCACTTGCCGCTGTTGCTCTGAGAAATGCAAACGATGGCATCTCGCAAGCCTCCATAGCCGATGCTGCATTAAGTGAGATTGGAAATGTACTTTACCGGATGGCTGAACTGGCATCGCAAAGTTCAAATGGGATTTACACTAACTCGCAACGTTCTGCTTTGCAGTCTGAGTTTTATGCGCTCGGATCGGAGATCGATAGAATATCGCGGACTACAGAGTTTAATTCTGTAAAGCTCCTTTCGAACAGCAGCAGCACTGCTCTTCAGGTTGGACTAAACGGGAGCTCCGACTCAGTAATAAATATAGAAAGTGTTATTTCTACTCTTGATTCTATTAATCTAGCCAATGCAGGATCAAGTGCGCTCAGGTTTTCGATCATCGGGACCACCGTTCTAGGAGCACAAACTGCCTCTCAATTAGCCCTAGATGCTGTGAACGCGGCAATTAATAGTATCTCTGTACGTCGAGGTGTTATTGGAGCAGCAGAAAGCCGACTTGAGCATGCAGTTAATTATCTTACGATTGCTCGGGAGAATTTTGTCGCTGCCGAGTCTAGAATCCGTGATGCAGATGTAGCCCAAGAAGTAGCAGAGATGGTACGACTACAGGTATTGCAACAATCCGAGATGGCAGTACTAGCTCAAGCCAACCAGCAGCCGGCACAGGTGCTAGCACTTCTAAGTTAACATCCTAGACCTTCATGATACGCATCAGCAATCCTGGAGTATTGCGAGGATTTTCCGACTGAGAAGCGTGACAAGGTGGGGCAACGA
>CAZKXU010000152.1:0-2815 GCA_964556665.1 uncultured Bdellovibrionales bacterium | reverse complement strand
TGGGGCAACGCTGCGCGCTATACGTGAAAAAACTTATTTGGCGAAGGTCTAGGATACTGCCTTATTTGCAATTATTTCCAAGTTGTTTTATTATTATTGGCCAAAGTCTATTTCCTCAATACTTGGTATTTAATATGAGAATCTTTCTTGTTTTGTTAGTGCTCGCCTTAGCGCCGATAACAGTTTTGGCTGAAAATGAGTCAGTCCTTTTAATCGATATGCAGCGCGTGATTGATGAGGCAGTTATAGGTAAAGCAGCGCGCAATAATGTAGAATCAGAGTCGAAGAAGCAGGAGTTGGTGCTACAAAAGGCAAAGTCGGAATTAGTAAAGGCCAAGGCAGAGTTTGAAAAGCAGAGTGCCCTTCTCTCTGGTGATGCTCTAGAAGAGAAGCGTGTTAGCTTAATAGGTAAAGATAAGGAGTTTCAGCGTATGCTTGAGGATGCGCGAGGCAATATGGAGCGCAAGAGCTCAGCAGAACTAGGGAAAGTGGTTACTGAAATAAAAAAAATTGTAGATCAGCTTGCTACAAAGCGTGGAGCTGATTTCGTTTTAGAGCGTGACCGCGGGTTAGTACTTTATGCTGATAACTCGATAGATGTTAGTGCTGAAGTGATAAAGGCTTTGGATGATAGCAAGCTGGGTTATTAAGTAAGAGAAAAAAAGATGGAAGAACAGATTATTTATGATGCAGTAGAGATCTCAAAAATCTTACCACATCGTTACCCATTCTTATTAGTAGATAAAATAGTCGAGTTAGTCGATAACGAACGCATCGTCGGCATTAAGAACGTAACTTTTAATGAGCCATTTTTCCAGGGACATTTCCCTGGCAGGCCGGTGATGCCAGGCGTAATAATTTTAGAGTCGATGGCTCAGACTGGGGCAATTCTCGCTATTAAGTCCAAAGAAGGAGTGCTGCCTGGAAAGACTATGTTTATCGTTGGTGCTACTGATGTTAAATGGAAGAGGCAGGTGGTGCCGGGGGATGTGCTTAGAGTGGAGATGGTTTCAAGCCGCAAGCGCCGTCCACTTTGGATTATGAACGGTACAGTTACCGTCGGAGATAAACTGGTCGCACAGGCTACCATTACAGCTGCTGAAGCTGATTAGTGAAAATAATGAGTAATATTCATCCAACCGCTATAATCTCTCCTGGTGCTGTTATTGGAGAAGGCTGCTCTGTTGGGCCGTATGCAGTCATTGGCGCAAAGGTTATACTTGGACGAAATAATCTAGTACACGCACATGTTGTTTTGGAAGGTAATACCAAAATAGGTGATAATAATCAGATATTCCAGTTCGCATCGATCGGAGCAGCTCCACAGGATCTAAAATACAAAGGTGAGGATAGTATATTAGAGATCGGTGATCAGAACATCATTAGGGAGTATGTTACTCTACAGCCTGGAACGGCTCCCGGCGGCATGATAACTCGTATAGGTAGCCGCAATCTCTTCATGGCTAATAGCCATGTCGGACACGATTCTATTATCGGTGATGGCAATATTTTTGCTAATTCAGTTGGGCTCTCCGGACACGTTACTGTTGGTAATTATGTAAATGTTGGAGGACTTTCCGGTATTCATCAGTTTGTTAGACTCGGTGACTTGGCCTTTGTTGGTGGTGGTTCAATGATTATCAAAGATGTCCCACCCTTTTGTATTGTTCAGGGAGATCGAGCAGGATTAGTAGGTCTGAATAAGGTCGGATTAGAGAGAAAAGGTATAAATGCAGAGCAGCAGCAGAGATTACAGAAGCTTTACCGTCAGCTCTTCCTCTCTCCAGGAACAATCACGGAAAAGTTAGAAAAATCACAGGAGGCAGTAAAGGGGTTTGCGCCTGGAGAGCAGCTGCTTAAGTTCATCACTGAGTCGAAACGTGGCGTTACTTTTCCTAGGAGAAAAACCGGAATTGACAGTGATGGTGACTAATCAAGGATCCCCCATCGGGCTAGTCGCAGGCAACGGCGATCTACCATTAGAATTTGCTAAGACTGCAAAGTTAAAGAATATTCCACTCATAGTTATTGCACACCATGGTGAAACAGATCGACAGATAGAGAGTTTTGTCGAGCAGTGTTATTGGGTAAAGGCCGGTGAGATAGGTAAGGTCATAAATAATCTTCGTAAAGCAGGTGTCAAGCAGGTAACTTTTGCAGGCGGTCTGAATAGAGTCTCCTTATTCGGTGATCTGAAGCTGGATTTTACAGCAGTAAAGATTCTATCTACCTTGCATACGCATAGCGATGATAGAGTTCTGCGCGCGGTAGCAGCTGAATTCGAGCGCAGCGGTATGGAGGTGTTTTCAGCAGCAAAATTTTTAAGGGAATCGCTTGAATTAGAAGGAACTCTTACCAAACGCAAATTGGATGCTATGCAGTGTCGAGATGCTGAGATCGGTATAAAAGCAGCACGTCTAATAGGAGCGGCAGATATAGGACAAACGATCGTGGTAAATCGTGGAACAGTTATCGCAGTCGAGGCCGTAGAAGGCACCGATGCTGCAATTCGACGTGCCGGTATCTTAGGTGGCCCTGGAGCTGTAGTAATAAAGTTTTCAAAGCCAAGCCAGGATCTGAGGTTTGATCTGCCTACAGTTGGTGTTCAAACGCTGGAGTCTATGTCCACAGCTGCTGCAGCTGCATTAGTTCTTGAAAAGGGGAATTGCTTTATTCTAAAACAGGCAGAGTTTATAGAAGCTGCAAATCAGATGGAGATAGCTGTGCGAATCGTTAGCGGAGTTGAGGATCTGTGATTTTCTACTAGTGCTTCGCCAAATAAGTTTTTTCACGTATAGCGCGCAGCGTTGCCCCA
>CAZKXU010000151.1:0-2828 GCA_964556665.1 uncultured Bdellovibrionales bacterium | reverse complement strand
ATCCCTCATCTCTATACTCAACACTTCCTCGCATCAATTCCAAGACCAAGCCTGAGAATCCGATATTTGGGATCGAGGCGAGACATTCTCCATGTTCATTTAGCAGCTCCCTTGCTTGCCGCAGTACGGCCCAAGGATCTTTTAGGTGCTCCAAAACATCTGCAAAAATAATATAGTCAAAGCTGTTTTTCTGAAATGTTTCAGTTAGGTCAATCTGTTCGATATCACCTACAATCATCTCCTTGCAATAGGGGGAGGCCTGCATAGCAGCATCACTGCTAAGTTCTACACAATAGACTTCGCAGCGCAAAACCTCTTTTAGGTAACGTGTCATATAGCCGGTGGCAGGTCCGGCCTCAAATACTTTCGAGCCAGGTCTTATCCATGACAACAGCTTAGATAGGGAGCTGCCACTGTTTAGATCTAAGGTACGCTGATACTGTTTGCTCTCCATTTACGCCGTTTTCTCCATAACCTGAGCCGTTTCAATCTCGCACTTCTCAAACTTAATATTATGCATTGGAATACCTACCATACCACGTGTCACATGACTAGCATGCACCTTGAAGAAAAGGGCATCGTCTACCCAATGGTGGTGTTTGTGCTGATCCTGTGTGCCCTCTGCAACTGCTACAAGAACAGAATAATCTCCGCTCGGCAGATAAGGCAGTTGAAATCTAAAGCTAACCTTAAAATTCTGGTTAGAGTCTAAACCAAGGTCCCTCTCCCTATGGGTTAAGTATGTGTTGTCTCCAAAAAGATATTGTCCTAACTTGTTCTTTACAAAGAATCCGACAATTGGCTGCTGCATAGCGCAATGTACCACACACTCAACTTTTAATTCGATCTCCTCTCCACCTTCTAAGACTGCTGGACGATTGCCGTTAAGATCCTCAATCCATACATTTTTTACAGAGGCTTGCCGTAGTCCAAACCAAGGTGCGTCAGGATCAAAATCAAAGATTTCTACCTGGTTGCGATGCTGTGAAGACTTTAACAGCTCCCTACGATGATCCTCTAGCTGTCGTGCGTCTGAGGGAGCCTTCCTACTTCCACCAATGCGAAAGGCATTAACGTTGTCCTTCTCACTACTTACTGAAGCAATGTAGTTATGACATACATCTTTAGCAACTCCTATCTCGCGCAATCCGCCAGCATCAAGCCATATAGCACGATCACATAAACTAACCACAGAGGAAGTATCATGCGAAACAAAAAAGAGAGTGCCTCGCTTTCTGAAATCACGGATGTAGCGCATGCACTTTTGCGTGAACGAAGCATCACCAACGGCCAAAATTTCATCTATAATTAATATATCCGCATCAACATGCGCTGCTACAGCAAATGCAAGCCGCGCATACATGCCGCTCGAGTAGAGCTTTACTGGCTGTTCGATAAAATCTCCGATGCCTGCAAATTCAATAATTGAATTATATCGTGCACTAATCTCATCGACTGATAGTCCAAGTACGGAAGCTGCTAGGTAAACATTCTCCCGCCCCGTAAACTCAGGATTAAACCCGGCACCCAGCTCTAATAGCGCTGCTATCCGCCCTTCTACTTTTAAAACACCGCAACTTGGCTGCAAGGTTCCACAAATTAACTGAAGTAGAGTAGATTTTCCCGCACCATTTCGACCTATTATCCCAACCGCTTCTCCTTTCCTTACCTGAAAGGAGATACCTTGCAATGACCAATATTCCTCATAAAACCGTCTCCGCCCACGCCATAGCATCTGCTTTAGCCTATCAGCTGGTTTCTTAAAAATATGATAGCTCTTGCCGACTCCCTGAGCTGCGATAACTACCTCACCAAGAGAGCTTGCACTATTCTCTTCCATCAACTCTCCTGAAAACCGAGGCGATAATCATAACACATCCGCAAATCCTTTTTTCGTCTTAACTAACCACCAATAACCAGCCCAAGCAACTAACCAGGTGGCCAGTGAATAGACTGAAAATAAAAGCCACTCTCTCTCATTAAGTCCTCCGGTAAAAAGGACTTTTCTAAAGAACTCAAGCTCTGTCGTGAGTGGATTTAAATATATCCAAAGTTGAAGTTTCTGCGGTATGGCACTAAGTGGATAAAAAACAGGGCTTAGAAACATAATTATTGTAGTTAGTATTCCAACTATATATCTGATATCGCGGAGATAAACCCCAAGCGAAGAGAGAATAGAGACGATACCAAAGGTTAAAAATATTAGAGGCAAGAAAATAAGCGGTGCAAGAAAAGCGCTTAGTGGAGGTAGTCCGTGCACATACAACTGCAAGAGTAATAAGATTATAAGACTAACAGCTGCATTAAATAACGCGACTACAATACTTACCCAAGGCATGATCTCAAGAGGGAAAACTACTTTTTTTATGTAGGCTGGGTTTTCAAGCATTAAACCAGGTGAACGGTTAAGGCATTCCGTAAAAAATCCAAATACGATCAACCCGGCAAATAGAATAATAGCGAAATCTACTTTACTCTGAAGGGCACGATCCCAACGTGCCTCGAAGACTACTGAAAAAACAAATGTATATACTGCAAGCATCAGTAGTGGTACCGCTATTGCCCAAAATAGACCGAATAAAGATCCTCGGTAGCGGCTCTCTATCTCCCGCCATGCTAAACGTGCAATCAGACGACGATACTGCCAAGCCATTATGAAGGCTGAACATGGTCCAAAACTAGATGGTGTAACTACTGCCTGCATGGGCTACGAAGTTTACCCTGATTAGTTCAGGCAATCAAGGACTTGCAGATAGTAGTATCTGCATAAATGTACTATAGTGAATGACAAAATAACGAAGCGTTATTTTGTCTGTCGGATTTTGACC
>CAZKXU010000150.1:0-2848 GCA_964556665.1 uncultured Bdellovibrionales bacterium | reverse complement strand
TGGTGTGATCATATCATCTTCTTTACCACAACCATAATAATGGAAACTTGAATATGGGTAATCAGCTGGATGCGGGACGAGCTTTGCCTTGAGCGGATTTCGTTCAATATAGCGGCCGCATTCCAATAGATAGGCGTCTTTATCTATAGGCTGGCTTCTGAAGCCCCTTTGGAAGACATTGCCGATCCATTTGTACTTTCCACAATAATAATAAGCGTAGCGCCGCTGGACAATCTGGGAGAATTTGGACATTTGATCCATAGACTCACTATGAATCAATAGATGGACGTGATTCGTCATGAGGCAGTAATGTATGATCTGAATATCATACAGCTTGGAATATTCTTTAATGAGATTTTTGAACTGCTCAAAGTCGGCTGACTTATGAAAAAGATCTTTTTTGTGGATACCCCTGCAGATCCAATGATAAACACCTGTTGGGCTTATGCTGCGTTTTGCTCTGGGCATGATCTTGGCTTAAACCTCATTTAATACCTCCCTGCGGGACTGCGTCCGGTATGCGCACAATCATTCTTGAGAGGCATTCTTGGCGGCGATGAGGCGAGTACGAATTGCGCTAAACTTGTTTATTCCATATGCGACCAAACGTTGCGAGTTCAATATTTCATCCGTTAATGATATAGCCTCGTCGTATCTACCGGCTTTTTCATAGGCCTCAACAAGCAAGTCACCCATATACACTCTGTTTCCTGGGTCAACATCATAAGCTTTCTTATAAGCCTCAATACCTTCGTTATACCGTCCCTCCCTAATATGGGCATTTCCTAATCTAGCATTAGCCCACCCCTCGTTTAGATTAGCTACAGTCTTTCTATAGCTATCCTCATCGCTACTAATTTCTAGGTTCCGATTTTTTGACTCACTTCTATACTCACCGCTCATATCTTTTGGGTTAGAACTATTTCTTAACGTTGACTCTTTGCATGAGTTTACCAAGAAAAAAGTTCCGACAATTAGCAAGACTACCAGAACAATGACTAATAAAATTTTTCTAATCACGACGCGACCACGTCCCTTAAGAAATCTGGATTGATTTTAATAATACCTCCAACTACCGTTGCAGCGCCAACTGCCTTCAAGTTGTCAAAAAATCTTTCGAGTCTTTTTGGCTCTGTTTGATCCTCTAAAATCGCCTGATACAAATCCCTCATAAATAGATTTGTCCTTCTATTAATTTTTTGGCGTTCAGCCATCTTTGCGTCCCAGAGAGTGTGGTCAGCGTAATCGGCCGGATTATATGAATAATCGTTATGAAAGGCTCCTTTTATTTCTATATTGATATTCTCGAAGCTTGAATAAGCTGTGTTTCTAAAATGAGCGTAATTCAAAAAAGGCACCATGGAGTCTCCCTCTAAAATACTGTTCACTGGGCCATGATTACTACCCATCACGTGTATAACTCGATGTAAGTTCGGATTGCTAATATTATCACTGTAATTTGGGTGAGGGCCCTCAAAAATTAGAACGGTATTAATATCATAAGGCTTAACTTTAAGAGCGGAAAGAAGCGGCGCTGTTGCGCCTGAGTGAACAAACGCTATTCCATCCTCTATTGGGCCTTTGGAATCAAGTTCTTGAATAACTTCATCAACCAAATTATTTCCAATGCCTAGGTACTGAGATAAAAA
The DNA here is from genome assembly GCA_964556665.1 of uncultured Bdellovibrionales bacterium. GTDB lineage: Bacteria > Bdellovibrionota_C > UBA2361 > UBA2361 > CAZKXU01 > CAZKXU01. Next base: position 1,199 of record CAZKXU010000150.1, on the reverse strand, counting down.
TATTTTAAGCTGAGCGCAATATGACCTCATGGGCTCAGGAAACTTTGACACTATGTTATCATTGTTAAGAATATCAAACAATGGCGCGGTAGGACCCTCAAGCAACGTCAGGACAAATTGCGATTCTAATGTCTTAAAGTCACCCAGCCAATCAATTCCGTTTGCTATCATCTTTGTCATCTCATAAAGATACAGCATTATCTTTCTAGTCGGATCCACAATTTTTGGATCAGCTATCGCTCTGCCCTCAAGATCAAGCACATATGATTCAATCAGGGGGTCGGGAGTGTCTTCCGGCCTCCTCTCGTTCTCGAATCCATTTCCAAAAATAAACGCATTAGTTACTTTCTTTCTAAGCTCTTCCGACCCCTGCTGCCCACCAGACGATTTAGTCACCGACCCATTCGTAACCGTCAACTTCAACCCGATCTTGGCGATCTCAACGACCCCATTCAGAATTTTATTTGTCGCATCCTTCGTAGTTCCCGGACTTAAAATAATATCTGGTGCTGGAGCATCTATCTTTATCTCGTAAACTTTTTTATCAACGATCACAAATGTAGCTTTACCATTTTGTTCAGTGGTGTATTGAAGCTTGCCCTTGGATAAATACGAAGGCTTCTTAGTGCTCAAATCGAAACTACCGTCCTCATTTCGTACCATAACACTTTCAAATATACCCTCTTCGATCACCCCATTTGAGACGCGCTTAACAGCAAGACCTGATAACTTATCGTAAACAATGTAATTTGATCCCGATCCGACTTGATACCCGGCCTTCGCTGCGCCTGTTGCGTAATCCGTATAATTAACTGCCGTGGCTCCCTGTGGGATAGGAGTCTCCGTCGTTGTAGCTGGAACTTGCGACGCGCCAGAAGCAACGGACTTAGCATTGGAAGCATAGTAAGCACTTGCCCCCACCGCCGCCATAATAGGTAAGTTGTTTCTCAGAAAAGATAGGGCTGTGTCGAAGAAAGTTCGTTGAGTGGTGCCGGGCGCTGGAAAGTAAACATCTCTTCCCGTTGCTTTATCATGAAAGTACTCGCCAGATATGGTTGCCGACTCTGTTGTGCTGGCAGGTACTTGTCCTGTCCAAGTCGTCGTCGCTACGGGCTCAAACAATTTACTTGTGATCGGCGCTGCTATAGCTGCAGCCGTAAAAGCATCAAGACCTGCCACAACACCAAGTTTTTCAAGTC
>CAZKXU010000149.1:0-3100 GCA_964556665.1 uncultured Bdellovibrionales bacterium | reverse complement strand
GGCAACGATGTGATGCTAGACGTGAAAAAACTTATTTGGAGGAGCACTAGTGCTTATGACGTTTCTCATAATCCTCCAACTGCTCAGGCCGCTGATTCTTCTAGAATAAGTATTCCAATTATAACACTTTGAATTATCACAGTTTTTGTGCTGAGCATCATAATTTTATATGTAGGATGTAGCAGTGTATTAAGCTATCTAGTTGAATATACGATATAAAATATAGAGTGAATTAAAAATGGATCCATTCTTAGACATAGCACAGGATTTAGAGCTTGCCGGACTAGTATGGCAGCCCGAGATTGGAGACGAGATCTCCAATCGTAAGGTGCGTGATCAGGTTTCGGTGCTGGTAGATTCTCAAGGGTTAACACCAAGTCAACTACGTTCTGCATATCTCTGGCTGCCAACCGTGGAGCAGATAGTATTTCAATTTGAGGCGCGACAGTCGATACTTTTTCATGCTGGATTAGAGCTCTCAGAAAAAGCACTTTGTTATAAAACAATTATCAAATCCCCGTTAGGACCGATAGAATCAACTGCCGAGTCACTGCGCGCAGCTATGGGCATGGCATTGAGAAATCTTCTGCTAGGTGATGTTGGGGAATCCTTTCACTAGACCTCCATATGAGTTTTTTCACGTCTATAGTGAATGACAAAATAACGAAGCGTTATTTTGTCCGAGCCTGCGGCTCGGCTGGCCATCCATGGCCAGGCTATAGCAAGTGACAGAATAACGCTACGGTATTCTGTCACTTGCTATAGCAGATCAAAGCCTACTTTAATAACCCAAAGAGATTGCTATAGTTATCCATCCAAAGAAGAATCTTGTCCGCTGGTGGTGTAAATTTTATTGTGTGCTCTTTAATCTCCGGATCGTTTAGAAAATTGGTATTTGAGGTCAGTATTAGAAAAAGCGAGTTATAGATCTGCAAGGCCGGATCTTCATCAGTTTCAATAGCAATAAGATCAAGCTCGAGATATTTTGAAAGCGCATAGACAACGCCGCTTAGGTCTAGATAACGGTTGCTAATGTGTACTACATATACGCCATCTGGATTTAGATGGCGTTTGTATATATCAAATGCCTCTTTGGTAAGAAGATGTACCGGAATTGAATCACTATTAAAAGCATCTAGTATTAAGATATCAAACTTATTATTTTCCTCTGCATTTAGTGCAAGTCTTCCGTCTCCCAAGACAACTTCAACATCCGCCTTAGACTCAGATATGTAGGTAAAGAATCGATGCGCCATCGGCTCAACATCAGGGTTGATCTCGTAATATTTGATTTTATCGCCTTCACGCCCGTATAAGGCCAGGGTCCCGGCGCCTAATCCCACTATTCCGATGTTGCGCTTTTGATCGAGCTTGAATCTAGTAAGCGTAAGTCCGGCACCGCTATTTTTTGAATAGTACGTACCTGGAAGATTGCGACGTGTAGGATCTACGAACTGCACACCGTGCACTGTTCCGCCATGAATCATCTGTACATTGTGTGTTAAAGGATCTCCTGGCGCATTCTCTGTAACTCTTAAGATGCCAAAAAAATTTCGGGATGCGGCCAACATGGGAGCTCCGAGTTTGCCTGCGAGAAAAGGAGTCAGAATAATACAGATGCTGGCAAATATTCCTAATGCTGAACCGAACCGGCGTAGTATTACAAATTGATAATTCTCCCTTCTTACGAGTAATATTAGTATAAATAACAGTATCTCCATACCGATCGGTAGTTCAGCATAAGAGGTAAAGAGGAGAGGAGCAAGAATGGCATTAAATATCCCTCCTAGCGCACCTCCAAGAGCGATTATCAGATAGTATTCTGTGAGTCGATCTGCCGCAGGCTTAAGTTTAGCAAGCTCGCCATGACAGAGCATGCAACCCAGATAAAAGGCAAGCAAACTTAAGGCGATCATCTGCAATAAATCCAGCTTGATACTGCTAATAAAATTTAACAAAAGTAAGAAAATAGTTATAATCCCAAGATTCATATAGAGGGATCTCTGATAGAAGCGTTCGAACTCAAATGCAATTATAAATGATATTAGATAAACAGCGAGTGGAGCAATCCAGAGGAAGGGAATTACAGCAATATCGCGACAGAGCTGGTTAGTAAAAGCTAAAAGTAAGGTGGATCCACAGAATGATAGTGAGCACCAAATTGGCCGATCTGTTACCGAAAGAGTCGATTTTTGTGTTTTGCTGGCTCTAAAAGAGCGAGTGTTTATTGCTCTAAAAACGGAGATAGATATTAGCAAGATCGCAAATATCACAAATCCACCGTTCCAGATCGCGAGCTGCTGTGTGGTATCAAGTAGTGGTTCAAAAATAAACGGGTAGGTTAAGAGAGCTAATAAAGATGCAAAATTCGAGAGAGCAAAGAGTCTATACGGTATGACGCTCTTAAACATTTCACTATACCAGGCCTGAATGAGCGGAGAGGTTGAGCACAGCACAAAATAAGGAAGACCAACTGAACTTGTTAGTATAATAAGTATATTGGTAATCGGTGCTTCCAAAAGTGTAGAGTGTCCTGGGGTAGGGAGCTGCTTTAAGCATATAATAGTTAGTATTAAAAGAGTGATATGAATAATATTCTGAAGCTTTGTTGGTAGTCTTACTATAAAAATGTAAGAGTAAAAGTACCCCAATAGAAGCCATAATTGGAAAAACAGTAAAGCCGTGGTCCAGACCGAAGGAGTGCCTCCAAACCACGGCAATATAATTTTACTGACAATTGGTTGAATTTGAAAAAGTAAGAAACTGCTTAGAAATAACGTAGCTGCAAATAGGCATTTTAGCAGAGAGCTAGAATAATTATGCTGTGCATCTGTTGTCATGATCTACTCCTCAGCATCCCTCCTAAGTTTACGTTTATGACGATAATAGATCCATGCCATAATTAGGATGGCTATAGCTACAAGCCACTCTGCTCGTTTCAGTAGGTTTAGAATTAGTTGATAATGCTCAGAAAAGAAATATCCAATTCCCATCATTATTGGAACACTAATTAGAGCAGCCATCGCGTCAGCCGCTATAAATTTAGTAAAACGCATTCCCACAGCTCCACAGGTAAGAAATGTGACTGTACGAAGGTAGA
>CAZKXU010000148.1:0-3198 GCA_964556665.1 uncultured Bdellovibrionales bacterium | reverse complement strand
ACTGAGAAGCGTGACAAGGTGGGGCAACGCTGCGCGCTATACGTGAAAAAACTTAGTTGGAGGAGCACTAGCTTTGAATCTGGCGAAGGTGGTTGCCCAATCAGCTCGCCGTGTTCATTTAAGCCCAGAAATTGGTTTGAATACGGGTGATGGGGCACTTTAATAGTAATTTGGGTTTGAAAAGCTGGGTGAAAAGCTGGACACCCGTTGATTATATACGAAAAACTCTTAGAAGCTGTATAAAAATTACGTAGATGATTATTGGGTGTTGTGCTCTTTTCTCTTCATTGTGAGCTGTCCCACTCTTTCATCAAGACTTTAACACAAGCAGTTGAAGTTATTAGTCGTGCGTGGATTGTAATGGTTTAGAGTAACTTTATTCTGCTTAGTGCTGCTCCGTCCGGACTATATGTGCATATCTTGTCAATGTCTCGATTAGGTTTTCAAAATCCTCCGGCGCCTCGCCCTTTGAGACATAGGCTTTTGCGCCATGCTGCAAAGCTGAGGTTTCAATCTCTTTAGATGGTGTCTGGCTAGTAACTACCACAGCTTGAATCTCATCTTTACAACGATCAATAAGATCTAATCCATTCATGTCAGGGATATGCATGTCAACTAAGACAACCGAAGGCTTGAACTTTCTTAGCTCCTCAATGGCGCTGCTTGCTGATTCGGCGTGAGCAACTACTAGCTCAATCTGGTGACTGTAAACCTCTGCATACTCCTTTATCTGATCATAATATGAGGAGCTTTCGTCCACGACGAGTAGCCGCACCGAGCTGCGTTCTGTCGGGAGTCCGTCGTTAGGCGTAAGAGGTGGACGTGGCTTAAAGCTCATAAGTAAACTTAAACAGGGCATCATTATAACTGGGGTGGAGTCTGCAGATGGGGGGGGGATGCTGCGACCTATTTAGTAGATCGGATCAATCAGGCTGAAAAGTGAGCGCATTCTCAAGTCAAAATATTAATATAATCGGCAAGTTGCAAAAATACGAGAAATCATTAGCGAAATGTAAGGAAGTAGAAAAATAATCTTGCAGTTTCTATAGTTATTCTATATATTAAAGTTGTAGATAGGGACTGAGCATATAACCTATTGAATTTAAAGGAGAAATAGAATGAAAGTGCCGGCACGTAATGTAAAATACCGATCTAGTACGCTTGCGCCAGTACAGCGGCAAACATTGGAATACCTCAGAAATTTTATCGCAGACAAAGGCTTTGCACCTACATTAAAAGATATTGCAGAGCATATCGGTGTTAAGTCGGTTTCAACAGCGCACTTTCATCTGGAGCGGCTTGAAGATAAAGGATTTATCAAGCGTGGTGATTCCGGAATGATTGAACTTGTTGAAACGACAAAGCCTGAACTTGGACCTACATCCGTTCCGTTAGTCGGCGTAATAGCGGCAGGTATCCCTATTGAAGCTATCGAGAACCGAACTATGATAGATGTTCCTTCAGCAATGATAAACGGGCGTGGGGAGGTCTTCTGCTTAGAGGTAAGCGGAGAATCTATGATCGAGGCACATATCTGCGACCGTGATATCGTAGTAGTTAGAAAACAGGAGAATGCCAATGATAACGACATCATAGTTGCACTTCTAGAAGATGGCTCGGCAACTTTAAAGACCTTTCGGCGACTACGTAATGGTAAGGTGATGTTGATACCTGCTAATTCAGCGATGAAGCCGATCACACTTGATGGTGTGGCGATCCAGGGCAAGGTGATCGGAGTGATGCGGGAGCTTCATTGAGAGGTGTTTAAATAAATTTTAGTTTCATAAGGATAATACAATGGAAGAGAGCATAAATAAGGATAAATCACTTAATTCAGCAATTACTGAGCTTGAGCGCAGATATGGGAAGGGCGCGATCATGCAGCTTGGGGAGGGCTTGGTTGAGAAAGTAGAGGGGATTCCAAGCGGTAGCTTAGGTTTAGATATAGCACTTGGTATTGGTGGGGTTCCAAGAGGGAGGATAGTTGAGGTGTATGGACCTGAATCCTCCGGGAAAACTACATTGGCTCTGCATATGGCAGCAGAGGTGCAGCGTCGTGGAGGAACTGTCGTATTTATCGACGCTGAGCATGCGCTTGATGTGAATTATGCTAAACAATTAGGAGTTGATACTAAGACACTTCTAGTCAGTCAGCCCGATAGTGGCGAGCAGGCTTTGGAGATCTGTGAGGCATTGATTCATTCAGGGTCAGTAGATCTGGTAGTTATAGATTCAGTTGCGGCACTTGTACCGCGCGCGGAGATAGATGGTGAGATGGGAGATCAGCAGCCTGGAATGCAGGCTAGGTTGATGAGTAAGGCGTTACGAAAGCTTACAGCGATCTCTTCAAAATCTAAGTGTGCAATTCTTTTCATCAATCAGATAAGGATGAAGATCGGAGTGATGTTCGGATCACCAGAGACTACAGCCGGAGGAAATGCACTTAAGTTCTACGCCTCAGTTAGGCTGGATATTCGCCGTATCGGAGCTATTAAGGAGAATGAGACGGTGATCGGAAATCGAGTTAGGGTAAAGGTGGTTAAAAATAAGGTAGCTCCGCCATTTAGAGAAGCTGAGTTTGATGTGATCTTCAATGAAGGTATTAGTCAGATCGGTGAGATCCTTGATATTGGTGCAGAGAAGGGGATAGTTGAAAAGGCAGGTGCCTGGTACTCCTTTAAAGGGGAAAGAATCGGACAGGGGAGAGAAGGTGCTAAGACATTTCTAAAACAGAATCCTGAGATGACACGAGAGATTAGGGAGGCAATATTGACCTCGCTTGGAATTGGACCTGTTGCAGTGATTACACCTAAGCCGGAGAAAGAGGAGGTCATAGAAAGAAAGACAGCAAAGAGTGGTAAAAAAAAGCATGATGAGGCAGAGCTGGCGCGGGCAGGGAATGAGTAAGATACCGGCTTCCCCTGAGCTTGTCGAAGGGAGCGAAGGCAACGGAATTTGCCGAAGTCGAAGCCCGAAAGGCTTATTTCTCATACGAAGTATGAGAAATGTGGGCTGGTCTTAGTAGTATATTTCTCCCCCACTGGGACCGCGGGCTTCCAGCCCGCTATGTAGTGGCAACTAATTCGTTTGCGGGCAAGATGCCCGCGGTCCCAGTTAGCAAAACTTAGTTTACACTGTGCTAGACCTCCAAATAAGTTTTTTCACGTCTAGCATCACATCGTTGCCCCACCTTGTCAC
>CAZKXU010000147.1:0-3227 GCA_964556665.1 uncultured Bdellovibrionales bacterium | reverse complement strand
GGCTGCACTTAAAAAATTTGTCCTTATAGATTGAGAAGCTTCCTCAAAATTTTCCTGGCACAACTTCTGATCGGGAAGCACTCCGTAGGCTAATAGAACCGTATCAATCCCTTCCATTGATTTTTCTGCTTCTGTGATTATGGCAGCATGTCGATCAGTGTCATTTAGATCGGCGTTAATCAGAGTAACACTGGAAGCCCCCCTAGTTCTTAGATCAGCTTCTACAGCCTTAAGCTTTTCTAAATCTCGCGCCACAAGGCAGAGCCTATCTTTATTTTCTGCAAACAATCTAGCCGTAGCCTCTGCTATGGCGGAAGTAGCTCCCAAAACTAAGACTTTCCTCATCTTACCCTTCTCCAAAAACTTGATGAAAATGCAGGATCAATAAATTTACTAAATTCTTCCCAGCGCGGATAATACTGTTTAAACGATGCAGCTGACATAGTCGCATCCTTAGCTGGATATATTGCACCATTACTCTTTGCCACCAAGAGATCGAGATCTCTTAGCAGCGACAATGTCCTTTCCCCCTGGTTTGCAAAATCCAATGCAAGAGTGATCCCTGCACGCGGGAACGAGAGCATGCCTGGAGATGTAATTTCTCCGAATTTTTTTAGGACAGCCAAGAAAGACCCCTGCTTGGAAGCAATCACAAGATTTAGCACCTCTCTGATAGCTAGATTATTATTAGACTCAGGCACGACACATTGAAACTGAAAAAAACCACGCTTACCATAGATCCGATTCCAACCTAAAACAGCATCCAAAGGGTAGAAGAATGGGTCGTAGAGCGTGCTAGCCTTGACATGTGTAGCGCGCTGTTTGTGAAAGTAGAGTAGATTAAAAATTGAAACGGAGATGGAATTAAGCGCAAAGCTTGGAAAATCAATTGGCACTACTAATTTTTTCTTATCCACTCGCCCACGCGCAGACTCTGGAGAGTGATTTCCACGCATAAAAAGGCCTCGACCATCTCTGCTGTTAACGCAGTCAAGCCAGGCTACCGTATACTCAAAGTCCTCGTCGGAGTCAGAGGATATTTTCAAAAACTCATCGATGTTATGGAACTTAATCGATTCCATATCAATATAAGGGCCCTTGATAGCTCTTAACTTAAATTCAACCCAGGTTACTAACCCTGTAAGACCAAGGCCTCCAATAGTCGCTGAAAAAAGATCGGCATTTGAGCTGGGAGAGCAGACTATGCGTCCCCCATCCGATCGCAGCAGCTCAAATCTCAGAACATGACGCCCAAATGTTCCGGCGACATGATGATTCTTACCGTGTATATCATTTGCTAGGGCACCACCTACAGAAACATATTTTGTACCTGGCGTGACTGGCAGAAAGAACCCTCGCGGGACAGAGAATTCAAGGATCTGCTCTAAAGTGACTCCGGCATCGCAGCGTAAAATTCCGGTATTGGGATCAAATTCAATTAGACGATTTAACCAGCGGGTAGAGAGCAATGCCCCACCGGTATTCAAACAGGCATCTCCATAACTCCGTCCCTGACCGTATGGAAGTATGCTCTTTATTCCAGAGCGCAAGCTCTCAGTGATAAATGCTGGTTCAATAATCTCAGTATGCGCTGCTTTGGGATACCGTCCCCATGATTCGTATGCGGACATCTTATATAGCCATCAATAACAAGCCGACTGCCATTGCACCGATTAGATAACTTACCCAATCCTCAATCGCAAAGACTATTGGATCATCGTGCATCTCTCCGCGGTGCGCAAGTAGCCAGACTCGGCTAATCCAGTAAAGAATCAATGGACAGATAAACCAGAAAAGGAGCGGATTGTTGTAAAGCCCTTTCACCTGCTCCGAGTTAATGTACAGCGCGAGCACAAGCACGGAGATATAGCCGCATGCTGACCCGAAGTTTGCTACATACTCTAGATCAGCATCGAGATAGCCACGCCCCTTGACCTTACTCTGTGATTTACGACGGGTAAGGAGCAGCTCTGAAAACCGCTTTACACAGGCCAAGCTTAGAAAGAAAAACATAGAGAACGCAAGTAGCCACTGTGATACTAGCGTAGAGGCGGCTTCTCCACCGGCGAATATGCGCACGGTGTAAAGAGAGGCAAGTAGCATAATATCTATTAGGGCAATCTTTTTTAAAAAGAGTGAATACGCAAGTGTTAAAACGAAATAGACTGCTAAGGTCGTTAAAAACCCTAGCGGAATTAATAACGCTAGTAGTACGGAGAGCATTAGTAATATCGGGATTAGCAACATGCCAAAGGAGATAGGAAGAGCGCCAGAGGCAAAAGGACGGCAGTTCTTACGATGGTGCGCACGATCGTTTTCAAGATCTACTAGATCATTAAGCACGTATACGGAGGAAGAACAAAGACTAAAACTAAGAAAAGCGACCAGCACCTGCAAGATAAGATCAACCTCGTTATATCTGTGTGCCATAAAAATCGGCACAAAAAGAAGAAAGTTCTTAACCCATTGGTGGACTCTGATTGCTTTTAAAAATGCCTTAATTCGAGAGCGCTTCTCTCCAAACTCAGAGTCTGCTTTAAATCCGGTTGCCAGCAGTCCCAGCGATGGCGCAACTACTAACTTCTTTCTAGCCTTAGCCCAAATTGGAAGATCTGCCGTCTCGTTTCCTGCATAGTCAAAACCGCCCTCTCCGTACCTATCGACTAAAGCTGCAAGCTTTTTTTTACCTTTTAGGTTTTTTCTTCCATCACTTGCTAAAATATCATCAAAGAGACCAACATGATCAGCTACAGATTGCACAAACTTTCGATCTGAAGCAGAGGCTAATACGATTGTTCTTTTAGCCTCCGATTCTGCCTTTAAAAAAGTTAGAAAATCCTGGTGGTATGGCAGAATACTGGGGTCTAACGAAACCCTTTCTGCTAATGCTTTTTTTAGAAAGGCTCGCCCTCGCAGCAACCATAGAGGCACTAAAAACATAGATAGCGGGCGCTCTCTCATTAACAAACAGAGCGATTCGAAAAGCATGTCTGTCTTAATTAGAGTGCCGTCAAGATCTACGCAAAGTGGGATTTTTTTTTGTGACATAGATTGCCGAATTGAGAACTGTGTGAGCTGCCGCTCGGACCTGGGGCAGATTGCCATGCCCCTACAGATAATTGGCCTTTAAAATTAAAGATTATATATTATACTTCACAATCGCATAGATCGCTCTAAACCCATCCCTCCATCCGATCTTCTTACCTTCAGCATAGGTCCTTCCGTAA
>CAZKXU010000146.1:0-3311 GCA_964556665.1 uncultured Bdellovibrionales bacterium | reverse complement strand
GTAGAAACAGTAATATGACGCACGCCGATTCCAACTAGATGACGAAATTTATTAATCGAAGAGACCACATTATCGTAGTTATTGAGCGGCTCTCCCTGCCCCATGAATACTAGGTTATCGATGCGCTCACCAGTAATATGCTGCATCAATAGAACTTGCTCTATGATCTCATCAGCACTTAGATTACGTTTGAAACCTACAGTACCCGTCGCACAGAATGGACATTTCACCGCGCAACCAACTTGTGAGCTGATGCAGGCTGTGATTCGCGTTTTAGGATCCTCGTCTTCATTGAGCGGTACATTAGTCATCGGCATAAATACCGACTCTATAGTGTCACCATGCAAAGTTGCGAATAAAAATTTCTGAGTGCCGTCTTGGCTGATCTGATGTTTAGCTATGCTCAGTGATCCGATAGGATTAGCGGCGAGTAACTCGCGTGCCTTCGGTGAAAGATCCGTCATCTTAGTCGGGTCACGCTCTGATTTAGAATATATCCATTTAAAGATTTGCTTAGCTCTGAATTTCTCTAAGCCTAGGCTTAGAACGTGGGTTTCTAGCTCAGTCATGTCCATGCCGATTAGGGGTTTATAAGTAGTAGTGGCGTCTGCAGGCACGGAAGGCTGATTTTAGCATATTTGTGATACTTATTAATTGCAGCGTAATTCTGATATATGCATGTCAAAATTACGGACTAAAAGCCTTGTCCTGAGCCAATTTATATGAATAGTTAGCAAAATAAGCCTGATATGTATTGAACTAATGGTTAAGCGAATACGTGCGATAAAACCTAGAGTGATAGTTTTACCTGAAGATGGTGTGGGTACAGGGATTGCTAATTTACCATTGGGCGCTCCGGCAACTTTTGCTGCACTCAATGAAATTTTAAAACAAGAAATTGGTGTAGCTATGCAGCTTACAAATAGAGGTTGGCGCTTTGAGGCTGCTCTTAATACTAGGCCTGCCAATGAAGAGTTAGCTCTCGCAGCTTAAGCCCCGCGCAAGAATAATTCTTTAGCAATAATCAATCCAGAATGCCCTTACTTAAATATGAGTATAAATTAATCTTACCCCACCCGTCTGCTTGCTATTATATATGTAAGGGTTAATTTGGCATGGATTACACAAACCAGCTGGATATTGCTATTTATGAGGCTAAGGACGGGCAACTTGCTATTGACGTCAAACTTGAGAATGACACGGTTTGGCTTAGCCAGAAGCAAATGTCTCAACTCTTTAAGAAGGATGTAAGGACGATAAATGAGCATATACAGAATGTTTATAACGAAGAAGAATTAGATCCTATTCCAACTATCCGGAATTTCCGGATAGTTCAAAATGAAGGTAATAGAGAGATTTCGCGGGAGCTCGATTTTTATAATCTTGACGTCGTTATTTCCGTTGGTTACCGTGTTAAATCAAAAGAAGGCATCCAATTTAGGATCTGGGCAACCAAGATTCTGCGTGAACACCTCGTCCAGGGTTTTACTATCAACCAGAAGCAATTACAAACTAAAGGTCTTAAGGAATTTGAGAATGCTGTTGCTTTAATCAGAAATGTAATTTCTAATACGGAGCTAACCAATGATCAAAGTCTTGGTTTGCTTGACGTAGTTACCAAATACGCTAGCTCCTGGGCTCTATTGCAGCAATATGACGACAATAAATTAATCCAACCCAAAAATTCGTCAAAGCCAATCTTCGCTCTGGACTATAGTGAAGCTCAAAATGCCATTGCTATTTTAAAGAATCAGTTGCTTCAAAGCAATAAATTTATAAGTCTTTTTGGCAAAGAAAGAGATGAAATGTTTGCAGCTGTAATGGGTAACATTTATCAAACTTTTGATCGTGACGAACTATACCCCAACATTGAATCTAAAGCTGCTCACCTACTGTATTTCATAATAAAAGACCACCCCTTCTTTGATGGCAACAAACGAATAGCATCTCTTTTATTTATTGTATTCTTGGCAAAAAATAATTATTTGTTAGATGTTAAGGGTGAGCGTAAATTTAATGACAATGCACTTGTTGCATTAGCTCTATTGGTGGCAGAAAGTGATCCAAAACAAAAGGAAATTATGATTTTGTTGATTATGAATTTAATAGCGGGAGGTTTTTAATGGAGCAAGGTAAATATCACGAATTAAACGAGGTTGAAGAGTGGCTTAAATCTCAAGCTTATATATCAGGGCTTGATGAGTGTGAATGCTCAAATCTACTTAGAGGCTGGTTTAAGTATGATGGTTTGCGCGAGAGAGTACTATCAAAACTAAATCTAAAAGAAGCCGAGAAGAATAACAAAAATAAGAAGACAGTAGCTCTTATAGGTTCTATCCTCGGGGAACTAGAAGATATTTTACGTGAGGAATTATGGGACTACGCTCATACTCTTGAAACGAGCAGAGAAAAAGTTCAGGAGTTTGTCCTAGGACTAGGTATAGGCCACTACTTAAGAGCAGGATCAAGTCCGAAGGCTAAATCTTAAGCTCCACGCAAGAACAATTCTTTAGCAATAATCAATCTCTGTATCTGTGAAGTACCTTCATAGATTTGATAGATCTTCGCGTCGCGCATTAATTTTTCAACAGGATACTCGCGAGAATAACCATAACCACCGAATATTTGCACTGCGTTAGTTGAGTGTTTCATCGCAGCATCGGCAGCGAAACCTTTAGCGAAGCTAGCGAACTTAGTATTACGCACGCCGCTATCGATCATGCAAGCAGATTTCCAAGTAAGTAATCTAGCTGCTTCATAATCCATCGCCATGTCAGCAACCATAAAACTTATAGCTTGGTGCATCGCGATTGGCACACCAAAAGAAGTTCTTTCCATAGCGTACTGTTTAGAGTTCTCTAATGATGCGCGGATAATAGAGGTCGCACCAGCTGCTACAGTAGGACGAGTTCTATCAAAAGCACCCATAGTGAATTTGAAGCCATCACCTTCAGCACCAAGACGATTCGCTGCTGGAATTTTTACATTCTCGAAACTTACAGCATGAGTAGAGCTTGCGCGCTGACCCATCATATCTTCTTTTTTCTGCACGGTTACACCTGGCAGATCTGCTGGCACTACAAAGCTTGAAAGTCCTTTGTGACCTGCGTTAGGATCAGTTACCGCTAGTACATAGAACCATTTAGCGTATTTAGCACCAGTGATCCATTGTTTGTTACCGTTGATAATATACTCGTCACCAACTTTCTTAGCAGTAGTCTTCACGCCCGCCACGTCAGAACCGCAGCCCGGCTCAGTTACGCAGTATGATGCGAACTGAAGTTCTTCCATCATCGGACCCATAAATTTTT
>CAZKXU010000145.1:0-3347 GCA_964556665.1 uncultured Bdellovibrionales bacterium | reverse complement strand
AATAAGGTTTTTCGGAGAATTTTTCTCGTATCATCTCCCTATAATAAGGTTTAATAAGGCTGCGTCGCCTGCATGCGCTTTTAGCCCTTTTCGAGCGTAGTAAAGCTAAAGGCGGCTTTCGCAGGTAATCCCACGGCGTCGGAGCGCCTAGCCCAAGGGCGTTTATACCTGTAGCCTTAAACGGCGCTGCACGGCGTCCCCAGGCGGGCGGCGTTATAAAAGCAGGGTTTTAGCGGGTTAGCGGACCCCAACCAAACTCTCTAACCGCTTGGAATAATATTCGGGATACTTATTCAAAAGTGCAATGAAAGGAGCTCTTTGGGAACGAATTGCGGATTTAAATAGGCTACGCTTTACTCCTGAGAAATCCATCACTTTGCTCATTTCTTGAGCAATTACCCTGTCTGCAAATCCAAGCTCATAAAGGCGTATTTCGATTTCGTTAGACAATCCGTATTTCAGTCTCTTTTGCAGTATGCGTAGTTCGTCAATCCATTCTGCTTCTGGGGATAGTAGATTTGCGATTTCAATAACTCCTGCAATTATAAGCATACCGTCATATCCCAACCCATCTTCACATATATCCACTACATGATCTAACTTAGGGGTAAATTTTCCGATTTTTGTATCTGGCTCAAAGTAATTAAAAAGATCTCCGTACGAATCACCCGCGATCCAACCCTTAGCAATTTTCTTTAGCGCTTTCTGCGAGGTGCAATTCTGCAATGCTTTATTAGTGGTATGAGCCTTTATCAAATGCCATAGGCATGCTAGGAGCTCTTCATGAGTCTCACACTCACTGAGTTCCTCTATGTTTTCGCTTACCCATTTTTCAATAGCGACCGAATCAAAAACACCTTGCAAGGTTTTAGCATAAATTCTCTTACGTTCTTGGTCAGGTGCTTTCTTATGAATATTTTCAGCAAGCATGGTGAACAACTTTAGCAAGGCCTCTTTCTGATCTGGCTCTGCTAAATAATAAGCTAGGGTATTGCTAACTAATTTATGTAAAACATCCTCATGCAGATCCTCTTCACTTTCCTGCCAGTTAGCCATTAGATAACTTTCGATTGCTGATACAATCCTCATTTTAGAATTAATTTGGGCGGCTATTTCTTTTTCAGAATAACCCGCGTGCTTTTCAGCAAGTTGTTTGGGCAGCTTAGAAAATTTTGTAGGATTTTCGAGGGAAAGCACCAATATATCCAGAAAATTTCCACTCAGTGTATGTTTCCCATCATCGCTTTTTAATTGAAACTCTTCAACGAGAGTGAGCAGATTACTAGTGCAGGCTTCAGATTGTTCTCTATCGAGCAATTTGGTTGCTAAGTCCCATCTCCACCTTTCTTTCCAATTATTTTTCTGATCAAATAATTTTGGATCAGCAAAGAGGATACTTCCTTCTGTATGCATACCGGCACGCCCTGCACGGCCTATCAAATTATGAAAATCTCGTACTTTAATTTCAGTTTTGCCCTGAAAAACTGATGACACAATTAGGTATTTCAACGGGAGATTTACCCCTTGCGCCAGCGTGGAAGTGCAAATTACAAATTTAGCAAGATTGCACTGTAATGCGTGTTCGGTAGCCAGCCTGATTCCGTGAGGAGTATTCCCATGATGCGAAAGAACACCTAATTTGGTGCATTTGGTAACATATGCTTCTTCACCAAAATGCCTAACATGCAAGTAATGTAACCGCTCTATTTCATCAGCATCAGAATATTCTGCGGGAGGCGAAATAGCTAGGTTTCGCTTATATAGATCGACCACGTCTTCACAAAATCCAGAAGCACTGTCTTTTCTTCCACAAAATATAGCGACGCTGCCATTGTGACAAAGTTTAAGTCCAAGAAACAATGCCACTGCTTTACCATCATCCTTTGCAGGAAATACGCGTTGTTTTTCTCTAGGCTTTCTATCGAGGGGATATTGTTCAATCACCTTGGGAACAAAGAACGGATATTCATCGTCAATAAATTGAACCTGTCCCAGCTTATATTGCCAACTGGTAAAGCCGATAGTGCGGTAGGTTGTTTGCATCCCAGCGCCGGGAACTATTACGCCCTCATCTCCGTTTAGCCATTCGTTAACTGCCTCTGCATTGCTAATTACAGCAGAAATCAGTACAGTTTGAGTGCCTTCCTGAAGCATTGTTTTCAACGAAGACAGTAATAGCTCGTAAGTTACACCACGGGTTCCGCTATCAAATTGATGCCCCTCATCAAAGATTAGAACGCCTATTTCTTGACTCAGTTCTGGGGTGTATCTGAGAACGTAATTTAGCTTCTCAGGAGTGACGACAATGATTTGCTTCTGCCCAAGAATAGCCGCGATATCAAAGTCAGTTTGTATTGTATCAGAAAGCTCATCTACATTAACGGCCTCTCCTTGAAACGCAGCTAAAAGCCCATTTCGTATTTCGTGGCATAAGGCACGGAAGGGTGCAACAATGACTGCCAATGAAGTACGTTCAGCCAAAAACGCGCTCCTGATAATTAACTCAACCGCTTTTGTCTTTCCCGCACTTGTAGGCATTTGGACGACTGCAGATCGCCCTTTGAATACACCATACTCCCCTAGTAAGTGCTGAGATGGCCATAGCTCTCTAATGAATGTAGGTTTTTGCAGTGTATCTTGCCATGTGTCCAATTCTAGATCGCTATAATTCGGTAAACTAAACCATGTGGAATTTTCGATGCGTTTATGTACTACGGCGCTTACGACATCTGATAATAGTAACTCTCTTGGACTACCCGATTCATAGGATTTCTGGCGTATCTTTTTAAGTTCACGAGCAATCTTTTCCTGATTTTCTCCGGTAAAAAAATATTGAGATATTAGTCCTGCCAATCCTTTTAGTTTTTTGTTGGGTGTACCTTCCAACTCCATTGAGAAATTTCCTAGTAAAAGCCATAATAGCAAGTGCTCTAAGCCTCCCCCGCTAAGATTGAGACTATTCTCTGACGCGGTTTTAGCAAGAACACTGGCACTTCCAGGAAGCCCACAAAGATAATAAGACGCGGAGCCCATCACCAAAACGTACGGGTCTAGCTCTTCATCCAAATGAGCCTGCAAAAACGCATCAAAGAAGTAAGCAGAGAATATTAGCCGCTTCTGCCATTTTTTCTGCTCTTCATCTGAAAAAACTAGATCGTTATTGATTTTTGCAGCTACTTCGCCCAGCAAGCCTATTGCTATAACGAATAGCTCAGCAGGATCTTTGGGGATTTCAATGTGATCCTCTAAAGGGACATCATATTCGTACATTTTTGCCTTAGAGCGGGCAATGCCGAGGAGTTTTGCAGATGCTCTATCAGGCTTCATCCGCTGCTCTCCTGTATAGC
>CAZKXU010000144.1:0-3351 GCA_964556665.1 uncultured Bdellovibrionales bacterium | reverse complement strand
GGCCATGAGCCAGTAGTTTGCTCGGACATCTCTCAAGGAACATCACAAATCGTAAAGGCAAATAATCCAGACATAGTGCTTTTAGATTTAATATTATTGGGGCCTGACGGCAAACCAACTGCCGATGGATTTCAGGTTTGCCGTGAGATAAAAAGAAATTCAAGTAATCGAGTGAAGGTGGTAGTAGTTAGTGCACGCGGCGATGAAGATTCGGCTGAGTGGGCAATGCTTCAGGGAGCTGACGCATTTTTACAAAAGCCTTTTGCAGTTGAGGACCTAGTTCAGGTGATGTCTGAAATTTTATCCTCAAAATGAGCAAACATTTGCAATGCAAATCATAGTTATCGAATCCGATCCTCAGAAAAAGGCAACTCTGCTGGCCAGGGCAGTTGATGGGCTGCGCCAAGCTGATATTCGTGGGCTTGAAGTAATTGAACTCAAGCGCGATGCAATTGGAAGTCATGTTTGGGGGACGGTTTGCGGAGTGTTGTTAGGACCAAGCTGTCACGAAGTTTTGCAAGACATCGTAGAACAGATTCGGTCAAATTTTAGCTCTGGACCTATCTCAATAGTACTCTCGCCCGAAGTCTATGAGAACGAAAGCGTCGCAGTTACAAAGAAATACGGAATTCGAACCTTCTCTTTCTCAGATCTTAATCAAATCGCCTCTTTTTTGATTGAAAGCGAGAATCATATCGCATTGAGCTCTGGTACGAAAAATAGAAATGTAATCGGAGTGTGCCAGTTTAAGGGCGGAGTAGGTACCACAACTTTGGCAGTAGCTCTAGCTGCCTGCTGGGCAAGGCATGAAATTAAAACCGCATTAATTGATTTGGACGACGTTAACCCACAAATCACAAGCTGGGCACGAGTAGGAACCTCTCGCCGAGGTGCTACAGCAGAACATCTTGAGTTAGGTCAGGTTCCAGAAGCTAGCATTACGGATATTGCCTCGCCAGTTGAGACATTTAACGGTTATTTATCAGTAATTGGGCAACCAGAGGATTACAATACGGCCTTTCATTTTAAGGCAAATGTTTTAGATACCGCTCCAAGTGCTAGTGAATTCATTCAATCACTTATTAGCGCATTAAAATCTAGCTTTGAAATTATAGTAATAGACCTGGCTCGCTCATGGGGCTTGGCTACATTTGCTTCCCTTCCGCGCTGTCAAAGGGTTTTGCTTGTAACTGATGAAGATCGCCTTTCAATCAAGAGGACACTGGATTGCCTAAAGCGGTTGAAGCGCGAATCAGACGATTCAGATGAATTTGATCTTTCAAAATGGAGTGTAGTTTGTAATGCGCACACAGGAGCACTTACTACAGAGGAGGACCTGAAAAAATTACTTTTAGAGAGCGACCTCTTTTCCACTCAACTCAAAGTTAGTACGATACCTTATTCTCCAAAAGGTCGAGCCTGGGGAGAGCCTGGTCAAAGCTTTTATGATCTAGCAGAAAATTCTACACAAGAAAAAATAAAAGCTTTAGCCTACGATTTAATTCCATTTAGAACCAAGGGGCGCGAGCGACGAAAAAGCGAAGCACTAACGGGCATTATATCTAGGGTTTTAGGCAGATAAGAGATCCTTGGACTGTGGAGCGTATTTTGCACCCAAATATTAAGAAAATCATCAAAGGCGCCGATTCAGCCCTGGTATGGGCCCGGTCTTTAATAAAGAGAGCCGATATAATACAATAGAGCTTAGAGATTTAATATTAATTAAGGTTACTCATGTTTAGGTTAACTTCCCTTCTGCTTTCGATTTTTATTTCAACAACCCTCTTAGCAGCTCCTCAATATAGAGGATTTCAGATTGACTTAACCATTACTGATGATGAGATTTCTCAGTTAAAAAACGAGTACGAGGTAAATGTAGTTAGAGTCCTAATCGGCAACGACGGATTAATGGATTCGGTAACCGGCCAAGACTACATTGATATGATGGAAGGGATCTTTGATGAATTCGATCCAGTCCTAGAACGACTAGCAGCTCAAAATATAAAAGTTGTATTCGCTCTTTATTCTCCTCCGGGCGGATTTCAAACACGCGTGTCTCCATCACATTATAAAATGTTCGCTACTGCTTCACTTCAACAAGAGTACATTGATATGTGGTTACGCATCATGGCGCGCTATAAGGACAACGCAAATATCTATGCGTTTGACCTTTTAAATGAACCAGCAATGCGCAAAGAACTTCTTGGCTCTGGAGTAAAGACCTGGAACGTGCTCTTAAAAGATACAATCAAGGCCATTAGAGCCGTTGCGCCGACTAAATTGTTAATGGTGAAATCTCTTTATGGCGACCCAAGTAAGCTAACGTCGCTACCAGCGATTAAGGATAGTAATATTATTTTTAGTTATCATCCGTATATATTTTTGAATTATCAACAATCTGGACTTTATGGTCGCTCAACAACAACTGCGGCTCCTTCGGCTGCTGCTATTAAATCAAAGCTGTTAGGATTATTAGCTAAATTCTATCTTAAGCACTACGGAAGATATCTTTTAAAGCAAGTGAAAACTAAATTTCCAGTTGTGAATGCCGGTGAGATCGCCGTTTCAGCAATGGCTATGGACTCCGGCGTGTTTATCGGTAATCTCCTGGATTCGATCGATAACGGCGCAGGCACAGCAGCTTACAATAAGGCACTAAAGAAGTTTAAGAAAAAGCCAAAACTGTTTAAGACTTTTACAGATTTTAAACCACTAGTAACCCATCAAAGTTGGACTATCCACTCGTTCGGCGAAGCTGAGGTTTGGGATCCAAGATTTGAATGCGCATCGTCTGATGAATGCTCTGAATCAGATAGCGATACTACACGCGCTACGGCGATTAAGGCATATACGACGAAGAATTAAGCCTCTTCCTTGCTCCTATGTAGACCATCGATTATGGTGAGGTCCTGATTAATCGGTGCTGCGCCGGCTCGCACCGCGATCCTTTGACGCTGCGCTCAAGGAAGCATACGGTAAAAGGGATAAGTTCAAGAGCAAGGAAACACCAATGCGAAATCTAGTTATCGCATCTCTTAGCCTAATTTTTTCACTACTCTTATGCGAGGGAATCTTGCACTTATGGCCATCCTATTACTGGGGATTTGAAGGCATTCCTGGCACCAGAATCGAGGGAAGTTCTAACACTTACAGGCGGTCACCGTATGACAACCTTACCCTCGAATTAATGCCAAATAGCGTCCTGATAGCCGACAAAGTTTCCCATCCCATAAATGAACAGGGGTTTCGAGGTGAGGTAGTTTCAAGTATTAAGCCAGCGGGAAAATACAGAATAGAGATGGTGGGAGATTCGGTAACTTTCGGATTATTTATAGCGGATTTTAAAAATAC
>CAZKXU010000143.1:0-3428 GCA_964556665.1 uncultured Bdellovibrionales bacterium | reverse complement strand
TCAGAAGCTTGGAGAAAGCATGACGGATAATGTCACAGTCGTGCGTTATAATTCTGAAATTCAGAAAACAATTGAACTAATTGGGAATCTTAAGGAACGTTTTAAAGGTATAGGCCTCTCTACAAAGAGTACGAACTGTAACCAGGAGCTGCTTTTTATCCATCATTTTAGAAGGATGTTAATGCTCTCCGAGGTAGTGGCTAAAGGAGCATTACTTAGGGATGAGAGCCGAGGTGCTCACTATAAGCCTGATTTTCCAGAGCGTAATGATAAGGACTGGCTAAAGACTACCAGAGCACGGCATACTAAGGCTGGACCTGAGTTCAGTTACGAGCAGGTCGATGTTCGTTTTATTCCGCCACGTGCGCGTGTGTATAATGTAGATAAACGTGCAGCGTAGAGTGGATCTGAGGATCTGTAACCTGTTTTCTGGTCTCAGATATCAGGATTCCGGTGACAGAGTACTGAACTATGTTTACTGGAAGAGGCACAGGTGGCTGATATCCTGTGTTAGTCATTTGGGTTATTTTTTTAATTTACTATGTCTCATCACGAAAACTCCAATTCAGCACCTAAGCCGCATTCGATCCGCATCCGAGTAAGGCGGCAGGATCATAGAAATAGTCTACCATACTGGCAGGATTTTGAGATTCCGTATGCCGCTGGACATAACGTTCTTTCTGCTCTTATGGAGATTAGAAAGAATCCTGTTGATATCACAGGCAAGAAAGTTCCGCCTATTGTTTGGGAGTCAAACTGCCTCGAGGAGGTTTGTGGCGCATGCTCGATGGTTATTAACGGCAAGGCACGTCAGGGCTGTACCGCACTGGTCGACCGATTAGAGCAACCAATCGTGGTTGAGCCGATGGATAAATTCCCGGTAGTTCGTGATCTGATAGTAGATCGTTCTCGCATGTTCAATAATTTGAAGAAGATCAAAGCCTGGGTAGAGATAGATGGATCTTATGCGCTTGGCGCAGGCGTAAGGCAGGATCCTGCTGAAGCAGATGTTAGATACAAGCTATCTACCTGCATGAGTTGTGGTGTCTGTTTACAGGTTTGCCCACAGGTAACCGCTGAGAATAATTTCGTTGGAGCCGCTATTATTAGCCAGGTAAGATTGTTTAATAGCCATCCGGTCGGATCGTATAAATCGGCAGAGCGACTTGATGCGGTTATGGGTGAGGGCGGTATCGCAGATTGCGGTAACGCGCAGAACTGTGTTGAGGCCTGTCCGAAGAAGATTCCTCTGACAGAATCAATCGCAGATGTCGGACGTCAAGCTACCCTTAGGTCATTAAAGAAGTTTGCAGGAGTACTATGAATCTACATGAATACCAATCAAAAGAGCTGATGGCGCTTTATGAGCTGCCTGTACTGGATGGTTATATCTGCCATACCCCTGGGGAAGCTGAAGCTGCTGCCGATGCTTTGGGTGGAGGTATCTGTGTAGTTAAAGCACAGGTCCATGCAGGTGGAAGAGGCAAGGCGGGTGGTGTCAAGCTTGCCAAGAGCTCTGCTGAAGCGCGTGCTTTTGCAGAGAAGATACTGGGCATGACCCTTGTAACTCCGCAGACCGGAGCAAAAGGTAAGGTAGTACACAAAGTCTATGTGGAAGCTGGCTGTAACATAGATAAGGAGTTCTATCTTAGCATGTTAGTAGATCGTGCAAATCGTTGTATCTCTATTATCGCCTCGACAGCAGGCGGAGTGGAGATTGAAGAGGTCGCTCATAAAACACCGGAAAAGATCGTTACCATTAAAATCGATCCGAAGGTTGGAATACAGCAGTTTCAGTGTCTACAGCTAGGACTTAAGTTGGGGCTTAATACAGAGCTAACAAAAAAACTATCTGAAGTTCTTCTTAAGCTAAACGATATGTTTCTTGAGAACGATCTTGCAATGTTGGAGGTCAACCCCCTTGTCTTAACCAAGGAAGGGGAGTTCGTGATGTTGGATGCTAAATGTGCGGTAGATGACAACGCGCTTTTTCGAAATCCTACCGTTAAGAAATATATGGATTACGATGAGATGGACAGCCGCGATCTGAGAGCATCGAAGTTCGGTCTGAGCTATGTGGGTCTTGATGGTAACATCGGCTGTATGGTGAACGGCGCCGGATTGGCTATGGCGACTATGGATATTATTAAAATATTCGGTGGTGAGCCTGCCAACTTCTTGGATGTAGGTGGCGGAGCAAGTAAAGAAACTGTAACCGAGGCCTTCAAAATATTGCTATCGGATGACTCGGTAAAGGGAATTCTGATCAATATTTTCGGTGGTATCATGAAGTGTGATGTTATCGCTAATGGTGTGGTTGAGGCCGCTAAGGAGTTGTCGGTCAATGTGCCACTAGTTGTACGGCTGCAGGGAACAAATGTTGAGTTAGGAAGAAAGATTTTATCGGAATCTGGGCTTAAGATTACAGCGGCGGATACTATGGATGATGCAGCGCAGAAGATCGTACGCGCTGTTAAGGCGGAGGGTAAAAAATGAGTGTGTTAGTTAATAAAAGTAGTAGAGTTCTTACTCAGGGCATGACCGGTAAGGCCGGCTCATTCCACACAAAGGCTTGCCGTGATTACGGGACACAGATGGTTGCAGGTGTTGGCCCAGGAAAAAAAGGGCAGGAGTTTGAAGGTATTCCGCTATATGACACGGTTATTGATGCTAAGCAGGCAACCGGAGCTAATGTCTCTGTAATTTATGTACCAGCGCCGTATGCAGCAGATGCGATAATGGAGGCGGTAGATGCGGATCTTGATCTGGTAGTCTGCATCACTGAAGGTATCCCAGTTCTTGATATGTTAAAGGTCAACTCATTTATGCATGGCAAGCGCACAAGACTGATCGGTCCAAACTGTCCTGGAATTATAACACCAGGTGAGTGCAAGATCGGCATTATGCCTGGTCATATACATAAGCCAGGCAAAGTAGGGGTGGTTTCTAGAAGTGGTACTTTGACTTATGAAGGGGTATTTCAGCTAACTGAGCTAGGGATAGGACAATCGACCTGTATCGGAATCGGCGGGGATCCTCTTAATGGCACTAATTTCATTGACTGTTTAAAACTATTTAATGCTGATGGAGATACAGAGGCAGTAGTGATGATGGGTGAGATCGGAGGATCTGCGGAAGAGGAAGCAGCAGCTTGGATTAAAGCCAACATGAAAAAACCGGTTGTGTCATTTATTTGTGGAGCCACAGCTCCTCCAGGCCGAAGAATGGGACATGCTGGAGCCATAATTAGTGGTGGATCAGGGACAGCAGAGGCGAAATATAAAGCACTCGAAGCTGCTGGGGTAAAGATTACTAAATCACCTGCAGATATAGGTAAGACTTTGAAGGCAGCTTTGAGGTAGGAGAGTGAGGTATACTAGTGCTTCGCCAAATAAGTTTTTTCACGTATAGCGCGCAGCGTTGCCCCA
>CAZKXU010000142.1:0-3547 GCA_964556665.1 uncultured Bdellovibrionales bacterium | reverse complement strand
GGTTAGAACTGCTTTTTCTAGGTTGCCTAAATCCGGCAACTGCCGGATTTAGGATTAAATTTTTCACTGAGTCCACTAGAACGGTCATCTTTATGCCCTACGGACAAAAACTCTACATATGCATGCCACCGTTAATACCAATAACCTGGCCGGTAATATATGAGGATTGGCTTGATGCCAAGAATAATACAAGATCCGCTACCTCCTCCGGCTTTCCGTATCGTCCAAGAGGTATAGAGCCCAAGATCGACTCCTTGGTCTTATCATCTAAAGCGCCAGTCATATCTGTTTCAATAAATCCTGGGGTAATAGAGTTGATAGTAATATTTCTAGAAGCAAGCTCCTTGGCTAGAGATTTTGTTAATCCGAACAACCCGGACTT
This sequence comes from uncultured Bdellovibrionales bacterium, assembly GCA_964556665.1. GTDB lineage: Bacteria > Bdellovibrionota_C > UBA2361 > UBA2361 > CAZKXU01 > CAZKXU01. The sequence goes on along the minus strand of CAZKXU010000142.1, from coordinate 3,165 downwards.
TGATGCAGAATAGGCAACCTGGCCTGCATTGCCAGTTTCTCCAGTTACCGAACTAATGTTGACGATACGGCCATATTTAGCACGCATCATAATTTTTGCGGCGGCACGAGCACAATAAAAAGCTCCGCTTAAATTAGTATTAATCGTACTCAGCCAATCCTCATCTTTAAAACGGAGGATCAATCCGTCCCGAGAGATACCAGCATTATTTACTAAAATATCAAGTTTACCGCTCTTTTCTTTGATAGCATCGACTGCCTTATCTACTTCCGCACTAACTGCAACATTAAATCCAATTGCTTCAGCAGTGCCGCCTACAGCTTTACAGGCAGAGACTGTCTCCTCTGCTGCATCTGGACGTGATGTGTAGTTAACATAAACATGTGCCCCAAGTCCTGCCAATTTAAGGGAGACCGCACGACCTATGCCACGTGAACCACCTGTTACTAATGCGACCTGATTTTTAAACATATACTAGTTCCTTATTAATCTTTCATACTGGGAGCCTGTGGTTAGTAAAAAATAGCTTGCCGAGTACTAAGCCCCTTTCTCTTCATTCCCGCTTTCTTTCTTACGTCTACGCTCAAAACGCTGTCCCATACGATCCCAAACACCATCCTCATAAGCACCAGGAATCTTCATATCAAGCTGCGCAAGTGCAGCTGCCAAGCGCGCCACTAAAGCATCATCCGCAAATTTTTTCCCTACTCTTATGCCATTCTTTATTGCTCGCGCATTGGAGGCGCCATGACAAACTATGCCAACTTCACTGAGCCCCAGTAAAGGTGCTCCACCATATGAAGACGGATCAAGCTTCTCTTTAAAAAGAGACTTAAGCATCGGCTTTGCAAGCCACATACCGATCTTTCCACGCCCATTCTTCTCGACATGATGTCGAATTGAATCCATGACCAGCTCGACCGAACCTTCCATTGACTTTAAGACAATATTACCAACAAAACCGTCACAAACAACTACATCCGCTACATCCTTACAAATGTCACGGCCTTCAATATATCCGATGAAATTAATACTCTTGGTGTCACTTAAGGTTAGCGCTGCAGAACGAGTAAGATCGTTGCCCTTTGATATTTCGGTGCCGTTAGAGAGAAGTGCCACTCTTGGTCGCTCCAGGCTAAGTGCTGAGCGTGCATAATAGTCACCCATCAAGGCAAACTGAACTAACTGCGAAGCATGACAATCTATATTAGCGCCACTATCTAATAATACTGCCGGAGGATGATCTCCTACTTTAGGTATTAACGTTGCTATTGCCGGTCGAGCTATACCAGGTAATGTTCCGACCACGAAAAGGCCTGCTGCCATCATTGCACCTGTATTGCCTGGGCTTACCACAGCTGAGGCTTCTCGATTTTTTACAAGCTCAAATGCAACTCTAATTGAAGAATCTGTTTTCCCTCGAATCGCAAGAGATGGAGTGTCCTCCATCGTTATACACTGCGAGGCATGGCGAACAAATATTTTTTGGTTATTCTCCCCGCCAAAAGTTCTAAGCGCGGTACGAATCTGATCTTCAATGCCGACAATTACAGAACTTATTCCAAGCTCTTTAGCAGCCATCAGTGCACCTTCTACCACTACTGTAGGCCCAAGATCTCCACCCATCGCATCTACTGCTACAGGGAGAGAACTAATAGATGCCGGAAGATTGGTGGTCATGTATGGGCCTATATTAGGCAAAATCCGAGGGTGTCAGCCAAACAGCAATATCCACGTACGCCCAATCATTAAAAGGCAAGACTATTTTGCTTGGGCTACTTCAAAAACCTTACGTCCGCGGTACTGTCCACATGAAGCGCAAACCCTATGTCTTAAAACAGGCTCACCGCAGTTTGGACAAAGAATTGCGTGTGTAGGTGTAAGTGCATGATGAGACGCACGCATGTCACGTCTTCTAGCTGATGTTCGTTTCTTAGGTACCGCCATAAATCCTCTTAGATATTGAAATTTATATTTATAAGCGCATAACTATAGCAGAGCTGAGGGATGGGTTCAACTCCGGGCCTGAGAGGGGTGCATTAGAAACTTTCGGTATACTGTCACTATAAATAACCATAACCAATTGAAACTCTCAGTACGTCTAACGTTCAACGTCAAACGTCATATTTCGACGTCGATCGATATACCGTAAACGTTAGACTTTATACCTCATACCTCATCTTTGCCGTATTACCCACTGAGCTATTACGAGATATCAAGCTTTAGCATACTCAAAATATGCTTTGCGCCACAAAAACTAATGGCCAGGGCAGCTGATAAGCCACGCCTGGCCAATTTGTTATTCATCTCTCTTCTATTAGTGAAAAGAGATTACTGATTACCAGCGATTTCCACCGCCGCCGCCGCCGCGTCCGCCACCACGACCACCGCGTCCGCCGCCACCGCCACCGCCACGATATCCGCCGCCACCGCCGCCTTCACGAGGTGCCTGTGGACGAGCTTCTGATACGTTCAGTGCACGACCTTCATGCTCTTTGCCATTTAATCCTTCAATGGCCGCCAAAGCTTCACTCTCTGAACTCATCTCTACGAAACCGAAGCCTTTACTACGACCTGTGTCACGGTCCATAATGACGTTAGCGGAATCAACAGTACCGAACTGAGAGAATATCTCCCCAAGCTTGTCTCCGCTTATCGCAAACGCTAAATTACCAACATACAATTTTTTTCCCACAATTTTCCTTATAAATAAAGCTGGCCAATGAAACTCAAAAACAAATTCCTGACTCAACCTGGGGTTATTAACCTGTCTAGTAGGACATATTTTTAAGAATATTTCAATAGGGGTGAGTACTCAGGCAGCCTAACAGCTAAATTCTGCCCGGGGACTACCTTTTTTGCAAAAACATCTCTGGGAAGGCCGAACAGAATCTGTGAAACTCCCTGTCGGTCGCCAAGGGACTATATATTAATGAGTATTTTCTAGCCGGTCGAATCTTTTCAACTACTTGTATGAAAGATTCGATTTATACTAAATGACAAAATAACGTACGGTATTCTGTCACTTGCTATAGATCTATTCCTGTAGCGGATTGCAAAATCCGCCATTTTACTAGCATTCTCAACAGTTCTTCTCCGTCAGAACAAGACCTAGTGCTTCGCCAAATAAGTTTTTTCACGTATGGCGCGCAGCGTTGCCCCAGA
>CAZKXU010000141.1:0-3649 GCA_964556665.1 uncultured Bdellovibrionales bacterium | reverse complement strand
TATTACGGTATCTGAGATGAAGATTACTATCTGAGTAGGAAGAGGCAGCTTGGCACCCTGTTTTCTAAAAATTTCAACTATGCTTGGTACTACAAACGCAACTAGACCAACTACAACTAAAAAACAGAAGACTAGCATTAATGCAGGATAAAAAAGCGCCGATGTGACTTTTCGCCTAAGTTCAAGCTGTGATTCTAAGTAGTCAGCAAGATTCTCAAGAGCTGCATCCAAAGTACCAGAGGCCTCTCCAGACGCTATCATATTAATATACAAACGAGGAAAGGCTTTAGGGAAATTGGCTAAGGACTTATGGAGCGAGGACCCTTCTTCGACTTTCTCGCGCACATCAATCATGATGCGCTTTAGTACATCGGATTCAATCTGCTCAGATAGTGCGCTAAGGGCGTTAACGAGCGGAAATCCGGAACCAACTAGAGTGGCTAACTGTCTTGTGCAGATTGCAAGTTCTTTTAAAGAGACTCTGTTTGATGTAAACATTCTCTTTAAATCACGACTTTCACTTTTGGCAACTTCGAGGCTTTCACGTAAATCAGTTGGGAATAGGCCGAGGCCCTTAAGTTTCTGCTTGGCGACTCGAACATTATCTGCATCCAGTGTGCCCTTAGATTGACGACCGGATTTGTTTATGGCCACATATTCGTATACTGGCATAGTTATAACCTAGAGCACTTGAACATTAACCAAATACCTCTGTTGCCGGGTTTAAGCCATCTAGAAAAAGCAGTTCTAATCTTTTTATTAGGCCAAAAACCCGATAAAAGTTGGGCGGCGTTGCTCCTTACTGTAACTCCTCATGAGTAACGAGTAAGACCTCTTCAACTGAGGTAAACCCAGCTAATACTTTGCGAGCTCCATCCATACGCAATGTCTCAAAGCCGTATTTTAAAGCCGCATTCTTAATAGTATTTGAATCCATGCGCTGTAAAATCAGGCTTCGAATCTCTTCATTGATAATAAGTAGCTCATGAATGCCGCCGCGGCCACGGTATCCGGTGTTCTGACAATGAGGACATTCTATCGATCCAGGACGGTAAGCTTTTCGAGATACTACTGTGTTCGGATCAAGTCCTAGTTCGCGTAATTCTTCATCCGATATCTCATATTCGGCACGGCAACGAACACATAGATTTCTAACAAGGCGTTGTGCCAAAACAGCCAGTAAGCTCGAAGCTACTAAGAATGGTTCTACTCCCATATCGACTAGTCTTGTAATAGCACCAGAAGAATCATTGGTATGTAGTGTTGAAAGTACTAAGTGGCCGGTTAAAGAAGATTGTATTGCGATCTCGGCAGTTTCAGCATCTCGGATTTCTCCAATCATCACTACATCCGGGTCTTGTCGTAAGATCGCACGCAATCCGCTGGCAAAGGTAAAGTTAATCTTAGGATTAACCTGCATCTGTCCAATTCCCTCAAGCTGATACTCAATAGGATCCTCTACTGTTAGAATGTTAAGATCTGTTGTGTTAATTCTAGTTAAACAGGAATAGAGGGTTGTTGTTTTACCGGAGCCGGTAGGCCCTGTAACTAGTATAATTCCATGCGGCTTGCCGATTAGCTTGACCAAGGTGTCGTAGTTGTGACCACTAACACCTAACTGCTCAAGATCTAACACTGTACCTGTTTTATCTAGTAGACGCATTACTACACGTTCCCCAAACTGAGTAGGGATAGTTGAGATTCTTATGTCGACATCACGTCCGGCAATTTTCAGTCCAATTCTTCCATCCTGTGGCAACCGTTTCTCTGCTATATTTAGACCTGCCATAACCTTGATGCGTGATACGATGGCAGCCTGAAAATTCTTATCCTCAGTGGCTATATCATGTAAAACACCGTCGATGCGGTATCGTACTTTGAGCTTATTTTCATACGGCTCAACATGTATATCCGATGCGCGCTCGTTGTTGGCCTTAAAGATCAGGGCATTAATATAACGTATAATTGGGGCGTCATCGTCTGCGTCCGTAACATCGATCTTAAGCTGTCCGAAATCCTCTCCCTCATCCTCTCTGCCATCTGATTCCAAAGCATTTGAACGATCGCTCATTAAGCTTGTCTTGATCGCATTTATTGCCTTTGTTATCTCCTCCTGGGAAGTGACAACGACCTTAAGCGGGCGTTCGTAACATAGTCTAAGCTGATCAAAAGCGCTAATATTGAATGGATCTGCTGTAGCTACAATTACCTCACCGTTAACCTCGTCTACTGGAACAGTATTATACTGCTTACCCCATGAACCGGCGATGCGGTCGAAGTCGCCGCGTGCCAAATCTCGGGGTGGCTTGGGCTCTGATAGTTTTTCGATAAAAGGAAGACCTAACATCTCTGAGATTAGCTTAAGTTCAGCTGTGTCAGGTGCCTGCTCTTTTTTTGCTACGTCAGCCATTATGGGAAAAGTATTTTAAGCGTTAGTATAGTGTCTGTCCGGGAACTACTTTAGTTCCTCTCCGTCAGGATAAGAACTAGTTTAGCCACGGGCCATTACCCAAGTTCATTATTTCATATGGTGAAAGAATGTGCCACTCCGTAGTTAAGCTAGGATGTAAGGAAGTTGCTTCAGGTTTAGACTCGGTGCTGGTCTTGACCGCGAACTCAATCTCTTTGTCATCAAATTTATAACGTAAGTGAGCCCCGCGATTAAAAAAGCTTAGGATCTGGGCTGAGCTATCGGATGGTATAATTAGGCCTAATTCTCCCTTTGGGCTAAGCGGAAATGGGAACTTAGTACTACCGAGCAGATCTACCTGGGAGGCCACGAGGACTATAAATCGCTCCTGCCTGAGAGGCTGGCTTAATGAAGCTTTTGGTTTTTCCGCGCTTGGCACTTTCGGTGATAATTTAAGTTCAATCGGAGCCTCTTCGGACAGACTCTTACTAATTTCAGATGACTCGATCGGCTGCTGTGGAGGTAAGATAGTACCAAGCTTACTCTTTGTTATCTCCTTGGTTTCGCTAACTCGATCAAATGCTGAGTTATTAAGGACTTCATGACGATCCGGATAGACTTCTCGTTCCTCGATCTCATTTCGTAGGCTGTCTGAGCGTTCTTTGCTTACATCCCGTGCATCAAACTGATCTTTGACAACGCGAGGAGTGATGAAAATTAAAAGGTTTGTACGCTTCCGACTTTCGTTGCTGTCTCTAAACATATGCCCGAAGACCGGGATGTTTTTCAAGAATGGCACGCCAGTTTCTGCTTGAGTAATATCATCGGACATTAAGCCACCGATAACAATCATCTGTCCATCACGTGAAATTACAGTAGTATCGCTGGTGCGGATTGTAGTGGTTGGGCCAAGCTCTGAATTAGCCGTGGCTGCAATAACGTTTGATACCTCGGTGAAGATCTTGAGACTTACGGAGTCGCTTGAGCTTATCTGCGGAGTTAGGCGCAAGGTTATTCCAACATCCTGTCTATCAACTTGATTAAATGTATTACTTAGATTGTCATCGTTTGTAGCTATGCTGGATACAAACGGTACATTTTGACCAACTACAATCTCAGCCTCTTCATTGTCAGTAGTGAGAATAGTAGGTGCACTTAAGACATTCACATTTGAATTACGCTTGGCAGCAGAAAGGAGTACTGCTTGAGTCGGGACAGTCACACTGCTTCCAAGCTGAA
>CAZKXU010000140.1:0-3747 GCA_964556665.1 uncultured Bdellovibrionales bacterium | reverse complement strand
TGATCTAGTTCTGCATACTCCTGCGCCGCACTTCTGAACATTGAGTCAACCCAACGTTGCTCGCGTGCCAAAGATTCACGTGATAACTCTACTAAACGACCCTTATTAAGGACTTTTGCAGAGATTTTAAATTGCTGAAGCGCAGCAAGTGCATCCATCTGCCTTGTTCGCAAAATCTCCTGCTCCTGCCTAAGCTCCTCCTCTGCTTCTCCTAAGACCCGCAGACCATCAATCTTCACCTGGCCAGCCGTTATGTATTCGGTAAGCCTGGAAATCTCCTGTTTCTGTTCAGTACTCGACTGACGCATCTGTACAATTGAATCACCTACCGACTGAGCTTCGGCTCTTAGCATTAACCACAATCTTAAATCACGCTCAGTTAGTGGACTAAAAGCAGTAGGCTTAATCTCCTTAACCTCCCACTCTCCATGCACACCGGATGTAATATTTTCAAATACACCTCCAAAACCGCCATCCCTCTTCCTGCCGACAAATCTTATTGCACCTGCTGGAGATTCAATTACGATCTGATTGTCATAGTTAACCAACTGCGGACTCCAACCACGACTCAAAACCATGATAAACAGAGAATTGGCCGGACTGCGTTCTATATATAAGCGCGCAGTCTTCTCCCCTGTCTCTGAGGCAATTCCACTCATACGTCCCCAATAACTACCTGGGCTCATAGAGGGAAAAGTGCGATCTATGCTGCTATATATGAAATAGACAATTCCAGCGCAGAGAAGAACAAAACTGGCTGCCACATACAAAACAGTTAGCGGACTTGACCACAACAGCCCAACAACGCGATACTTGAGCTTGGACCGCTGGAGTACTGAAAGCTCAGGTTGGCTAGAGCTATTAAGTTTTAATGCTGGATCTGCCATAGTTAGGTTGCTGAGCCTAACATAGAGCCACCTAGTTTTCCACCATCAACAACACCGTTGATATGGTCATATAAATATAGATTTAAAGGTTAAACCAACGGCAGAGGCAGCTATAAAGAAAACCCAATGTCTGAGCTAAAGCTATACTATTCAGGGCTGTGCTTTCAATCATTGAAAATTAAAGCCCTTCTTGAGTTTTGTAAAATCCCCTTTCATGCGATCGAGGTGGAGTTTGGCGAACCAAAGGCTCTGCCATTATCAATTTACGGAGAAACCCCACTCATTGAGCATAAGGGACGGATAGTCGAAGACACAGCTGCTATTATCCGTTATATAGACGAACAGTTCATGGAGAGTAAGTTGTTCGGATCCTCTGCGGCCGTACAAGCGGAGATCTTTAATACACTCGAGTTTATGGATGCGGAGATCTTACCGCAATTAACTGCACCATTACTATTAGATCCAAAACAAGCCTCTCTTAATCTCACCAGATCCTTGAATCTTGGGGGAAAGAGATGTTTCCTACAGTTCATTAAAGGTATATTTATAAAGGAGAGGGTTAGACGGTATTTAGGATTTAACCTAACCGTGACTTGGGAGCAACACTTAGAGGAGGCTTTGAACAAAGCTAAGAATGTTGAAAAAATACTCTCTCCCTCCTACCCTGCATGCATACCACAGGTCATACTCGAGGCGGCATTAAGCATCTCTAAGACTGGGAGCGCAGGCTTCCAGCCCGCAAACGAATTAAATGCTACTTCGTTGCGAGCTGGAAGCTCGCGGTCCCAGTAAAAAATTCATTTGGCGAAGCACTCGGTTATATCTGATAACTATACTTAACAATATGCTCACACCACTTAGCGCTGCTCTGCGTTGTTATCTTAATCTTTCCCTCTGAACTATATCTGACCTTCTCATCATGCTCTAGCTTAATGGTGGTGGTAGCAAGAATCGTATTCTCTGTATTGAACAACTGAATCTTAAGCTTATTTTTAAGCCTTACTCTGGGAATCCGTAGATTATAAGAGGCACTTCCTTCACTAGTTTTAAGAGTAGCGGCTAAGCAGCTATAGTTGCCTGCTACTATCTTAAGGTCGTACAGCTCCGCTCCACCAAAGACACTCACTCTATACCTTTTGCCGGCCTTAACTATCTTTCTATTTATTTTAAGTATAGCAGCTCCAGATATATTATTTGGGTTAGTATCAGCGATATCTCGGGAATAGGTCTCTCCCGGTACAGTTTCAAAAATCTTTGGAACATTTAGAACTGCTCCCGTCCGCACAATCCCATCCAAGGAAGCTAATGTCGTACCACTATTTAATACACCTGCAATCAGTTCAGATGATGAGAGGTTGGGCTTAACTGTGTAAAGTAAAGCAAGTGCTCCGCTTACAAACGGAGCTGCCATGGAGGAGCCTGACATGTGCAGATATCCACCTCCACGCGTTGTGCTTAGAATGCCAACGCCTGGCGCAGTTAGATCTACACTATATCGACCATAGCTTGAAAACGGAGCTAAATTTCCTGCACGATCGGAGGCGGCTACACTAATAAGTCCAGGCAGATTATAGCTCGAGGGGTAGACAGGAGCGGCATCATTATCCTGTGCGGTATTCCCAGCAGAGGTTACAAATAGTATACCGGCATCATTTGCACGCTGAATAGCCTCTGCTAATGCGCCTGAGTATGAGGCTCCACCCCAGGAATTATTGCTTACTGCAAGTTTAAGATTATACTTTTTCTTAAGCTCAACCAAATAATCAAGCCCGCGTATAGAATCAAAGAGATTGCCACCTCCTTCAGCACCTAAAAACTTAATGCCTATAAGTTTAACCTTCCAAAGAAGACCTGCTACACCCTGTCCGTTATTTCCGCTGGCACCGATAATACCTGCTACGTGTGTACCGTGCCCGTTGTCATCAAGAGGATCCCCGTTATTTGCAAAAAGATTTATACCATGAATATCATCAACATATCCGTTATGATCATCATCAATATTGTTTAATATCTCTCCTGGATTACTCCAGATATTTGCCGCCAGATCAGGATGGTTATAATCTATGCCGGTATCAAGAATTGCGACTACTACATCCTCTGCGCCAGAAGCGCTCTCCCATGCGATACTAGCACCAGTCGAACCGAGAGCATCACTGATCGCCCACTGTGTACCTAGCAGAGGATCGTTCGGTAATACATCTATGTAAACTTGCTGATCAGGTTCACAGCTTTCAGCTTCACCGGAAGCAATAAGTTCGGCGCAGCCTTTAATCAGCTCCTCCTTAGAACTTCCTAGCCTACCATCATTATTATCACTTTTTTCTACCTCTCCCTCATCAACAAGCAGAGTATGAGAAGCGGATCTAATCTCCTTACGTGCTATTCTTCGAGATACATTAGAAAGAGTATTCTTATTGTGCCTCTGTTTGATGATATAACGAGCTTCTGCCTGAGAACATTTAGCGGATAAAATCACTAGCGCGATAATAATACAGAGCAAACTCAAGCGTAGAGACCCGCGCATTGGAATAACCTTAGTAAAACCAAAAAGTTACATTTTGCACCTTGAGAGTTATTAACCTCTTATTTATTTGGATGCGCTGGAATGAAATTTGATAAACGGATCTAAACAGTTGGCGTTTATAGCAACTCTAAAAACCCACTGGGACCGCGGGCTTCCAGCCAGCTTTTGATCGCCGTTGCAAGTTCGATCAAGCGGGCTGGAAGCCCGCGGTCCCAGTTAGTTTACAGATTACTAGTGCTTCGCCAAATAAGTTTTTTCACGTATAGCGCGCAGCGTTGCCCGAGATTGGCACGCCTCGGAAGGAGGAAATCCGCAGCAATACTGGAGTATTGCGAG
>CAZKXU010000139.1:0-3909 GCA_964556665.1 uncultured Bdellovibrionales bacterium | reverse complement strand
CGACTGAGAAGCGTGACAAGGTGGGGCAACGATGTGATGCTAGACGTGAAAAAATTAATTTGGAAGAGCACTAGGGGGATGTAAATAGGGGAAATAATTTATGTTACACTGTCATAGAAGGAGTCCCAAAGAGCAAGCTTTCTTAGTCTTGGAGTTAGCTCCCGTTTAGGAATCAGCACCTGCTTTAGACCGTTCTCTTCGCAGCCGAGGAACGAAATCCCTACCTTATTTTTCTTGGGTGCTGATACAATCCGGCTGCCACCAGCAGAGTCAGCTCCACGTTGCAAAATAAGTGTGGCATATTTCACTCTATGTTTATTAAAACCTGTGCGGTCATCAATTTCAGATACTAGGCGCGGGATTTCCCAGCGTAGTTCGTTATGGCACCAATCCTCTTTGTTGGAAAGCATTGGACACTCAGCCGAATGCGTGCATGGATATATCGGTCTAAGGTCAGTTTGAGAGATAACTCTGTTGCGGAGCTCCATCAGCTGTCGTGTAAGATACTGTAGGGCAGGCTCAAGAATTATGATAATGCCATTTGTATTAAGAGAGCAGTTAAGTTTGGAGATGAATTCGAGTTTGTCAGAGGTCACTTCATTTAGTACGTTACCAAGAATTATTAGGTCGTATTTGGAAGTATATACATTTTCCTGATCTGTGATGAATTTTGTCGTATTGGCATTGATCCCACGAGCAGTGAGAATAGACTTAGCAACTAAACGCATGCTCTCTGATCTGTCGTATAAAGTAAGTGTGCCTATATTAGAGAGGCTTTGCAATGCGGCAAGCGCGCCTGTTCCAGGGCCACACCCAAAATCCAGAATTTGTAACTGTTGAGCTGCAAATGATGGTGGTAACTTAGTTAGGAGTGCTGTGATTTTTGCAAAATTAATCGGCAGATAGTAAAGCGCATATGCCTTTGCCTGAGCGGCGGAATGTTCAAACTTTCTTCGAATCTCCCCTGTATAGTATTGCGAGAGCTCCATTATCTCAGCGACTGCTTGATCGAGCACTGTACCGAGCTTGCCTAATCTAAATTTATTTAAGGCCTCCTCCCCTAAAATTGTATCTATAATTAGCTCTTCAATGCTAAAGTTAGAATCTAACATTATGGTTTTATTCAATAAATAGTCAGCTAGAATAGCTATTCAGAAAATATCATCTATTTTAAGAAGACAACAATAACAGTTCTATAGGTTTCTGTCATTTATAACGAAGTCGTCGACTAGGCTACAGTGATTGCTGTAAAGATCATGCAGTGCTTGATTTTAATGTAATGGTGTAGTCAATGTTAGCGACCGCTTTGTAGGTTTTAATATGTCAATGTTTTCTCCTGCCCGGACAGTAGTAGCACCACTTGAAACTCCAAAAACACAGCAAGCTGATATACATAGCTCTGTAATGCCTAATTTACGTAGTAGCGCACTACTTGCTGCTCTTGCCGTTAGCCCGGTAGATCTAGGAGATCCTGATACTCAGAGAGATTCTTTATTGAGATATGAGTCAGAGGCAGTGAGAGTTGTTAACGATCGACCGCTTGATTTTTGGGATCAAGGTGATAATCGGAGTCGCTTAGTTGAGGCTCTAAAACTGTTTAGACCGCTTGCTGAGCAGTTTGACCGGGAAATAATCAATGGCGAGCCGCGACAAAGTGCGTGGTTGGGCGATCTTGATCCGTTAAAGGCGCTTCTAGAGCTATAAAGCTTTAAAGCATTGCTATCCCCGACGATGGTTCGTCTCTTGCCCTGCTGTATCCTTACGTAGCAGTACTGCATTCCGTGACGTTACATTAGCTGCTAATATACAATTCTAATGTCAAGCACTACACTTATCCTCTCATCTGTGCGACCTTTTCGTCGTTTAATCTGGCTTGGAATACTTGCTTTAATAATTGTCGATACGCTTGAAATTCTATTGCCGCTTGTACTTAAGTTTGCAATTGATGCGCTTGTAGGTGGAGCACTTGAAGGTGCTTCTTACTGGGCGTATATATATTTCAGTATAATATGCATCCAAGCGGTATTTCGGTACATATGGCGTATTAATCTAAGTAAATGTAGCGCCTACTCAGGGGAGTTGCTGCGAAATCGATATGTCGTACAACTTGTAAAACTCCCACAGATGTTTTTTAGCAAGCGTCGTAGTGGCGATCTGATCTCGTTAGCAAGCAATGATGTTCCGGCCATTCAATTTCTATTTGAAAATGGGATAGTTATAAGCGGCGATGCCATAATTCTTAGCATAGGTGTCGTTGCCTCGATGTGTTTTCTTTCCCCTAAGCTAGCATTGTTCTGTATCCTACCACTATCTCTTATGCCATTTTTAGTTCGTAAGCGTGATACACTTATCTCACGCTGCTTTGCGAAGATGCAGGCGAGTTTTTCTACCCTGACTGCATGGGCTAAGGAGAGTTTCGCTGGAATAAAGGTAATTAAGGCTAATGCGCGCGAGAAGGAGTTTCATAACCGCTTTGCAAATATAGGAGATCAGTATGTCGAGACCAGCCTCAAACTTGCTTGGCTTGAATCCTCTTTTGGACCTACCCTTGAGTTGCTGATGGTTCTGTCTTTAATAGTTCTATTTTTTGTTGGTGGCAACGATGTCCTTGCTGGAACTATTACGATCGGAACATTTGTAGCTTTTCAACGGTATATACAGCAGCTGCAATGGCCACTTGAGGCAGTTGGGCTATCTGTCTCAGCATACCAAAAAGGCAAGGCTAGTAGCGAGAGAATTAATCAGGTTTTTGAGGAGGATTCAGAGATTGGAGGTGCTCAGGACTTTCAGGCATCAGATCCAATTTTGCAATTTGACCATGTAGGATTTAAGTATCATGACAGCGAGTCTCCCTTGCTTACAGATGTATCATTTTCTTTGCCGCGTGGTAGTTGGACTGCATTGGTTGGAGATATCGGCTCAGGTAAAAGTTCTGTATTAGATCTAATTACTGGAATTGAAAAGCCAACTAGCGGCATTATAAGATTAGGTGATAAGGATATCGCAGCTATAAGTCTTGAAGCGCTGCGTGCAGCGGTCTCGTATCTTCCTCAGGAGATCTACCTCTTTAACGATACTGTCATAAACAATATAAAAATTGCTAAGCCTGGAGCTGCTAGCTCTGAGATAGAAGCAGCAATCCAAGGAGCTGCTTTAGATCTTGAGATTAAGAATTTTCCAGATGGAATTAATACGTTATTGGGTGAACGTGGGATAAATATATCCGGAGGACAACGCCAGCGTCTCGGATTGGCACGTGTTTTATTAAATCATAGCGCGTTGGTGTTATTAGATGATCCTTTCAGCTCTATTGATCTAAATACAGAGGCAAAGATATTAAATCAGCTACAACGAGTATTTGCCGGTAAAACTGTACTGCTCTCAGCTTCTAGAGGATCTACTATCCGTTATTGTAACCAGATATTAGTGCTTCAAGGAGGGAGAGTCATAGAGCAGGGGAGTTGCCAGGATCTTTTAAAGATAAAGAATGGATGGTTTGCAGCTTTTTGGAAGCGTGAACAGTTGCGTGAGGAGCTTGAAAATGTCCCGCTTTAAATCCGTGCCCAGAGTACTCGGCCTTCTTACTGGAAAGTTTCGCCTGCTTATAGCCGGATTGGTATTAATGTTGATCTCTACTTCGGCGGCAGTTATTCAGCCCCGGCTATTAGGGCTGATTGTTGATACAGGTTTGAGTGCGCATGACTATGCAGCATTGACTAGGCTTGCAATCTGCTATCTAGCTCTAGAGATCCTGCGAATATTTGCACTTATTTATCAAGGCTATTACCTAAGCAAGCTAGGAGCTCTAGTGATGCAGCAGGTCCGAAATCTTATATTTGAAAGAATACTAGCGCTGCCTCTCTCGGCCTTTGAAAAAATTTCAAGTGGAAAGTTGGTTAGTCGGGTTAC
>CAZKXU010000138.1:0-3944 GCA_964556665.1 uncultured Bdellovibrionales bacterium | reverse complement strand
AAGGTGGGGCAACGATGTGATGCTAGACGTGAAAAAACTTATTTGGAGGTCTAGCTGATAATCTTTGAAATTACCCGCCAGGCACTACAAGAAATGTGCTGCTAGATTTTCTGAGCACGATGCTCTCCCCCTGTCTAAGCTCAAACCAGTGATCTCCATCGATCTGTACAGGGTAAGGTATTGCAGATGTCAGGGTTATTTTTACCTCGTTTCCGCTAAATGGCTCAAGCTGAGAGAATAAAGCAGGTGTTTTACGGAGCATATGCCATCCTTTTTTCAATTCCTGTTGTATGCCAACGAGGAAGTTTGGCTGTGGAAGGAAGGTAAGATGCAACGTGCTGCTTGTAGGATCTGCGTTCGGGACAGGCCTCTGGTTATTTGCGTATATAGGAGCATTTGCAACTACTAATGTTCCCTGACGGTTTGTTACAATATCCTTTCCATCGACTGCAATGGTTAGGGTTGGTAATCGAAATTTGGCAAGCGCGAAAGCCCCCTGCAAAACATAATCTAAATCAGACACCGTAGTCTTTCGGACAGCACATACTTTTTGGACTGTACGTGAGTTTGGACCGATCTCGAGCATGGCGAAAAAACATTTAGGAGGCACTGGGTTCTCACCAGTCCTAGGGATACTCAGCTCTGCATCAGTATAATGTTGTGCAATAGGAGTGTTTAATAAAGCGCGCCTAAAGGAGGGAGAATCAGCGCCCATACTGTGATGCTCAGCTAGTAAGGATTTATTACCTGCTCCAGCGTGATAAAGCGGGGTGCGTGATTCAGCAAGTGCAGGGTAAAACGGTATAAGTGAGCCGTCGCCACTTGCAACTACGACTAAGTCATACTTTTTAAGCTGAGCAACCAAGGCTGCATGATTATAGCTTATACTTGTTTGGCATATATCACCGGTTCGTCGAGGCTCACCTATTACATTACAGACATCTCCTTTTAGCCTTGTAGCGACCTCCTCACCTTGACCCTTACCGGAGTATGGATGGTAATAAAATAAGATTCTCTGATAACGGATCTGAGTGGTTAGTCCGCCACCTTCATCTGATGTAGTATCCGGAACGCGAAGAGCCATAATGCGTGTGATGTGGTTGCCGAATAGGTGATTATCAGGCCGCTCTCTGCGAAATCTGCCTCTATCGGGCTCTATCATAGATAAGCTCCTTAACTCAGGAAGTTTAACACAGTGCGGAGTAGAATGTAATTGTATTTTAATGGCTCTTTATATTTATCTCATCCTGGCAGTCCGCCTTGCCATTAGATCGGCTAATGGTTTAAGCCCTGTTTTCTCTAGCTCGATCAGGTCAGCACCGTAGTTGCTAAATAGTTGATTTAGTTTTGCAATACGCTCAGATTCGCGGGCATGTAGGGCGGCCCTAGCTTTACTGCTGCGCGCATCTATTAAACAGCGTTCCCCTGTCTCAGCATCCTCAAACTGAATAATTCCAACCCTAGGGAGCTCCTGCTCCTGACGGTCTCGTAATAGTACTCCAATTAGGTCATGTTTTAGTGCCACTGTCTTAATGGCATCTTCATATTCTACAGAAAAAAAATCAGAGATTAAGAATACGAGGGCTGCACGTTTCTGGTGGTCTTTAAGATATTGTAGAGCGTTTTTTATACTGGTGCCGCGAGGAAGTTCTCGTTGTGTAAGTAATGAGAGAAGGATCCGTTGAAAAACACCGCGGTTACGTTTAGGCGGAAGGTAGTCATAGACCTTATCTGCGAAGAGCATCAAACCCAAGGCGTCCTGGCTCTGTCGTGCCAGCATCGCCACTAGCGCCGCGAATTCTAACGCGCGTTGATGTTTACTCTTTGGTCCACCGAAATTAGTGGAGTTACTGATATCGACAGCTAAGATTACATTTAAAAGGCGATCCTCTTCGTATGACTTTACATAGGTACGATTTGTGCGAGCTGTTACTTTCCAGTGAATATGACGTATGTCATCCCCAGGTTGGTACTCGCGCAGGTCGGAGAAGACTAGGCCACTGCCGCGAAAAGCGGAGCGGTATTTGCCAAGCACGTCTGCATTAATGGATCGTCTTGTTTTAAACTCGATCCGTCTTAGTTCCGTAAGGAGGGAGGGGTCAAATAGATCCATGTATTAGAACTATAGTTTATACAACCATTACACTCTTAAGCAGAGTTGCCACTACCTGATCACTATCAACACCGCGTGCTTCGGCCTCAAAGGAGGTGAGGATGCGATGGCGTAGCACATCCGGTGCCACCTCCTTAACTTCATCTGGGGTAACGAAGGTTTTACCGCGTATGAAAGCCAGTGAGCGTGCCGCTGATTTAAGTGCTATACTGGCACGTGGACTAGCGCCCCAGTCAACCATGCCCTTAAGACCGTACTGTTCAACATTACGACTTGCGTGTACAAGACTTACAATATACTGGTCGATCTTCGAATCAACATGCAGCTGCAGAGCAGCTTGTCGCAACTCAAAAAGATTTGAAAGGGTGATTATCTTTCTAAGAGTGATATTTTGTGAAAGCTCTCTTGTCACTACAGATAAAATGTTTACCTCCTCAGCAAAGCTAGGGTATCCAACCTTTATTTTTAAGAGAAAGCGGTCAAGCTGTGCCTCCGGAAGAGGGTAGGTGCCCTCCTGTTCAATCGGATTCTGCGTTGCAAGAACCATAAATGGCTCTGGGAGTTTAAAGGTCTGCTCACCCAAGGTTACCTCGCGCTCCTGCATCGCCTGTAGAAGCGCTGACTGCACCTTAGCAGGAGCGCGGTTAATCTCATCGGCTAGTAGTAAGTTTGTAAAGATTGGACCCTTACGTATTACAAACTCACCGCTCTGAGGCCGGTAAACCTCTGTGCCGACAAGATCTGATGGGAGGAGATCGGGTGTAAACTGAATTCTCTGCATCTTGGCATCGATACAGGTTGTAAGAGCGGTTAAGGTTTTGGTTTTGGCTAACCCCGGCACCCCTTCAAGAAGAACATGGCCGTTAGAAACAAGTGCAACTAGAAGTCTCTCTATAAGATATTCCTGGCCTACGATAATTTTGTGTAACTCAGATTTAATTTCACTGAATATATTCTGTGACATGCTGCTGAATTTAGCATGCGTGGTCAGTGCTAACAATCGTATTAGCTCAATAACCCCGTGCGTGCGGGTTTATTGAGCTAATACGTCCCGCCGTAGCTCATTGAAATACTTTGTAAAAGTATTTCAATGAGCGAAGGCGGACTAAAAGTTGACCGGAGTTGATAGTAATTACGCAATCAGCTTCAATTTTTACTCTAGCGGAATTATAACGGAGTTAGTAATATTCGGAGAGGATTTAGTTTAGTAATTGCTCTAGAAGTGCGGGTAAAATTGTAGAGGCAGTCTGACTTCGGCGAGCTCGGTCGAGTCGCGGCTACCCCAGGTTGTGAGCCGCGCTCAGACAGCCCCCGGAGTTAAAGAGTAATTACTTCGTTTGTTAATCAATTGCATCTGATAGGAGAGATAAGCGTATGAAGATGAATGCCCCGGTTGGTAGCTCCATATACGGTCCGTTACTTGTGCGGATAGGCCTAGGTCTTTACTTTGTCTTGGCAGGGCTTATTAAGCTTGATGATCCGGCCGGATTTGTGCAGCAAGTGCAGTCATTTAATATACTTCCGGCTCGATTCTCCGTCGTTTATGGAATTCTTCTCCCATATGTAGAGATATTCTCAGGCGGGTTAGTATTGCTGGGGGCATGGACAACCTTAGGTTCGATACTTGTCTCGCTTCTACTAGTTTCATTTGTAAGTGCTTTCGGTCTTTTCCCAAATGGTGCCCCATTTAATAAAGATCTAATTCTACTCGGTGCTGCATTGTCACTCCTCTATTCCGGAGCAGGGGCTCTGAGTATCGATAAATTTCGTCAGAGCAGCTAGTGCTCCTCCAAATAAGTTTTTTCACGTCTAGCATCACATCGTTGCCCCA
>CAZKXU010000137.1:0-3998 GCA_964556665.1 uncultured Bdellovibrionales bacterium | reverse complement strand
CGGCTGGCCATCCATGGCCAGCCTATAGCGAGTGACATAAGTCCGTAGCGAATTTTGCTACGGACTTATGTCACTCGCTATAATCTATTTTATTCAGGGATAATCTCCCTTAGCACCTTTGCTACCCCGGAGTTTTCGACAGTTTCAGTGACCAAATTTGCAGCATTTTTAACCTGATCCGGCGCATTGCCCATCGCTACCCCTATACCGCTAAGTTTAATAAAGGTTATATCCTGCTCACCATCGCCGATTGAGATTACCTCGCCTGGGTCTATCGATAACTGCTTAAGAATTAAGTTAAATGCCTTTTCACGGGTGGCATCTATCGATGTGATATTAGCAAAAAGAATCTCCGGATGAGCGGCTCCGTAACCGTAGCCGAAATTTAGTTTTGGAAACTTTTGGCTCAGCTCATCGAAGGTTTTACGTGCTGTACTTGTTCCCATCAATGTTATTTTCAAAATCTTTTGATCTAATAGTGAGTCTAGGTCTATCGGAGTAGGAGGCTTACCAAGGTAGTTAGCATGAACTAAGCCATACTGATGATCAGCATCAACGAAGTAGTTCGAGCTTGTGTATAGCTCCGTATAAATCTCACGTGCGCGGGCTTCAGCAAGAAATTTAATTAAATCTGTTTTAGGAATAGGAATTTCAAGGAGCGGGAGAGCGCTGCTTCGATCGTAAACAAGTGATCCTGAAAAAAACAGTCCGGGAGCAGAGATCTGAAGCTCACTTTCGAGCTCCGCTACAGAAAAATAAGGACGCCCAGTTGCAAAGGCGGTGAGGATGCCATGCTTTTGAACCCGTTTAAGCTCCTCCCGATCAGCGCTTGATACTTCGTAACGGGAGTTAAGGAGAGTGCCGTCTAGGTCAAGAAAGAGGAGCTTTGGGCGTAATAAAGTCATAATTATATCAAATGGTTATCAACTAACTATAAACCAAAACCAGGAATCCCTCATAACATGGATGATGCGTACTAGTAAACCAGAAGCCATAGCTGCGGGCGCGAAAAAGGAACTGAGCTTTGCAAGCCTAGAATTGTCGGGAACGCTTCCCCGTGCCTTTACCCATGGTCGGGTTAGATTCGATGCAGCTGAGATGTTAAAGGCATTAAGGCCTGAGATAAAAGCGCTTTTGAATGATCTTAAGTCAGGGCTTCATGGTGTTAAGGATCCGCAGACAGGCCTTGAAACAAAGGCTATGTTTTTATCAATGAGAGGCATAAAAGAGCTAAATCGTGCAGTGCCTGGCAGTAAGGTTGTATACCTTCTCGACTTTAATGGATTCAGTGTTCTAAACAAGCTAGGTCTCGGCTCAATTCCTGACGCGCTAGTGAAAAGAATAAATAAACTTTTTGAAAGAGCCATTAAGGAAGGGAGTCATGAGACCAGTTCAGGCACTAAAGTCATACCGAAAGCTAAACTTGTGCGCATCGGTGGGGATGAATTTGCATTAGTAATTCAGGACAATGATCAGGGCAGGGTTGTGATGAGATCTTTTGCGAAGAGATTAGAAGCGGCGCGTGAAAGCCTCCTCAGAGGTAAAAAATACAGAGAGAAGGTAGCAGAGATGAGGGAGAGTAAGATCTACTCTAAATCTAAGATTGCCGATCCGATTCAATACGTTGCTACTGCTAATACGATGATGCGTATGCTAAGAAACTCCTATCAGAACTCACTGCCTAAGGGTAAGCCGTTTAGATTGCAGGATTTTAGAAAATATTTAGGGGAGCATTTTCTTGATCTTAAACTTGAGCGTTTAATGAGCCGACACGGGCTAGCGCGGCCGTTTAGATTATCTGGAAGAAGAGCCCTTACCGGACAGCAGCAGTTAAATGCAGTTAGAATTAATCTAGGTGATGGACAAAATCGCACAGTCTCATTAGGCGGCGTTACTTTCTCCGGTGTACGTATGGGGAATAGGGCTTTTATGACTAACTACCTAAAGGCTATAGGACAGTGTGCCAAGATGAATCATGATTTTAAACGCAAAGGGGAGACGGATCATGATACACAACTAAGAGCAGCGGATGCTGATCCTGCCATAGTCCTTAAAACCGCTTCAAGAGAGGAGATCCGTAATTTTGGAAGATCTGAAAGAGCGGTTAAGAGACTAGTTTCACATTTTAATAAAGGAGTGGCTACTCCGGGAGACGCCATTAATCTCTTTCAATCATGCATGTGCGATCCAAACTTAGTCCATGTTCTTCGTGACAGCAGGGTAGGGGGTAAGAGTGCTAAATTAGCACTACTAATTACAGCCCCAACCCGTTTTACACATATTAAAGTGCTATTTGATAACTTTGCCGCGATAAATAATTCGGTTACTCCTGAAATGGCGGATAAATTCTTACGAGAGATCTCTGAGCTTATTTTTAAACACCTACCGACGGCCACAGTAGTTAGAAAAGGCGGGGGCGATCTGCATATATTTGTTGAAGGTAAGGTCGATACAGGAGATTACATTAGGTTGACCAAAGCATTACAGTCAAAATTTGAGGAGCTAAAGAATAATCCTTGGTGGGAGAGGGTTTTGGCTGAGATATATGAAAGAAATAACCTCAAACGTCTTATTCCACAGATGGAAACAGAGAGGATTGAGCACAAGCCTAGACTTCGTATTGCTAAGAGTGAAAGAGTTATTGAGCCGGATAGTCTTATGTCAGATCAGATTTCAGCCTAGCCTGGATTAGCCAAACTTAAATCGTTGTTGCTATACCTCTTCAGGAGAGAGATTAAATGGATTAATTATTTTTACCTTTTTATAAACAAAATTATTTTGCATATCCTCACTTAACAAATAGGTGCATTCTTGTTCACTTGCGGAAGAAAGGACTAGGCAATCCCACCAGGAGAAGTTGGTTTCTATTTTCGCCTTTAACGCAAGTTTTATAGTTGATGTAGTGATGCTCGAGGGATGCCACAACAGTAAATCAAGAATGTCCTGTTCGAAATCCGCCGGTTTTCGTATTGATTTGAGCTTTGAATGCACCGTCACAATAAATTCTGAGATAACTTGAACACTAATCTTTCCTCTTCTAGTTCTCCATAAAAAATCTAACCAGTTTAGCGCTCTTTTTTGCTTCTCTGAGTAATTACTGTCCCTCGCATAAACTAAAAGGTTTGTATCTACAAAAAAATATTCATTCATATAGATCGTCTCTTTTTGGATAGGACTTTCCTTTCGAATCTATATAAGGCTTTCTTTTTAGAAATGATTCCATAGCCTTTTCATAAGATGCATCAGTTTGAATCACGCTATTGAGAAGGTTTGAAATATATCGGGACGTGCTTGTGCCCTGTTTTGCAGCTTCTATGCGAACAAGTCTTGCAGTTGATTCATCGACAGAAATAGTAATGTTTTTGCGTTTATTCATAGTAATAATTTAATATATCACGAAAACTGTGATTTTGCAACAGGATTCAGGCTAGTAACTATTTTACTCTTTCTCACCAACCATCTTAACCCTTACTTCACCCTCTGCCGTGCTGCGATTCTCTTTAATGAATATCCGCACAAGATCTGCGCTCAGTATGCTGCCGTTCTGCTGCAGCTCAGGATTTTCTGTTAATACTATAGTCTCAGTTTTAGCATCGTAGACTGCGCGCTCACCACTTGCATGTATTGTCGGACCATTCACTATAACTACATTCTTTAACGCAGTTAGAGCCTTTATCTTGTTATCTTCCGTATAGTTCCCCTCCAGTGTATCGCAGGTCATGGTCATATCGCCGTGTTTTACCTCTACATTTCCGCTGTATATAAAGGTGTGCTGATCGGATTTTAAAGTTAAGGTATCTGACTTAATATAAGTCGGTAGCTTATTAAAGTCCGGCGGCAGGACCGTAGTAGCGCTCTTACTCTCCTCTGCTAATGCTAGGCCAGCAAAAAATACTGTATATAACAGCGCTATCTTTACTGGGAGCGCGGGCATCCTTGCCCGCTTTTTTGAATTAGCATGGAGAAAAAAGCGGGCAAGGATGCCCGCGCTCCCAGTA
>CAZKXU010000136.1:0-4130 GCA_964556665.1 uncultured Bdellovibrionales bacterium | reverse complement strand
GGGGCAACGCTGCGCGCTATACGTGAAAAAACTTATTTGGCGAAGCACTAGAGGCCCTTCCGTAAACTGTTGGGCTACACTACCTCTTTGTCCTGCTCAATCTCGCCTGAAGAGAGAACAGACTCGTCCGATTGCTTTCCCTGAATAACATACCGACCGGTAGCCCAAGCACCTAGGTCGATAAGTTTGCAACGCTCGCAGCAAAATGGGAATGAAGTTGTTTTGTTATCGAACCTGTTTTTGCAAGTTGTACAGAGATATGACACGTCGTAGCTCTATTTTTGTTTTATTTTTACCTTCTCTACTTTTGCAGAGTCTCCTGCAATGATTTGCAGCTGCTGTAGGACGGTCTCTTTGGAGAGGTACTGCAGATCGGTATCGCTGCCTGGTTCTATATAGAGAACGTCAGCTTCAAAGTGATAGCTTATAGCACCCCTCAAGCGTTCTAGCAGCCCAAGCTGGAGCTTGTCATCTAGTGCATGTAGAATTTTGGCCCAACGAGAAGGATCATTACCCTGGGCAACTGAGTCATCCATTAGATTACCCCCAAATTACAGCTATGTTTATATTATAACAGCTATTAGATGAGTCGAAAAGGTAGTTATTGTTGTGAGTAGAAGGGGTGTTCTGAGGCGAGGAGATCTCGCCTCGCCATGTTATAGAGGAGCTTAAACGTAGCTTTCTTCTGTCAATACAGCTCCACCGTTAAGTGATTGTTCCTCAATGCCCTGACGCAGAAGAACCGGATCTATATCTAGTGCCTCACAGATAAAGCGAAAATTAAGTGGTGCATCTGTTGGATCATCATCCATAAGCCACAACCTAGCGCCTTCCTTCATCTCTCCATCCCCGGTGAGGTAATCGGTAATTGCGCGCTGTAGAACAGCTGCTAAAAGACGTTTCTCTGGAACAGAGATATTATTCACTGGAATCTCTGAATTTGACCAAGCCTTGCTCATTATAATCCCTCAAAAAAAAGAAAAAAATCTCTCTGTTATTATTTACATGTTCGTAAACAATAACTAACTACTCCGGTTATTAGTTAATCTAAGACCGGCAGAACAACTTCATGATTTTAAAAAGATACACGGCTAACTAGCCGAGATGATACAAAACGAACACAGACAAACCGGCAATTACCTCGACCTCCAAATTACGAATAAATGAAGAGGCCATGAGAATATTTAACCAAAACAACAGAATGGTGATGATAGTAGAATGACCATTCTGTTGTCAACAAAAAAGTGAATGCGGATAATTTTTTTTATTCCAGATAATCGTAATATAATTAGACAGTTAGCGATGCTGTATATTGTGTACAGATTAACCCCTACCTAGCCTCTCTTTCTCATGCTTTAAAAAAGCATGAGAAAGAGAGGCTAGGGAGGTTATACGAGGCTACATACTCTAATCTTTTCAACACTTGTAAGAAAGAATAGATTAAGATCTATGCAAGTAGCAGATCGCAAAATCGACCTTTTTACTAGCATTCTCAGCAGTTCTTGTCCGTCAGGGCAGGAACTATACTAGACCTCCTCCAAATAAGTTTTTTCACGTCTAGCATCACATCGTTGCCCCACCTTGTCACGCTTCTCAGTCGGAAAATCCTCGCAATACTCCAGTATTGCTGCGGATTTCCTCCTTCCGAGGCGTGCCAATCTGGGGCAACGCTGCGCGCTATACGTGAAAAAACTTATTTGGCGAAGGTCTAGCTGTGTTAAGTCTCTATTCACAACTACTCTCCAAACCAATCGATGAGCCGTTCACTAATAGGATTTAGCTCTGGTCTAGCCTGGACTACAAGAAGCTTGCTTAGAGCAGTTGTGAGTGTCAGCTTCCCAGACTCAAATTCCAATTCTGTCTGTTTAAGTGATTCATTAAAGGAGCTCTCCTGTGCTATCGTCTGGTCAAACTCATCCTTAATTCTTGTTGAATTTACTCGCAGCTCCTCGATACGTACTAATAACTGTGCATCTTCCGGTAGAGTGCTTGTATCAACGCTTAAATTTGTAAGAGTGTTCTTCAAGGTGACTAGATCTATTATTCCGTTATCAAGACCTTCAATGACTGGCAGCTTACTTAGGATTCCATCTGTGTAGAATACGAAGTTCTCACTTTGTACATATCTTTCTGCAGGAATAGCTAATAGCTCAATCAGATCCTTTTTAAGCATCTCATTCTGATAGCGTAGGCTCTTGGCTTGCCAATCAAGCTTACCAATCTGTTCCTTGAGCTCATCACGGTGTTTGTATAAACTGCTCGCAGTCTCTAGCTTGGATTCAATATCTTTTAATATCTCGGATCCCTCCTTTGTAGAGCCGAGAGTCGAGATTAGCTCCACAAATTGCACTTTGACAGTACGGGTGTATATGGCCTCTGCATCTACAAACTCGCTCTGTTCAAGTTTGATAATGGTGTCATGTAGAGCCTTAACGATCTCTCTTTTTCTCTCTGCAGAGGCGATAAGTTCAAAATAGGGG
The DNA here is from genome assembly GCA_964556665.1 of uncultured Bdellovibrionales bacterium. GTDB lineage: Bacteria > Bdellovibrionota_C > UBA2361 > UBA2361 > CAZKXU01 > CAZKXU01. The sequence continues at coordinate 1,650 of CAZKXU010000136.1, read as the reverse complement.
GAATCGTAAAGCAGCTCGCTCAGGAATGGTGTTAGCTTTGGATAAGCAAAGATAGCTTCAAGTTCCGGTGTAAGATCGGAAAAGATCTCTCCTTTAGTTATTATCCGAGAAAGCTTTCTAAAGCTTAGCTCCTGAGAGATCTCATGAGCTACGAGTAGTGTAGTAAGCCCTAGAGTAGTAACTAGCGCTAAGGAAAGAAATGAGAATCCCCATGCATTAAGATTGGGAAGGTGTCTGTCGTTTCTTGAGAATAAAGCTAAACGGGCCATTGTCGATGCTCCACAGCTGGTTGCGAAATCAGTTTAGGTGAAATACTATCCCATTATTGTTAAATCAGGGAGTCTCTTTTTGAATACAGTCAAGCTTAAGGATGTAATGCTAGGGCAGGGTGTCAGATCTTATTTCCCTATATTCTCCTCTGCGGGAAGCGATCTGCATTATTTAGATACTGCTGCCAGTGCCCAGAAGCCGCAGTGCGTAATAAAGCGGCTTGTCGATTTTATGGGAGAGGAATATGCAAATATTCATCGTGGGGCATACGCCTTAAGTGGCAATGCCACGGCAGCATACGAGGCAGCCAGAGCAAAAATCGCTGAGTTTATCGGAGCTGACTCCTCGCGGAGTATTGTGTTCACTAAGAATGCTACAGAGTCTATTAACTTAGTAGCCAACTGTTATGAGAAATTTTTGCGCCCTGGAGATACAGTTCTCCTCTCATTATTAGAGCATCACAGCAATATCGTACCGTGGCAGCTTTTGGCGGAGCGTAAAGGCATTAAGCTTGAATGGGTCGACATTACAAATGCAGCTGAGATAAGTATCGAAGATCTAGAAGTTAAGCTAGAAAACTATAGACCTAAATTGTTAGCAATTACCGCAACCTCAAATGCCTTTGGCTCAGTGCTGTCAATCGAGAAGGTGGTGGCAGCGGCTGCTCGTTTTGGAACAAAGGTGCTTATAGATGCCTGTCAGATACTGGCTCATGAATCTATAGATGTTGTTGGTCTAGATGTAGATTTTATGGTTTTTTCAGGGCATAAACTTTATGGGCCAACAGGAATAGGCGTTTTATATGCGAAACAGGAGCTGTTAGATCGCATGGACCCTTTTATGGGAGGAGGTGGCATGATCTCGGTGGTTGCAACAGAGCGTACGACCTGGGCCGATACGCCGCATAAATTTGAAGCAGGAACGCCGCCAATAGCCGAGGCAGTAGCCTTGGGAGCCGCAATCGAATTTTTAGAAGAAGTTGGTCTAGATCGAATACAAAAATATGAAGAAAAACTCTTTGCAGATGCATTTGAATTGTTGGCGAAAGAGCCAGGAGTAACATTGTACGGTCCTGCAGCATGGTCTGGAAAACAGAGTTGTATTCTCTCCTTTAACGTTAAAGATGTTCACCCGCATGATCTGTCAAGCATTGCTGATAGCGTCGGCGTTCAAGTTCGTGCAGGGCATCATTGTGCTATGCCGGCCTTGAGAAGACTAGGAATTCCCGCTAGTGTTCGAGCAAGCATAGGAATGTACAGCACCTTTGGAGACTTTGAGGCCTTAGTCGAGGCTATACGTAAGGCTCAGAAGGTCTTGGGGTAGAGCTGTTCTAGTGCTCCTCCAAATAAGTTTTTTCACGTCTAGCATCACATCGTTGCC
>CAZKXU010000135.1:0-4133 GCA_964556665.1 uncultured Bdellovibrionales bacterium | reverse complement strand
GCCTTTACCTGCGGCTAGAACTACGGTTTTGAGCATTTAATAGATATTAGCGCGGGCAGCTCTTTCATTGTGAGCGTAGCGAAGCAATCCATTAATGGGTAGCCACGCCGCTACGCGGCTCTCGATGACGATATGATTATATCTGAATTATTAAGATTACAAAAGCTTTACGTATTGTCAGATAGACATGCCTATTTACAGCTGCTATTATAAGAAAACCTCAAAAAAAGGTCGCATAAAAATCCTCGAATAGAGCTGGGCTTGGCAATCGCAGTCCCCGTCAAACTCAGCTCCAGAGAGGTTCTAACCAAGGAGAAGGTCACATGACTGGTTTAAACAGTCTTAGTTCTGCTATTGCTACACCCCCACTTACTTTGGGAGAAGCTGTTGCAAGGTTATTCAGAGAAAGAACTACTGCTGGTAGAGATATCGGTCCTGGAGAGCATGTGGATTTCACTAATAGAACTCTAGGAGAAGAGTTGGCATTAGCTCGCTAATTTTAATCAATAAAATTTTCAATTCAAAAAAGCAACCCAAAAGGTGGCTTTTCTATTTAGAGCCTATCCGAAAAGCGCCCAGATGCTAGGCATGCGAGCCCGAGCAAGCGGAGTTTACTAGACGTAAATGAGCATTGTGAGGGCGAGCATAACAACGCAGATGGGACTTTTCGGATAGGCTCTTAGGCTTCAGCCGTAATCATAAGATCCGGCACATAAGCTTTCTTAGGTTTAGCTACGGGAGCTACTACTTCAGCTTGAGCTAAATGTCTCGCTGGATCCACTTCAAGCACAGGCTTCTCTTTAGCTGCAACTTCAGCTTTAGCATTTTCTAAAGCATCCTTACGAATCTGTTTACTTTGCTCATTGGCACTCTTAACTACAGCTTTAATATCATTTACAAAATTAACTGGATTGAGTGAACGCAATAAAAGTTTAACGTCATCAATAAATTTATTACCCTTATACTTCGCAATTAGATTATCACCCAAACCTTCTTTGTCATACTCTCTATACTTGAAGCCCTCAGCAGCAAGCTGTGATTCGGTTGGCAAGATACCATGAAGACAGAATCTATAAAGATGATCAACAACCCAAATCAGAGGTCTACTTACAGCCTCGATAATTTTCGCTACTGGCTTCCAATATTTAGTACCTAAATATGCCCACTGCGATGGCACACGATGACTCTCAGCAATACCAACTAAACTTGAAGAGAGTAAATTAGACATCATCTCAAACGGGAATCTCAATAGCATCGATAAAGTTGCACCATTGATCGGTATGACTTTCTGAATATTACGGGTAAGCAGAGCACTAAAAGCATCAACAACATACTGAGATATTGGAACCAGCATGCGCTCACGCACTGTAGCTTTAAGACAAGCATCCCCACTGAAACCATTACGATGCATACCAAGTACGTTGCGGAAGTAAGTACTCTCCAAACGTCCAAGCACCGCAGTACCAACAGAAGTAAAAGTCCTGAAAATGCTACTTAGACCACCTTTAGCATTATAAATACCACTGAAACCGAATTGCTGAGTGTCTTTTGGTAAGAACATCGTGGCGATTAACGAGCCCAAAGTCATAGGACCTAACTTCCACCAATTAACAGAAGCAGGAGTCTCTTTGGGTTTAGGTTTACCTTCCTTGCCAAGAATCACCTTGCCATCTGCATCTTTTTCAAAGATCACATTGCCATCTACATCTTTAATCGGTTTAGCACCCTTAACACCGAAAAAGAAACCAATAACTTTTTCAAGACCAGGTTTAACTTTCTCCTTAAAGTATTTATTAGCTTCTTCAAGCTTCTCCAACCAAGGCTGAGCACCTAAATGTTGACGCAAACTTACAACTTCTGGGCTTTGATCAGCAGCAGAACTAATCTGATTAGGATTGAATTTGTTGGTGAAGAAACGCCAGATATGTACCCAAATATTAGTTAGTATTTGCGAGGAGGCCTCTGCAGGCACCTTGGGGATTGGGATTCCAAGTATACTAGTTTCACCATTGAATAGACGCTCCGAGATCGCACCTAAAAAATCTGCGAAGAATCTACTACCAAAACCCTCCATAAAATTGGAGTGCACAACACCATCAAGATGTAATTTTCCATCCTTGAGGATGCCGTTAAAAATATCTCCCATTAGTCCACCGCATAGTACGCGTGAGAGAGTGTTAATAAGATCTTGACCAGCCCCTAGAAAAAAAGACCGCCTCTTTGGTTGGGAAGCGGTGCTCTGCTTATCTGATTGTGAAAAATTTTGCTTCGACGGCTCAACCGAACGATCGTAGGTTCCTATATCCGCAGGCCTCTTGGTCGCAGTAAGAGGCCCCGTATTATTCCCAAAGAAAGGTAATGTCCCGGTCGCAATCCCCATCGCAGTCACAGATAATTATAGCGATAAATACGTATAGATATGAAAGCTTTTATTATTCACAATATTTTTATATTTTAGAAGGAACCTTTGTATCAGAGGGATTCTAATCCAAGATAACACCACTAAAAGTGTTGGAAGCCGCCCTTAGGATTGAACTTAAAGCCAGTTTCAATATTAAAAACCCCAATAGCCCCACCTTCAACCTTGCCTATAGCCGTAAAGCCCTCGGGTACTTCCTTAAAACAACCCACTAATTCATACTCTTCACCACCATAAAGAGCCTGTTCTTCACTGATATGTTTCTCATGTGGCACCAGATCTGGGTCTATAGCTATGCGTACTAAATTCTGCTCAGCGATCTCATAGAGCGAAGCTATAAGTCCGTCACTAGAATCTATCAGTACTCCGTCTTTGTTTTTGTTCCAGATAGAATGTGCTTCTTTCAGTCGCGGACGGGGTTTCAGGGCACAACTAATATCAGAGCCTTGACCGTGCTCCCACTCACGATTAAGCCATTGTTCTATCACCGCTGGCTTATCATCTTTGAGACCAGCCAGTTCAAGTCGCTCCAGAAAACTACGAGCGTTACCGAATTTACCAGTAACGCAGACATGATCACCAAACCTAGTGCCAGTGCGCTTCAGCACACCGCGCGGACCAGATTTACCGATGATGCTAACAGAGATCATAGTGCGCTCAGAAGCGGTAAGGTCACCGCCTATCACTTGCGGCATACCGTATTGTTTAGCGCAGGCATTCATGCCTCGATAAAAATTTTGCAACCAGTGAGCTTTGTCTTTAATATCGCGAGCTAAAGAAATTCCAACTAAAAGATACAAAGGCAAACCAGCCATCGCAGCTATATCTGAAATATTGACGGCAGCAGCTTTCCAGCCAATATCAAACGGCTTATAAAACTTGGGATCGTAATGAACGCCTTCAACTAGATTATCGACACTAAATAAATATTCTTCTGCGCCATTAGCACCAAGCTCAATTACAGCAGTATCATCACCGATGAGCTGCGCACCCTCACGGCTGAATTCTTCTTCACGTAAGGTTTTACAGATGATGTCGATCAGCTGTTTTTCCATGTACATAGTATAACTGTCATCCTGAGCGTAGCGAAGGACCCCTATACTTTGCGCATAGTCTCTTGGGATCCTTTCGCTTCGCTCAGGATGACGTATCCAGGGACTGCTAGAATAGCGGTATGAAGGCAGTATATCCTGGCAGTTTCGACCCCCTCACACTAGGACATCTAGACATCGTCCGCCGCGCCTCCAAAATCTTCGAATCCGTAGAACTACTTATCTCTGAGAATCCCAATAAACAAGGGGTACTGAGTATAGAAGAGCGCATCACTTTAGTACGTACTGCCATCACCGCCGAGAATTTAACTAATGTAACTATACAGAGTTATTCTGGACTTACTGTAGATTACGCCCAGGAGCATGGTTTCAGGGTTTTGCTCAGGGGCATGCGCGCAGCGTCAGATTTTGAGGCTGAATTAGAAATGTCTCAGGTTAACAATTTTTTATCTCAGCTTGAGACTGTATTCCTGATGACTAGCCCTCAATACTCATTTATTCGAGCTAGTAGAGTTTGGGAGCTGCTAAGATTAGGGGCGGATATTAGCAGTCTAGTACCAGTAAACGTCGCGAATTATTTAAAGGAGCATATCAGTGGATATCTACAGCAAAATTGATGAAATAGGTGAATATGTTGAGAAGGCCAGAGTAGTACCTTGGGT
>CAZKXU010000134.1:0-4168 GCA_964556665.1 uncultured Bdellovibrionales bacterium | reverse complement strand
GGTGGGGCAACGATGTGATGCTAGACGTGAAAAAACTTATTTGGAGGAGCGCTAGTAGTCCTGTGGATTCTCCCGCTCCATCAATTCTAGCATTACATGCTGATAATTTAAAGATAGTACAGTCCACTGCTGAACGTATGTTAAAACTATTCCCCTCCCCCAGAACTTTGACCACGTGATATGAAAGCGAGCTGCCACCATCTCCTGTAAAATCTGAAGACCCCTTAAGCCCCAGCATTTTTTTATGGGTCATCACCCTTTCGAGTGGGTAAAAACAGGGTGTTTTTAGAGTTCAAACAGCATAAAGATGGAATTTCACTGGGAACGCGGAGCTCCAGCTCCGCAATTTCGCACAGCGCAACACACAGAGCGGAGCTGGAGCTCCGCGTTCCCAGACGTCATTATGTTACGGTTTGGTTTGTTAGATTAGTTCCTGTCCTGGCGGACAAGAACTGTTGAGAATGCTAGTAAAAGGGTCTATTCTGGGATCCGCTAATGACACAGATCTTAATCGACTCATTCGCACAAGTAGTTAAAAAGCTTCGAATAGGTAAAAAATATTGATTAATATGTAGCATCGAATTACCTCCCTAGGCGACCGACAGGGTGCCCCACAGTACCGCGCTGCGCGTGGACTTGATGTAAGCTGGCTTTGCAAGCTAATATCTTACGCTGCCAGGTAGCAGTGCTTTGCACTGCCCAGTCGTGTTGTACGGGTCTCCCAGAGAAGTATTTGCAAAAAAAGGCAGTTCCCGGGAAACATAGATTATGTGATTTTTCTTCCGCCTATTTTACAATATTCCCATTCCAAAGTTCTTGTAAGAAATCTTTCCATGTTAACACTTTTATTCCATTTGAAATCAAGGATTTAGGGCCAGTAAATACACCATAACAACGCATCTTAGACTTTCCGATTTCCTCCGATATACGTTTTAATCCTCTCTCAAATTTAGTCTGCCACTTACTTGAATTCTTAATTTCTATACCAATATGGCCAGTTTGATCCTCTAGTAAGACGTCTACTTCAACTTGATCATAACTACTCCAGTAAAATAGCTCATAACGTTTCTTTTGGTAGGATAAATATGCTTTGATCTCATTTAAAATAAAAGTCTCGAATAGCGGCCCCTGCTCTTCTGTAGTTGGCGGATAAGCCAGGCGTCCCGAAAGAGCTCTAGCTACGCCAGAATCGAAGAAGTAAAATTTAGGATGAGAAACTTGTTTAGTTGAACGTCGTAATTCCCAAGCAGGCAACCAAAATCCAATTAAAGTATCAACTAATATTTCAAAAAATCCGGCAACGACATGTCGGGATACTCCGGCATCACTTCCGATATTAGTGAAGTTTGTCCTCTGGCCAACCTGCCTCGCAGCAATTTCAAGAAATCGTGCAAAGCCACCAATATTTCGTACTAATGCTTCTTGCCTGATCTCTTCTCGTAAATATGTATTAACGTAGCTTGAAAGGTAATCTTGCGGGTCTTCGCTTGTGACGACCTTAGGGAGCATTCCAAAGCGAATACAGTTTTCAATTTTACAATCAAACCCAACTTCCTTAGCTACGAATGGGAACATATTTATAGTCACGGCTCGCCCGGCTAACAGATTGACTCCTGCCTTTTTCAATTTTCTTGCACTTGATCCGCATAAAGCAAATTTTATTTGACGCTCTTCTATTAGACGATGAACTTCATCAAGCAATTCTGGAATTCTTTGCGCCTCATCAATTACTACCCAAGAATTTTTTTTAAGAATCTCACATTCTTTGTATAGAATTGAAGGATGTTGAGTCAGACGTAAATAATCCTCGTTAGACAGTAAATCATAGGTAAGTTCCGATTTAATTGTCTGCTTAAGCCAACTCGATTTTCCACAACCTCGTGGTCCTAACAAAAAGAACGAGTCAGAAGGTAGTTTTAGTAATCTAGCAAACATATATTACAATATTACCGGATATATGTAAGATTAACAAGCAATTTTCATGACATTGCTCCTTAAAGTGAACTACCACCATGGATTGCTACTTTATAAGGTAGATTCAATTTCGAAGCGCAAACCTAGATTGACTAAGGAATCTATGCTACCCCAGTGCCTTCTTCAACTCTAGCGGATAGGCAGCGCTCCGGAGAGCAACTTCTTTAGTGATGATATCCTTACGTACTAACTCGGCAAGATGAGCATCCATCTGCTGCATCCCACTTCCAGGGCTATTCATATATTGCCGGATCTGATTAGTCTTCCGCTCTCGAATGTTATTGCGGTGGTTGTCACCAACGAGCAGAAATTCATACGCCAACACCCTCCCTTTTCCATCCTTCCGAGGTAAAAGCTGTTGACAACATACACCTTGCAGCGCAGCTGCAATCTGCGTTCGGATCTGATCCTGTTGCGGTCCAGAAAAAAAGTCAATCATCCGTTCTACACTTCGCGGCGCATCGATAGTGTGTAGTGTTGCCATCACCAGATGGCCAGTTTCAGCTGCCGTAACCGCCGTTCTTACAGTTTCAAAATCCCGTATCTCACCTACTACTATCGTGTCTGGGTTCTCTCTAAGAGCCGCTCTTAGCGCTGTTTCAAAATCTGGAAAATCACGCCCCATCTCCCTCTGGGTAATGGCACCCTTAGCATGATCGATTAGATACTCAATTGGGTTCTCTAAAGTAATAATGTGCCCATCATTATTCTTAGCTCGATGCTGCGTCAAAGAGGCCAAAGTAGTTGACTTGCCGGATCCGGTTGGACCGGTAACTAGAATCAGCCCGCCCCTTCCAAGTGCCAGCTCCTGTAATTGAGTCGGCAACCCGAGATCTTCAAATGGCGGTATTCGGATAGGCAATAAGCGCATCGAAATACCTAAGCCACCTTCCCCTTTAAAGATATTTACTCTAAATCGATATTTTTTTTCGGCATGTGAAAAGGTAAACCCAATATCCGCAGAGCCATTTGTATTAAGTTCATGCTGAACCGAAGCCTGCTGTAAGGGATCATCTTTAACTAGTGCTAATGCCACTGCTGCTGTATCTAGAGCTCTTAGCGGTGGGGTTAATGATGAGGAAGCTAATACCGTAGAGAGAGGTTTATTAATGCCTCCTAACTTTATTAACGGCTCAGAGCCAACCTTCCAAAGTATATCACTTGCATCATTCTCTATAGCAACGATTAAAATACGGTCAAAAGAAAAATCAGTCTTAGCAAGCGCCCCAAAATCAATGACACCTGACAACTGTCTTACTGCTCTTAAGTCTCTATGAGGTAAGCTCATATAACTGTACCACCTGATAAGAGGTTCTTACTAAACAACTAACATAGACCACCACTGTGAGCAGCAATTGAGAATGAAGCGTTATTTACTGCTTACTGCCTAGTGCTCCTCCAAATAAGTTTTTTCACGTCTAGCATCACATCGTTGCCCCACCTTGTCACGCTTCTCAGTCGGAAAATCCTCGCAATACTCCAGTATTGCTGCGGATTTCCTCCTTCCGAGGCGTGCCAATCTGGGGCAACGCTGCGCGCTATACGTGAAAAAACTTATTTGGCGAAGCACTAGATATACCATAAAATAGAGTTATAACATCATAAAACTGGCTCCTTACATCTCCTATCCCCCTCAAGTAACTACCCAATAATGCCGATCTTATAGGTAATAACAGTATGAAAACTCTCATTATCGAGGATGAATTTACAAGCCGCACTATCCTGCAAAAGGCGTTAATGTGCCATGGAGAATGCCATGTAGCGATAAATGGAGAGGAAGGTTTTGCTGTTTTTAAGAGCGCCATCAAGGACGGCGTGCCTTATGACTTAATCTGTCTTGATATTAATCTACCGGCAATAAGTGGTACTGAGTTACTAGGACTAATAAGACAGTACGAGCAGGCTATCGGCAGAGCTGGCCCTAGCCAGGTAAAAATAATTATGACCTCCGGACATACAGACACGGAGGTAATCGTTGGCTCCTTTCGTCAGGGCTGCGAATCCTATCTATTCAAACCTATCGATCTCAAAAAGCTTCGCTCCGAAATTAAAGAGCTTGGTTTAATCAAAGACTAAGTTGATATTGCATCCCTTCTAGATATTTAAATACTATATCATCTCTTAATGGTTTTGCTAAGAGGCTAGTGCTTCGCCAAATAAGTTTTTTCACGTATAGCGCGCAGCGTTGCCCCAG
>CAZKXU010000133.1:0-4464 GCA_964556665.1 uncultured Bdellovibrionales bacterium | reverse complement strand
GGGGCAACGATGTGATGCTAGACGTGAAAAAACTTATTTGGAGGAGCACTAGTGTATCCGACCCAACACATCGGTAACAGAATTAGATATTACAGACGAGATCCCTTATAAAGGACATATTTTTGTCTATTGTGATGCGTATTGGCACGCTGATGAGTTTCGAGACGAGAACAATTTGGATGATGAAAGCCTACGGTCGGTCCGCTACACGGTAGACGTCAAGAGAGCTGATGTGTTTGAACTCTATTCGAGGGAGCATTAACAGTTATTTTATTCCTTACCTGAGGGAGTGACATTATTTACCAATATTGTGCCTAGTCGATCTTGTGAATGTGCTTAAGCTATCTCTAACCAGTTTATAAAACGCTTCACTCTCGGACCAGGGAGCGGAAGCTAACATCTGATAGTAGCCATCACTTGAACGTAACACAGAAGAGATCGAAATTAATTCAGTACCTGATTTTTTATCAGTAGCTTGTACAAATGCTGTGTAAACAGGAAATCCACTAACTTTATACGGTTCAGGCCTATATAGTTTTCTTATATCAATATCCTTATTACTCTTTAGCAAAGCAAGTGGAACCTCTTTGATCAACTCTTTATCAATTATCTGTGGAATAAAATTTATCAATATTAAAGGTTCTGCAGCATTAGTACCTTGCTGCACTCCATTCTTAGAAATTACTAATGATTCTTGCAACCTAACAGCAATCTTAAACGGCTCTATTGGAGCTATCCTAAAGTTTAAGCCATCAAGAAGATCTGGATTTTGATTACTTGCATCAATTTTAGTTGTCTTAAGCGCGGGTAGCAATTGCTCCTTCTGCTCTGCATTCAGATTATTAGGATAACTCAATGTGACAATGCTAGCTTTAGTGTCAGCACTATTCCCAATTACAAGAAATAATTGAGTTGTTAAAATATCGCGGGCAGAACGTTCTACTCTAATAAGCTTTGCTTGTGCGGCTCCGCTAATTGACACTTTCTCTTCAGAGAGAACTTTATAGGATTGAGAGGTAAATCCACCTTTTTTAATCCCCACAATTACTGAGTCAAATTTTGCAGGGATAGTTTCCGTCCCAGTAATAAAGACTGTCTCAGTATCATCGGAGAAGCCGGCAACTTTATTGCTTAATATAAATCCTAAAGGTGGTTTTATAAAAAGACCTGTGCCTGGTATCTGATAATACTGATCCTTAACTATCGAAATACTATGCTTCTGTAATTCTACTTGCTTATCTACCAATTCAGTCTCAAGGTCAGGCAACGCCAAAAAATGTTGCTCTAGTGGGATTGCGAGTCGATCCTCCCTTGACTCTCTATAGAGTTGAGATAATTCATAGAGCGCTTTGGGGTTTCCGGAATCGATCTGTAAGGCAGCTAAATAGTGCACTTTAGCTTTATCTCTCTGACGGCCCGAAGCAAAAGTTTCAGCTATATTAAGATGCGCCTTAAGATAGTTCGGATCAATTTTGAGCGCCATTTGATAGGCTTTTATCGCTTCACTATATCTTCCTAGCTTTGCATTCCAGTAACCAACATTAACTGCAGCTTGACTATCCTGCGGGTATAATTCGAGAGCCCTTTCAAAATATTTTAATGCATTGTCGGGCTGGTTTTTCTCTCCGTAGGCAACGCCTAAATTATAGACCGCATCTACAAAGTTAGGGTTAATCTTAAGTGCAGCTTCAAATTTATTAATCGCTTCATCAATTTTTGTTACATTAAGAAGATCAACTCCCTCGTTACTGAGAGTCTTTACCTTTACAGAATCTTCCTGTGCTTCAACTTTAAATACTATATTTGCAGAGAGGCAAAATAGAAGAATTAAAAGTATTCTATTGATTCGCATATAATCCTAGATCAATATACTTATAAAGCCGTTTTTCGGTAAAGGTGGCCCTGGAACAAGCAGATACAAAACAATCCTCCTACCCAACCTATCTCGCACCCGTCCCAAACACCACCGCCGGAATTGTCCTAAGAAGCAGCCAAAAATCCCTGATTAGAGACCAGTTGTCGATATACTCAAGGTCAAGTTTAACCCAGGTATCAAAATCCTTAATTTCATTACGACCACTAACCTGCCAGGTGCAGGTTAAGCCAGGCCGCATCGATAGCCGTCTGCGATAATGCCTTACATACTGATTAACCTCACCAGGCACTGGAGGTCGCGGACCGACTAAGCTCATATCGCCGCGCCAAACATTCCATAGCTGCGGAAGCTCGTCCAGACTAAAGCGACGTAGGAATTTTCCAACTCTGGTGATACGCGGATCGTTACTTATCTTGAATACAGGCCCTCGCATCTCATTTAATTTTTTTAGCTCCCCTTGCTTCTTATCAGCATCCAGATGCATCGAGCGAAATTTATATAAACTAAATAACCGTCCGTTATAACCGACTCGACGTTGACTGTAGATTACTCCACCGCTTGAATCGATCTTAATCGCTATAGCAATAAGTAGAAACAGTGGCGAAAGAAGGATTAGGGCTACGCTTGCTACTACTATATCGATAAAGCGCTTTAAACCAAGCTCCCAGCGATCTCCTGGCGGCGTTTGAAAGTGTATAAGCGGCATACCTCCAAAATAACTTAATCCGGACTTAACCATTCCCAAACTGAATAGATCCGCAGCAATGGTTGTTCTAACCCCCTGCTCCGCTGCTATTAGGATCATCTCCTCTACCTGGGACATAACATCACGCAGATCAGAGAATATAATCTCATCTATCGCATAAGAGCTAAGAGCACTCTGAAAATCTCTTACTCCAGAAATGATATTAATAGCGCCTAGGTGCGCAACCGTTCGTAGATCCATTTTAAAAGCTGAAAGCTGTTTCGGATTTGCGGCTAGGACTGAGTCTAAATCTGCAAATCCGCGAATTCGAATGCCAAGCTCTGGGCGCATACCGATCTCGGTCGCCAGACGTACTGCCTGCTCACCAACTCCTGCAATAATAATATTGCGGAAATTCATCCCACGCTTACGCCAATATCGCAACATATTTAATATCAGATACCGCTCCGCAGTAAGTGTAAGAGCTACAAGAAAACAGAATAACGAGATAAAACTTCGACTAAGATCTATTTTAAGAAGAAACAAAATCGCTGCTAAGAGAAGGAAAACTATGACCGAGCTTAAAACGGAGACACTCAACAACCGCAGCGGTGAACTAAGCCGCATGCTGCTATAAGCACCCATAACATTTAGTGTCACCATGTAGCCTATCAGTGCAACTACTAGAACAATAAAATAGTCTTTAAGTGGTGCCAAATGCTCGCCCATAAAAGGGAGATTAAGTCTTAACTGCTGATCCCAAAAAACAAGAGAGGAGCGGCCATGGTAGGCAAGAAAAAAGCAGGTTACGATGATCAGAAAATCACCCAATCTCTCTAGTCTTGATATAAAGCGCCAATTCTCTTTAAGCATTGAAAACTAAGTATAAAATGCGCATGTAGGTTATAATATCTAACTACTAAAAACCATTCTCTAATATAACACCTTAATAAGATTCAAGAATTTTAAACACATTTTTTTACAAACAAAGTCTCTAGATCCCTCATCTATAATAATTGTGAATAAAGAGAAGGGTGTAGAAGCTAATGATTCAGACTACTCAGAGGTAGGTGTTTGCTTTAACGATCAGCAGATAACTGACCTATTTTCAGAGTTATTAAAAGCACACGGTATTAAAACCCGTATCATCGAAGATCTGATCGAGCTGCCATTCTGCTCAAAAGTCATAACAGAGCCGCGCTACTTCCCTCTTGTAAGTGAGATTAGCCGCAGTAGATCCCTAGTAGTTGGAGAAAAAGATGACCTGAATGAACTAGAATCACTTACCCTAAGTCGACCACTAACTGAATCCAAGATCCAACTTGCTATTACTGAGTTCCTAAGAGCATAATTTTGGGATGCGAGTCCTACTTCAACGTGTCACTGAGGCTTCAGTCTCTGTAGATGGTCAGATCTGCTCTAGTATAGGGTTAGGACTGCTATTACTGGTTGGATTCGGCAGCTCAGATGACAGCTCAAAATTACAGCCTATGGTTGAGAAGTTAATCAATCTGAGGATTTTTTCAGATAACAACCAGAAATTTATGTACTCCCTTCTAGATGTAAAGGGATCTATTCTTGCCGTACCGCAGTTTACTCTTTTTGCCGACACCTCCAGAGGACGCAGACCTGAGTTCATCTCAGCTATGAAACCATCCTTAGCCTCCCCACTTTTCGATCTGTTCATCCAGACATTTCGGGATCTGAACATAAATACCGGCGCCGGAATATTCGGCGCACATATGCAGGTAAAAATTCTCAATGATGGACCTGTTACAATTATGATGGAGATATAAAAATTCTCTGTGGATTTGATAAAAATCCGTATTGCAGTGCTCTAGTGCTTCGCCAAATAAGTTTTTTCACGTCTAGCATCACATCGTTGCCCCATCTTGTCACGCTT
>CAZKXU010000132.1:0-4506 GCA_964556665.1 uncultured Bdellovibrionales bacterium | reverse complement strand
CTTTTTATGTTTTTAATGCTGTATATCGTTTGGCACTGGGACCGCGGGCTTCCAGCCCGCATACGAATTATATGCTGCTACGTTGCGGGCTGGAAGCCCGCGGTCCCAGTGAGCTAATTAAACTCCCGATACTTAAAAATTAAATTTGCTAAAATAAGCATGCAGATTGCATAACTTAAACTATAAGCGCTGCCCCAAAGTAGTGCTTCAATGCTGGCAGCGTGACCAAAAACAACCTCATTTGATATATTAAGTTTATCCAGATGTGGCAACAAGATATATAGAATTTTAATACCGCTTTTCATCGGCTCTGTGGCAGTCTCGCTGTTTATAAAGTAGAGCAGATGCTCACTTGATCGCCCAGCCAGAAATAGACCGAAAGTAAACATGCCGCTCAGAATAGGGGTTACCACAACGCTTGAAAAGAAAATTGCTGCTGCGCAGACGATGACTAGCTCCAATAAGATAAAATACCCTGCCTGCATTAATAGCAGGTCCGCTTTAGTCTCAAATAGAGCTGCAAATGCTGTTAGCCCTGTAATCATTAGAAGGATAATTATCCCAACTGTGGCGGTCATTCCGATATATTTTCCTAAAAGAAATTGGTAACGCTCTACGGGCTTTGCCAAAATATTATAAATTGTTTTACGGGAGAGCTCTTTATTGAGCAGTGTTGCTCCGGCTATTACAGCAAATGCAGCACAGAATATAGAAACTGCAAATAGGCCAAAATCCTTTATTACTCGTACCTGATCGCCGATTGTTACCGAGCCAAAGAAGGCAGATACGACCACCAGAATTGCTCCAAAGAAAAGGACAGAGAGCAGTATTTGTCCTCTAATTAACTCACGCATGGTGGATTTGGAGATTGCTATTACCTTGTTCATACTTGAGAGTGCTCCGATTCAGATCCAGCTTCATTAAAGGCTACTAGGCGCATAAAGAGATCC
The DNA here is from genome assembly GCA_964556665.1 of uncultured Bdellovibrionales bacterium. Taxonomy (GTDB): domain Bacteria; phylum Bdellovibrionota_C; class UBA2361; order UBA2361; family CAZKXU01; genus CAZKXU01. The sequence goes on along the minus strand of CAZKXU010000132.1, from coordinate 3,556 downwards.
TCAAGACTACCTTTTAAAGAACCATCCTTTAAATTGTAAATTCCCTTAAGCTCCCCAGATGCCATAATAGATGCACGTCCGCACAGATCCTCTACATCACTTAAAATATGTGAGGACATAAAAATGGCAACACCGCTTCGGTTTAAATTGGAGATCAATTCTCTAAACTCCTTCCGGCCAATCGGATCGAGACCGGAAAACGGTTCGTCAAGAATAAGGAGTTTTGGCTTTGCCACTATAGCCTGTGCCATAGCAACTCTTTGAGTAAGCCCTTTTGAAAGCGTACGCATACGATTTTTAGCTCTTGAACTAATTTTTACTAGATCAAGCGCCTCACGCACGGCAGTCTTAAGATCGGAATTGTTTACACCCGCCAAAGTTGCATACAGTTCCATGGTTTCATTCACTGTAAGGTAATCGTAAAAATATGGCTGCTCTGGAAGATATCCGACATTTTCTCGTGATGCAGCTAGGCTGTGCTCTTTTCCAAAAATCTTGATACTACCGGATTTAATTCTGGTCAAGGATAAGATACATTTAATGGTAGTTGTTTTACCTGCACCATTATGGCCTAAAAAGCCGAAGCATTCCCCCTCATGCAGATCTAGGTTTATATCCTTAAGTGCATTGTAAGGTTTTCCCAGCCATTCGCTCTTATAGCTATAGCTTAGATCTTTTATCTCTAGAACTTTATTCATTTTTACTTGCTCTGTTATTATCAACTAAACGCAGCGTCTCTTTGTATCTTTCTACTAAAGCTGAACGTGCTACTGGATCTTTTGCTTCAAGAATCATTTCGCGCAGGAACTCAAGTGCCTCCTCCGGATTGTCAAGTCGTGCCACTTTTTTTGCTGCAAGTCGCGCAACTAGTGGTGGTGCATCGGGCAGCTGAGAGGCCTTGATGAAGTCATTTTTGGCGCTCTCCTCGTTTTTATCAAAGTACATATAATTAAAGCCGCGTAGATAGTAGAATTTCCAATTTTGCGGATATGTATTAATAGCTTTATCCAGTAACTTAGTACTTGAGACCACATCCTCTCCCTCCCAGGCCAGCATAGTAGCGCCAAATTCATACACATAGGTAGCTTGAGGATTTAGCGTGGTTACAAGATCACACATATGAAACAGCCACCGGATATTTTTATCCCCTTTATGGTGCTTACCGAAGTAGCTGATGGTGTTAAACCAGAGTATGTCAGAGAGGAGATTTTTGTAGCCAAAGCTTATAAGTTCAAGCGCCTCTCCATTCGGAAGATACAGCACCTCCTGGGATTGATTTATGTCATCTGCTAGATCCGGAGTAGCGGTCCGGAGCCGATCCAATGAGAATCCGGCCACTAGTGCAGGTAGTAGTAATGATACCGCGGTACGTAAAATATGCATATTCCTTAATAAAGATGCTAAGTTAGGGGGAAACTGCTCAGATAGTGTTGTATCTATTGGGACCGCGGAGCTCCAGCTCCGCTATAGTAGGCATATGCAATGCTCATTTTTGCGGAGCTGGAGCTCCGCGGTCCCGGAAGCACAATATTTTTGAAGTTCTTGCCTGCTTCTTTAAAGTTCTGTTTTAATACCTCATTATTGGGATATCTACTAAGAAGTTTTTCCAAAAGCTGTTTTGCTAATACGGCGTTTCCCTCTCTTAGATAGTAAACTGCTAAATTATTAAGTACAGTAACAGAGCAATCTCGTTCCTCAAGAGGTAAGCAGAGTGACTCAATTAATCTGACGCTCTCTCCGAGACGATCCTTTTTCTCCAAAAGATCTGCTGACAGTAGAAGCTTTGATTCAAGGTAGTTATTACTGTCTTTCAGGTACGGGGCCCAGATCGATCTCTGGTTCTTTCGTATCTGCATAAGATTTTTTAATGTTGTATCAAAGTAAACTTGATCTATTTCAGAGAGTCTTCCTTTCTCAGCTTTGACTGAACCATTAGATTCGAGAATAAGAACATTACGGAATGCTAAGGTTGCCAGTTCATTTGGTTCGAAATAGATCGGGGTATGATTGGCTGCGAAATTAACTAGGTCCTCCAAGTTCTTTCGGTTTGCAATGCCTCCATCATCTGGAGTAAGGCTAATCTCTTTATTCCCAGCAATAATTTTAGGGGCGGCAAGAAACTGAGGGAAGTAAATGGCGGAGGCATATGCTAACACTACGTCTTCACGAAAACCCTCTATATCTCTTAAATATTTTGAGAGGAACCAGCTAAGTTCGGTTATAAGCAATGCGTGACTTGGGAGTTCTGACATTAAGTCCACTGCTTGCTGTGCAGGCTCTTCGTAATCTCTAACTGACCTGATAGTCAAAATCTGTTCGAGGCGTAAAACCTGAAGCATTATTACTGTGCATGGTATTAGAGCATATATAAAAGAAGGTTTATCTGACTTATATCTGATAACAACAAACTCCACTGCCGCTGCGGCTGTAATTGCCGCTAATGTTCCGATCACAAAAAGAAGAGGCAGCCAAGGATCGCCGTCCCAGCCGAGGAAGAAAAACCAGTTGCCAAGTGCTAATGCCAAAAGAGGTGCTAAAAGGTGTAAGTCCCTTTTTATCAGGACTATTATCCCCATTAAAGCCAATAAAAGAGTAAGAGACCCACAGGAGTTAACAAGTTTTCTAATGTCAGAGCGTATAGTTGAGCCGATGCCTTGAGTTGCTATAAGAGCTTTAGACTTTACGATACGATCCTGAGCATCCGTAAAAAAATTAAAGAAGCGGTTGTAATTTACTGCTTCACCTGAATTTAGAGGAGGGTAGGTATTAGCTCGTATCGGAATATATGCATAGATAGTGAGCCCCATCAGCCCGGCAAAAAATCCAGGGATCCAGGCTTTTCTCGTCTCCCTATGATTTAGCACAGTGATCAAGATCATAATCAAAATTGAGATTGAGCTAGAGATATGGTTTCCAAGGGTGAGGCCAGCCAGAAAACAGGTGCAGATTAAAATTCGCACATCCTGTTTTTTACGGAATTCAAGATACAGCCATAACAGAATCTGAAGCAGGATCAGATTGAACGAATAAACTTCGGCTGTAACCGCCTGTTTAAGAAAAAAAGGTGAAAAAATAAGAATTATTGCAGGTATTAGAGAAAGCAGTTCAAGCTGCAGTGATGGTAGTGAAGATCCTCCCATTAATATTTTTTTACAAAGCTTCATACTTAAAGATAAGGCTATACATGCAAGTAGAAGCGAGAGTAGGTTTACGCGCCAAGCGATCGGACCGATCGGCAATAGAGCAAATAGGTTGCTTAGCATAGAATAGAGTGGAAAGCCTGCTGGATGCGGTATATCAAGATAAAAAGCTGATATAATGAACTCCCCTGAATCACGCCAGTATACTGAGCTAGGCAGATAGGGAAGAAGCGCAATAAATAGGATCACAGGTATTAGGTAGGGGAAGTAGTGGCGATTATTAGCTGTTTCTGAGTTCATCTTATTACAGGAGAATTTAACCACAGAGGGGAGTGTGAGCACAGGGGGGAATAGATCAAAATTTCTAGTGCTTCGCCAAATAAGTTTTTTCACGTATAGCGCGCAGCGTTGCCCCA
>CAZKXU010000131.1:0-4508 GCA_964556665.1 uncultured Bdellovibrionales bacterium | reverse complement strand
TCACAATAGATCAACGCGGCAAGCCTATGTCGATTACTTTATTGAGCTCTTCGAAAATCCAAAGGGTTGGAGTGTTTACTCTGATTCAATAAAGAGCATACTTAAGCTGTGCAAGGAAAAGAAGGTAAGATTAGTAGCCACAATCTTTCCGCTATTTGGCACAGCGATTGACGACAACTATCCATTTATAGGGTTACATCAAAAAATTGGAGGCTTTCTATCAGAACAAGAGATCCCGTACCTTGATCTAGTAGAACCTTATCGTAATATTCCCGTTGAACGTTTACAGGTAATTCCAGGTGTGGATCGCCACCCAAATGAAATTGCTCACCGTATCGCTGCTGAAGAGATATATAGCTGGCTTGAAAATAATAGCTGGATTCCTGATGAGATGGTAATCAAAGAAAAAGTTGAAGCTAGAACTGGGATCTAATATTTATACCTTATAAGGTGTCAAAATAAATGGAAATTTATTGGGGCGAAAATCCTTGGTATTTCTTGTTACTAATTTTAGCTCCCATTCCTCCGCTAAGGCAGCTTGAAATGCATCCGGGAGTTTAAGGCCAGCTTTTTTCCTTATTTTTGCTGCCCTATCTGCAACCTTTGCATTAATCTCTAAACAGTTAAACTGCTCTAGTAAAAGATAGACTCCGGTCTCTTCATGCTCATCTTTGACCCCTGCTAGCACCTCTGCCCTGGTAATAGGAGTAATAAAAGCCTCGCCCGGTTTTAGCTCAGCAATCCACTGAGTCGCAGCATCAATACCAAGTAGATGGTCTATGATAATAACGGAATCGACTAAAAACTTACCTTTCATCCTTTCAATCCCACTCAGATCTAATCTTTCTCTGATAGACCAGGGCATCAGACACTCTCCCCTTCCAAAGACCGGCGGTTGAGGATAAAGCGCTTAACTGCCGAGAGGCTAGACTCTGTTTTCGTAACGCTTTTACAGCTTGCCTGATCGATTCCGCTAAAGATTGATTATTAAGATGGCTATACTTTTCTAGCCACTCCTTGTCCTCGCTCTCTAAGGAAATAAGTGTCTTCTTCATAGGTATATTATATCTGATATATTATATCATGTAAAGGGGCTCAACTTGAACACCTTCACAAGCAGCGCGACCTACCCAATTCTATTACTTGCCTAAGACGTAGTTAAATATCAACGGCGCAACAATTGATGCATCAGATTCTATAATGAAACTTGGTGTTGTGGTGTCAAGTTTACCCCAACTTATTTTTTCATTTGGAACGGCACCGCTATACGATCCGTATGATGTGGTACTATCACTTATCTGAGCGAAATATCCCCAATATTTACACTCTTCCTGCAAATCAAGACGAATCAACGGGACTACGCAGATTGGAAAGTCTCCGGCGATACCACCACCTATCTGGAAAAATCCAATGGATGAATCACGGCTCGTATTCTTATACCAATCAACACAGTAAGCCATCTGCTCCAAGCCGCTCTTTACAACCGAATACCGACTTATATCCCCAGCAATAACATGCCCTACAAATATATTGGCCAAGGTTGAATCCTCCCAGCCAGGTGTAATTATCGGTAAATTTTTCTCAGCTGCTGCTAACAACCATGAATCCTTAGGATCGATCTGGTAGCTGCCCTTTAAATCACCGGATCTAAGAAGCTGATACATAAACTCAAATGGGAAGAAGCTCTTTCCTGCGGCATCTGCCTTTTTCCAAAGTGCCAAAACCTGTTTCTCTATTTTTCTAATTGCTGTTTCCTCCGGTATGCAGGTATCGGTTACACGATTAAGTCCAGCAGCCCTAAGATCTTTCTCTTCCTGCGGCAGTAGCGAACGGTAATTTGGCACACGCTTATAATGTTCATGTGCAACAAGGTTAAATATATCCTCCTCTAAGTTTGCGCCTGTACAGCTTATGGCATGTATCTTATCTTTTCTTATCAACTCAGCTATGGAGATACCAAGCTCAGCAGTACTCATTGCACCAGCAAGAGTAAGCAGCATTTTGCCTCCCTGATCTAGGTGTTTAATCCAACCCTCTGCAGCGTCGACACAAACAGCCGCATTAAAGTGACGGAAATTTTGCTGCATGAAACGTTTAATGCTCATAGGTCGCTCCTCTAGCTAATTAAACAGTCAAACTTGATCCGTTATCAAGATCACTATATCCGATCATCTTATATAGAAGCTTGGCCGCCATAAAATCAGGGGCGCGGTTGGAGGAATTAGGGCATAACTCCACAACATCTACCCCGACAACCTGTCTACGCTCAAATACTAAACGAAGAAAATCTAGAACTTCATACCAACCTAGGCCCCCCGGCTCCGGCGTCCCGGTTGAACTCATAATCGAGGGATCGAAGACATCCAGGTCTAACGTAATATATACACGCTCGCCGAGTCTGTTAAGAATTTCCTCTTTCCATACTCCTGAACGAATCATCCGTTCCGCGAAAAATACATTATCAAAATCTATATTTGAAAATTCACTCTGGTCGATAGCGCGAATGCCCATGCCGACTACTCGATCTACCCCTTTAAACTCCTTTGCACGCGCCATAGCGCAGGCGTGATTTAATGGACTGCCCTCGTACTCAGAACGCATATCTGTGTGGGCGTCGAGCTGCAGAACCGTGATTGGACCGAACTCCTCAGCATGAGCTTTAATTGAGCCCACTGCGACAGAATGCTCCCCTCCAAGCAGTGCCACAAACTTCCCATCTTTAAGATACTTTTTAACCTGCGTATAAACATCTGTTACCATCTTCTCAGGTGAATCTGAACAGATCTCCTTGGCGGTATGAATACCGCAGCGAAAAGGCTCACATTCTAACTCGATGTCATAAAATTCAACTGTACGGGAGGCGTCAATTAGTGCCCGCGGACCTTTGTCAGCCCCCTTACCCCATGTACTGGTAAGATCGAAAGGCACTGGCAAAACAACTACATGAGAATTCTTGTAACTTGAAAACTCCTCAGGAAGTCCAAGAAAATTGAATGGAGTAGCGGGATCCATAGGCTACTGTATCGCAGTTTCCGAGGGAAAAAGCAAATAAAAGGCACAGTATCAATGGACTTTACATAATAACCCCGGTTAAACTTACACATTCTAAATCCCCTACCTGCTGGAACTGCTCCTTTCTGCAATAATCTGAATCTATGCATAATTAGTTACAGGAACATTACTCTTTTCCATGCATAGTCATTATGTCTCACTGTAGTTTATAGCTGCCCTTAACATCAACCCAGCGATCAAATTCTAAAACCTACGTGCGTCCGGGTAAGGCCATTAAGGCTTCGAGCTCAATCGTGGGATCTTGAGAAATTGTATCCATAACATGATAGAGCAGAGCAAGTCAGCAGAAATATCCGCATCTGCCTCCAATTATTGGATTTGAGCGGGAATAGAAATTCTTTCCGTTATTTTCAACCTTTATATATATGGATCACAGGCTATTTCAGCTTGTTCTATTGGATCAATAAGCGAATTCCTATCCGTTATAAATTTTGCGAAAATGTTGGATAATCGAGAGGTCGTAGGTTGATAATGAGAGTTATGAGAGCCTTTATTTTTCTCTTAATCATTATGGCGGGAATATTTCCTGCTGATGAGGCGCATGCTTTCTGGCCATTTGATAATACTCATGCGCCTGATAGATATTTTGAGGGTACAGCCTTGGAGGTGGGCAAAGCAATTAAGAAGGGGGATATTAAACAAATTCAAGCTTTAGCACCATCTGTTGATCTTAATCTGGTTGGCAAAAAGGGGATGACGCTACTTTTTTTTGCTGCATATGAAAAAAAGTTTGAAGTTGTTAGCGCGCTGATAAAATTAGGAGCCGATCCTCGACAGGAAACTGAAGGATTGGGCTCTGTTTTAGATGTCGCCCTAGCAGCGAAAGAGCTCAGATTGTTAAAAGCTTTATTAGAAGCTGGTGTAAGTGCCAACTCACGTAGCAAACATGGCACTCCTATTCTGTTCTTTGCCGTAAGTAACCTCGAAGCATTAAAACTACTTATTGAAAAAGGGGCAGACATTAATGCCAAAAATGGCCTTGGTGAAACGACTATCTTTGAGGCAATAAATCATGCAGATTACGACACCGTTGAGTATCTTATATCGAACGGCGCAGATATCAGAACAACGAATGTCAATGGCATTTCATTCGCATATTCGCTGCAATATGAGTATGATAGAGCTGCGTGTAATCCGACGACAGAAAATTATAAACAACTAAGTCATCTTAAGGAGCTAGTGCAGCAAAAAGGGCTTAACTTTCCAGTTGATTTACCTCCAGCCGTGAAGCTACGAAATAAAAATAATCCGGGACTGGCAGATCCGTGCCATAAAGGACAGATTAATTCCTACACTTGGTAACAGCTCAAGAACTGTAAGCCCTGGACCCGCAGTCCCCTTTGAACTTTTCTCACACACGTTGATATTTTTAACTTAGTTGAGTGAGCTTTGATAACTTATTGATCCTTGGAGAAATTTTAGACGAGACGTTATAA
>CAZKXU010000130.1:0-4653 GCA_964556665.1 uncultured Bdellovibrionales bacterium | reverse complement strand
GACTAGTGCTTCGCCAAATAAGTTTTTTCACGTATGGCGCGCAGCGTTGCCCCAGATTGGCACGCCTCGGAAGGAGGAAATCCGCAGCAATACTGGAGTATTGCGAGGATTTTCCGACTGAGAAGCGTGACAAGGTGGGGCAACGATGTGATGCTAGACGTGAAAAAACTTATTTGGAGGAGCACTAGCTTGGCTTTTTTTCTAAAATGCTCTAGGCTCAGTCTGTCTAGACTAGATACTGCTGACATAGCTCAATTGGTAGAGCAACGGTTTTGTAAACCGTAGGTTCTGGGTTCGAGTCCCAGTGTCAGCTAATTAAAACGGATGGATTTCACAACGGTTTTGTAAACCGTAGGACGTGCCGAGGACATGCGTAAGCATGTCTACGAGGCACGTTGTAAGAATGCTTGCGAAGCAAGCTAACATCGATGAGGGCCGAAGGCCCGACTGGGTTCGAGTCCCAGTGTCAGCTAATCTACGAAGGTACAGATTCACTCTGCCAGGCGGTGTTTCTATTAAGCAGGTCAAACTCTTTGGTAGCGATAGCTACTATACCACCAGCAGCACTTGTAGTCGTTACAGCTAGTAACCATAGCGCTCCAAAGGCGGCCGCCTGCTCAACTGAGATAATTGCTGGCGCGAGGAAAAAGATATAAGCGTTTTCCCGCACACCTAGACCGTTCCAGCTAATAGGAAGGCTACTTGCTATATTAACAAACGGAATGACGACCAGGAGGTAAGACCACGGTACGATTACTCCAACAGCTTGGCCCATTATACGATGCAGAGAGATCTGCAGAATATGAAATAGTATTGAGATTAAAGTAATCTTTATAATTACAGGGGCATTAGATGGGAAAAGATCTGCAATCTGCTTAAATTTCTCTCCAAGTAAACGGTTCTTTGGCATTATTCTGAGTAGAAGCGGTGGTCCAACAAACCAAGCTATTACAATCGACATCCCTATGCCAAGTAAAATCCATAGATATATAGCCTCGAGCGTGTGTCTGCCGAAGAGGAATGTTGCAACAGTTCCAATTATGGCAAGTACCGCAAGGCCATGTAGTCGATCTGCTACAACCGAGGCTACAGCAGGAGCAGCCTGATCTTTAGATCCTGAAATCAGTAATCCTCGTGCTAAATCTCCACCAACTGTACCAAAGCCGAAACAGTTTACAAACATTCCTAAAAAATATGCCTTTAGTGCTGCAGGATATGAAATGTTTATTCCCCCAGCTTTGACAATGCTCCACCACTTAAATGAGCTTAGAATCTGCCCGATCATATACCCGCAGATAACTAGTAGTGCCAATTTGGGGGGAATGCTCAGTAAAGTTCTTTTAAGGGATGCCAGATCAATCATCTGCACTATCATGAATATCATGATCGCGCTGACGATGATCTTTATTAAACTTTTAAATCGCACTATTTCCTTATATTTTGGGGAGGAAATAGGATAAAGGAAGTGCCAGGATTAAGCAAGTCTATCAAAGCGCAAGTTGGAGAGTTTGCCTAGCCTGAGAGACAGTTTCGTCGCTAAAGCGCAGCCCGTAGTTATGTCCTACTCTTACACTAGCAAAAGGCTCCTCCTGAAACTCTCGCTCTAACTCAACTATCAGTGTGGCGTTCCCGCGCATATTGACCTCTGCGGCGCAATCAGATCGTTCGCCTTCCTTGACGATGTTCAAGGCATTGTTTTCACTGATACTCCATCCTTTATAGATTAGTCGCAGCATGAGCTCCCGTAATGCCAGCCCTTTTTCCTTTGCGTAACGAATTCCTCCTAGTTCATGCATTGCAACCTTGCGGATGGAAAAATTAAATGGCAGGAGTGGGGAGGAGAATATTTTTCCGATATCAATTGGGCCAGATTTAAAGAAGTGCTCTTTTGCCTTCGAATCTCCCTTAAGTGGCAGGGCAAGAGCGACGCGGTCCACCTGAAAAATATTTATAGTATCTACGATGGAGTTGCTGGATAGCACTGATCCAGGTTCCAAAAAGGTAATAATCGATCCGTGAGTATGGCTTAGCACTGTATTTAGAGCGGTAATAAAATCCCCCTTTGCATCAACAAAACTAGGAATTGCACCGCAACGGGCAGCGCCTTCTTTTTTAGCATAATCTTTTATAGCTTTTATCTTTTGTTCATTGTCGCCATAGCCAACCAGCAGTACTTCATAGTCCTTCACGGTTTGAAGTGCGATTGTATCTAAGGTGCGCTCTAGATCTGAATTGACTTCGGTACATGGGATGACAAAGGTGATGCGGTGCTCAACTGCATAAAGTGCGTCGGCATGTCGTTTAAACACTCGTGACATCTCAGGTTCGAGAGGCTTCATGCCTTGTCCGGTCTTATTCTCCTCGTAGATCCTATAATAAGATAGCACCTCAGGGATTCTCTTTGTCAGCGGATATTTCTTAGCCATGCGCAGCCAAAGCTCGAAATCCATAACATAGTGAAGCTGCTCATCAAGAAAGCTCCCCTGTTTAATCTCTTCAATTAGGCCGCGTAGAAAAAAGATAGAGGGTTGGGTTGGAATTGAGTATGAGACCCAATATTTTAATAGGTCATACCAGCTGCGCTCAATGTTTGGCACTTCGTAAGAAGGTTTGCCATTTCGATCAGTAATACAGCAGGCGCCCATGACAATAGGGTAATCCTTTAATGCTTCAACAACCTTATTAAAGGTGTTAGGGGCATACCAATCATCGGAGTTGATCCAAGCAATAATGTCACCACTAGAGAGTGCTAAGCCTTTGTTCAGCGCATCTGTTTGACCGCGATCTTTCTCAGAGACCCATTTTAGATGTGGATAACTTTGTAGGATCTGAACCGTGTTGTCGGTAGATCCCCCATCAATCACTATATGTTCAAAGTTTGGGTAGTTTTGAGCAAGCACGGATTCAATCGTGTCCTTAATAAACTCACCCTGATTATATGAAGGGGTAATAACTGAAATCTTAAGATCAGACATGTTTAATAATCCTTAAAACGGCCAATATCGGCCAAGCATCGAAGGCTCATATTCATCTTTTAGTACATCCTTTACGATGCATTCAGCTAGCCGATTGGCCATAGGATCTAAATATAATTGATCGGGCCTGCGATTTTTTAACCAGCTGTTATCTAACCAGCGGTCCCACTCCTTCTGCCGTGTGGAAACAGTAGTTTCTCCGTACCATAGGGTCGTGCCGGATTCCGGCTCTATCACCTTAGAATAGGCGGTAATACTATCGATACCGTGCATAGTTTCTATCATGCCAACCATTACTAAATCGTATCCAGCCTCACGAGAGATTGAAATTGCACCAAAATTTCCGGTAAAAAACTCCTCCTTCTTTGACGGCCAGTCTTTGCGGTTAAAGACCTCAACGATTGGCACCTCTCCATGTGCCAGTAGTTGAGAATGAATCATGCGAGCTAGGTTCTCCCCCATACCAGGGCGCTCTGAGCCCTGGTTGGAAAGATTTGCCGGTATGGAGAATGGGATAACTGCCATGCGCACCTGTGCATCCATGGGATATCGAGTGCTTATATAGTCCGGTAGGTATGTTTTAACGTAAGCATGAGTCTTGCAAGTTTCACCATATTGGTGCCTTACATAGCTACAGCTAGGCAAGCTTAGCAGTGTCAAAAGCATGACGCTCAGTAAGGTTTTTAACTTGATTTTATTAACATCGGACATAGAAGTCCTTGTAAACATAAGGTTGTATATGATGAGACGGAGTTCCTTCAATAATACAGTTCAATTCTTATGCCAGTTTATAATCCTTTTCGGAGTGATATTAACTACTGGCTGCAGCAAGCGTTATAACGACTTGCCGGCTTATCTCCCTTTTGGGACGGGAGAGTTTGATAACCACTCGGTTGGGCGTTTTAAGACGACGTATCTAGTCGATCAGATAGACACATATTATCGAGGTATTACGAGCGGGCCGATCGGTGTAACGACATTTGTTAATCTGGATGACCTGTATAATACCTCTACATTCGGACGGATGTACTCAGAGCAGCTAATGGGGGAGCTCACGATGCGCGGTTATGATGTGATAGAGCTACGTCACTCCGATGCTTTGCAGTTCCTGATGAATACAGGAGAGTTCGGATTATCACGTGATGCTAACTTTGTGCGCCGCGAGCGTGATATGGCGGCTGTGATAGTTGGTACTTATGTTGTTTCGCCAGTGCGGGTTTATGTCAATGCAAGGTTAGTCGATCCAGCGACCTCGGTTGTGTTGTCGGCTGGCTCGGTAGAGATGTCTAAGAGCCAGGAGATTGCTCGGATGTTACGCGGTGGGGCTTTCCCTTCAACCTTAGAGCGTATTCAGGTTAAGCATATAGGTCTTTCAACACATCCGCTTGCTATGTTTCCTCCTAACGCAGCGCGCGCATACGATCTTGAGGAGTCCGCACCAGACACATTTACGGCGCCGCGACATAATCCAGTTGCACCGGAGTTAGCACCGCTTCCTGAGGTGCCACATGCAAAGCCGGAGGCTAAGGCACCGCTTAATCTGCATGGATCAGATCTGAAGTAGATTATGTCAGTAAGGGATGTAACTAGTGCTTCGCCAAATAAGTTTTTTCACGTATAGCGTGCAGCGTTGCCCCAGATTGGCACGCCTCGGAAGGAGGAAATCCGCAGCAATACT
>CAZKXU010000129.1:0-4996 GCA_964556665.1 uncultured Bdellovibrionales bacterium | reverse complement strand
GGCAACGATGTGATGCTAGACGTGAAAAAACTTATTTGGAGGAGCACTAGTGCAGCATCTAAATTACGTTCTATAGGAATGGATTTGGGTAGGTCTACTGTAAGTATCTCTCGTTTAAGCTACATAGCTACCGCGTGCCACGCTTCTTTGCCAGTGCCCAAAGAAGTTTAATACCAGACAAAGTTTTCTCACTGGATAATATCTGATCTAACTCCTGCATCGCTTCCTGCCAAGTAAGTAGACCACCTGAAAGAATTCCCGCCCGAGTTGCTGAAACACCTGGCCCATATATTTCGGTATTAACCTCTCCTGCTGGACAGAGGCTAGTCATTACGACCGGTATGCGCGCAGCGTGTTTCTCCACTACCTGTAAAAGTTGTTGCGGTAGGTTTCCCGCGCCAAATCCAGCCAATACTACCCCCTCAATACCGGGAGCGCTAAGCGCAGCATCTAATAAATCAGGTTCATGTCCGAATGTTAGCGGTATGTATCTTAGATTGTGAACTATCCTGCTTCTAGAGTGGGCATTAACGGAGGTATTAGGTGCAGATTCTGACTGTGATCCTGGATCTAAGAGATATGGAGCAACTCCGGTTTTTTCCCCATCAACCCAAAGAGCTCTTATATCATCTACAGAATTTGTCTGCGCCAATAATCTCTTTAATAATACTGTGGACCATTCGATCGTCATCTGTGCGGAGGATATTGCACCTGCATCAGCCAGCGCCTCCATATTAGCTTGTATCTCCCGTGATTCATGCCCGCTTGGGTCTCTAAATAAGATAATTGGCTTCTTGGCAGAGTGCTCACGAACTAATTGAGTAAGACGAGTAAACTCAGAAGGCTCTAACTCCTCAATGCCGCTAAGAATAATTCCGTGAAGGCTAGGATTATTTAATAATGCCTCCAGCCACTCAAATTTATACCCTCTAAAAAAGTGCTCACGAACAATTTTATTATCGAATCTATGGTCAATCTTAGGTTGTATAAATACTGGGACATCTTTTAGAGGTGGAATCCTCCCCTGTGCCTTTAATGCTGGAATACCATCAAGATTAAGTTCTGCTAGCTCTTCAAGTGCTGGTTGACGCAAGGCGCTTAGATCAAGTCCTGTATCTCTTACCAAGCTGCTGTCTCTCCCCATTATTTCAACCTCTCTTCTCCTGAGATGGTATTCCTTAATTTCATGCCAGCGTGGACGAAGAAGCCTTAATGCGATACGCATACGTCCTTCATCCTCAATCATTTCATGACGTGCTACATCTAATGCCCCAATACTTCTAAAAGCATCCCTATGAGAGGTATGGACCTTTGAAGCCCGTCGCGCGTCAATTATGCGGTTACCGATGTCTAGATATACCCCAGGATCCATAATGTTTGCTGCAAAGCGGGCACGATGAATATTTGGCCCGGCGTCCGATCCGAGTTCTAACGGTGCCTCCATTGATCCTGTAAAAATAACTGGAACTGTTGGAAGACCAATCATTTGCGCTACAAGTGACGCTACATAGGCCATAGTGTCGGTTCCCATCACAACGATAATTCTACTGACCTCAGGCTGCAGCATAAAGTTATAAATAACTTTAGCTAGCCGCGCAGCGCGGTACATATTAAAATCTGAGCTGTCAATTGGATCACCAAAATGAAAATCGCTCCCTTTTCTGCCGATTATTGTTTTTACCGGTCGTCCGGTTCCGTCAAGAGTGTAGTAATCATCACTCGGCAGTTCGATTAATTGCGCAACCTTAAGCCCTGGAACTAGACCATCCTCTGTTTCTACACAAAGTGCGGTGCCCCCAGTTTCCACTATAGCCTCTGCTTGGTGTTCACTAAGATCGATAACCCGTTGTAGCTCTCTTGCTCTTAGAAGATGTGCCTGTGCCTCCTCGCGGGTGACCCTATGCATTGTTGCAAATTTGAGAAAAGAAGCTTCAATTTCAGGTCTGGTAACTTGAGCTCTAGCACGTGGGAAGCTTATCATACTGCCTAAGTGGTATATATATTGCCGAACAACGGTTTGAAACAAACCACTATTTTAAACCAATTGATAGTTTAATCAAGGTAGGAGAGGGGATATGCTGTTTAAAAAACAGGGATTTTGACTACAGCCTTTCTACTTTGAGTGAGTCTCCAACGATCTTTAGCAAAGAGGCTTTGCCGTTTAGGCTGCTTTCTAATACCACCTCCCGTTCCCAGAGAGCCTTAATATGGCGTAATGTATGCTCCGCATACTCTAGCAGTAGGTCTCTGCCATCATGGTAATGTTTTAGATACAATGTGCGGTTTTTGCCGAAGTCTGCATCCTCGATCTTAATTACAGGGATGGAGCCTGAACCTACATTTTTAATTAAGGTCTCCTTAACAGCCTGCCAGGAATCATCATCTGATACTTTAGTTATAATCCTTTCATTTCCCCGTTTCTCATGCTGAAAGAGCTCTAGTTCGCGCATAATGTCGACAGTAAGAAACCGTCGTAGGAACGAGCTGTCACGATCACTCTCCCGTACCTCAAAGATTTTTTTACGCCCTGGGGTATCATTCTCCTCCATAGCTGAGATAGCAGTTTTAGGCCTATCGTCAGAATATTCACGCCCTGTCTGGCCATTATTCCAGCGCTTCTCTATGTCGTGCCAGATAACAAATCCTAGGTGGTATGGGTTAAGACCTCCTGGCATTGGACGCAATACCTGATTGTGACGAACGATGAACTCAAGATGTAGGCCGTGCTCAAGTGCTAATTCATTCATTAATTTATAGTGCCAGTAGCTGGCCCAGCCTTCATTCATGATCTTAGTCTCAATCTGTGGCATGAAATATTGGGCCTCTGATTCTACGATGCGTAAACAATCACGCTTCCACTCCGGCAGGTATGGGTTATACTCAGCTATAAAACTTAGGATATCCTCATCCGGCTCAAGCGGCACCTTATTTAGCTCAGGTGGTGTGTATTCTTTGCGTGCATGTATCTCACGCCATTCATCCTCCGGCTCCTGAGCACGCTCCCAGGCGCGCATGCGCTGCTCTTTTTGAGAAAGTTTTTTTATTCCTAAATTTCTTCCGCACTGCATGGAGAGTGCATGCGCATGGTCAAGGGTGTCTTCTACAAGCTCCAATCCGATTGAGGGATCATGTATATAGGACTCTATACGAGCCGCATGATTTTTATACATTTCAATCGTATAATTTGCTTTGGTAGCAGAGGTGAATGTGAAGTTGTTAGCGAAAAAATCATTGTGGCCGTATACATGCGCAATTGTAAGGATATGCAATAACAGGGAGTTGTCGCGCATCAGGTAGGCTAAGCAAGGGTCAGAGTTAATAACCATCTCGTATGGGAGGCCAGCGACGCCGTAATCGTAGAGCGTCTTCTGTCTTTCAAAGCTCTTGCCCCAGGACCAATGTGCATACCGTGAAGGCATCCCGGAATAGGCCATATACCCTAACATCTCATTGTGATCACAGATCTCGAATTCTTGTGGGTAGCATACTAATCCATGGCGCAGCACCATATCACGAATTTTTGCGTCCCAGTTCTGTAGCTCTTCTAGTGAAAAGGTCATATAGAGTTCTAATTTGTATTCTGGGACCGCGGGCTTCCAGCCCGCAAACGTATTTCCACCAATCTGTTTGCGGACTAGAAGCCCGCGGACCCAGAAAATAATTTATCTTTCAGTCCGTTACGGCGTAGCCGATGATGCTCCCTCGCTGGCCGTGTCCTTGCGCGGTGCTGCTTTAAAAAGCCCCGACTTGTCTTTTGTCAGAAAGCTCTTAAATCCGTTCCAGAGATCCTCTTTCTTCTCTATCACTACCATCTGAAAGTTTTCGCGCTTAATCTGACTAAAGACCTCTAACATGCTACCACTATAGTATGCAGATCCGGAAGGCTTTATCTCGCCATAGCCAAAGAGATTACATACATCGCAGAGCTCCTCTGCGGCTTTGACAGCACGTTCATTATCAGAATAAAAATTGTCCCCATCCGAACAATGAAACGCGTATACGTTCCAAAGAGTTGGGTGGTAACGGTCATTAATGATCTCCAAAGCTTTTTTGTACCCGGAAGATATATAGGTGCCGCCTGATTCAACCTTGTGAAAAAACTCCTCTTCGTTAACCTCTTTAGCCTCGGTGTGGTGCGCGATGAAAACAACCTCGACGTTCTGGTATTTTTGGCGAACAAACTGGTATAAGAGAAAATAAAAGCTGCGTGCAAGGTATTTTTTCACCGTCCCCATGGATCCGGATGTGTCCATAATGCAGAATACTACTGCATTTGAAACCTCCCGCTCAGTAGGGGAGATATGCCAATATTTTAAATCATCTACATGGAAAGGAAAACGCTGCTCCTCCTCGTCAAAGTCAACTCCGCGTGAGCCGCGCACAGCTAGCTTTCTTCTAATTCTGCTCTTGGCACTAGCTTTTTTATCAAGACGTGGCCTGATACCCTTTTTGCGCTTGCCCTTACGCTTCATGGCATCCTCGGAGATGACTTTTTGCAGCGCCTTCTTCTCAAGTTCAGGGAGTTCAAGGTCATCAAACATGATCGTAATAAGCTCTTCTAAGGTGACATCTGTCTCAATAGCGTCAACACCAGGTTGATCTCCGCCGCCTTGGCCTACTCCCTGATCGGAAGGATTGCCTCGTTCAACTACGTCTCCTGGTTTCTGCTCGCCATTGCCCTGCGCTACACCTGGTGTGTTTTCTCCGTATATAAAACGATACTCTTTAATAGAACGAATAGGGATTTTGATGATCTTATCTTTATCCCGACCAATTATTGATTCTTCAGCCAAGATATCTCCGATATTGTGACGGATCGTATCTTTAATTTTCTGGCGATGGCGCATTCTATCGCGGGCGCTGCGATCCGATCTCTGAGAAGTAGGGGTGTAAGGCCGAAAAATTGCTGGGTCGTTTGAATTTTTAGCCATATAAATACTAATAGATCTTGTTACTGGGACCGCAGGCTTCCAGCCTGCTTACTAATTAGCTAGCA
>CAZKXU010000128.1:0-5088 GCA_964556665.1 uncultured Bdellovibrionales bacterium | reverse complement strand
ACTGCTGTGCATCAAACGCCCTAAGAGCTTTTGACCTGTCCCCTACTCCGATATACCTTATTTGGATTCCAAGCTCATTTTTGATAGCAATGACCACACCTCCCTTGGGTGTTCCATCTAGCTTAGTAACTATGATACCGCTTAGATTAGTAACGGCGTTAAACTCTCGTGCCTGATTAAGCGCATTCTGACCGGTAGAGCCATCCACAACTAAAATTGTCTCATTTGGAGCGCCGGGCTGATGACGTTCAATCACATTTTTAACCCCGCCAAGCTCCTGCATTAAATTAGCCTTATTGTGTAGCCGACCGGCTGTATCAATCAGCACTAGGTCATAACCCTGCGCCTGCGCTTCGGCCATGGCATCAAACACAACCGCCGCGGGCTTACCGTTTTCAGCACCGCGCACAACCCGCACATCTAATCTGCTGCCCCACTCAACAAGCTGATCTACCGCTGCCGCTCGAAAAGTATCAGCTGCAACCATCATAACCTTATTACCCTGCTCCTTAAAACTTTTTGCTAACTTAGCTACAGTGGTCGTTTTTCCAACTCCGTTAACCCCAACTACCAATACAACAAATGGTCCCTTCTCCTTTGCATGCGGCTTAATAGCAGTCGATCCTACATTCGATCCAAGGATAGAAAGCATACGGCTCTTGAGAGCTTTAGTAAGATAATTCTCGTCTACTACCGTTCCGCGCTCTACGTCTTGACGAATCTCGGAAATTAATGAATTTACTGTCTTTACACCTACATCACTCTCGATCAGGAGCCCCTCTAACTCAAGTAGAGCATCCTCATCTAATTTAGGCTTAAAGCCAAAGATACTTTTTACACGTCCAAACAACCCAACCCTAGTTTTCTTTAGACGCACACTGAGAGCAGCACCATCTTCATCCGGGATAGCAGGTGTAAAGGGTAAAACCTTAATTCCGCGATCGTCAATCTCATCAGGCTGATTGACTGCACTTACATCTTTTATGCTTTCTTTATCTACAGCTTGACCATTGCTTTTTAAGGTCACCACCTCCTGCTTAAGAAGCTCGATTGATCTTAAGGCCTCTGATCTCAGATCATTTAAACCGCTATCAAGCTTCTCTATACGTCCAAGCACCGCTTCGACGCGTCCGGAGTTGGAGTCTTTTCTAGTAAAAAGACGGATCGTCGCGATAATGAAATAAACTCCGGCACTAGCGCCAGCAAAAAGTGTAACGGCTGTTAAGAGTTCCGGATTTAATTGAAGAAATTCCATAAAGATTAAGCAAATTGGGTAAAGCGGGCAGTATGCCCGCACTCCCAGTACAAAAACTACGCTACCTGGCTATATGCCTCCTGCAGCGAAACCGTAATGACTTTAGAAGCTCCAGGCTCCTGCATCGTAACACCAACCAGATTATCACAAACTGACATAGACTGCTTATTGTGAGTAATCATAATGAACTGCGTACGGCTACTCATCTCCTTAATTAAGGAGAGGAAGCGCACGACATTTGCCTCATCTAATGGAGCATCTACCTCATCCAGCACACAAAGCGGACTTGGCCGCTCAAGGAACATCGCAAAAATCAGCGCTGTTGCGCACAAGGCCTTCTCTCCACCTGATAGCAGCTCGATACTATTTAGTTTTTTTCCAGGAGGTCTAGCGACTATCTCGATACCAGACTCCAATGGGTTATTAACATCCATCAACTCTATACTGCCTTTTCCCCCTCCGAATAAGCGCGGAATTAATCTTGAAAAATTTTCATTTACCGCTTTAAAGGTTGCCAAAAACCTATTCTTCGATACCTCTGAAAGGCGCTCAATTGTGCGATTTATTGTGTGTTGCGCTTTATCAAGATCATCCCTCTGATGTTCGAGCTCCTCTAAGCGTTGGCTCTCCTCAGCCGCTCTCTCTATTGAAAGAGGATCAACCTCCCCTTCCCTTAAGATTCTATCCCTTAATTTCTGTATAGCCTCACGCTTTTCAGCTTTCTGATCATCTGTAAGTGCGGGCAACTCCGGCACCTTTGAATCAAGCTCAATTTTCTCCCAAAGAGTACCTCCATATTCCGCAATTACACGTTCACGTACATTCTCCCGCTCGAGCCTTAACTTCTGAATATCTAGCTTGAGTCCCCCTATCTCTGCTCGCACCCGATCAAGCTCATTCCGAGCCGACATAACGCCTTTCGCCAATTCAGAGAGACGCTCACGACCAGACCTGCGCTCTCCATCTAACAAGCTAAGCCGCTCGTTCCAGGCCAGGATCTCCCCTCTAAGGCTCTCCTCCTCACCACTATCAGCCGATCGCAATGCCTGCTGTACAGACTGCTCCTCTACCTGAAAGCGCTCGACCTTGCTTAATAAAGACTGAAGCTGCCCCTTCAAGGCTGCCCTATCAGCATGGACCTGACTGAGTAGACGACTCTCTACCTGTAAACGCCCAGCTATGTTTCCTAGTTTATTATTAAATTCATTAATTCTAGCCTTGGCCTCATTAAGCCTGCGCAGAGCCTCGGCATTCTGTCCCTGCGCAATTGCAGCATCCTGCTCAAGTGCGCTCTTCGTCTGCGTTAGTGTCAAATGTTCCGCGTTAAGTTCTCGCAGTAAAGTTTCGCTCTCTTCAATGCGGTGCTTCAATCTAACTAACCCACCTTCATGGCGAATTGCATAGTAAGAATCAGCAGTTAAAAGATCGCCATCCTTTGTTACAACTGTAACAGCTTCGATCCCCGACGCGCCTTTATTCTCTTCAAGAAAAGCCGCTGCCAACTCAAGGCTTTCTGCGTAATATACAGAGCTAAAGACTCTTTGTGCAGCACACTCGAATCCTGGACGCACCTCTATATAATCTATTAATCTACTAAGTCCGCTGCCAATTCTTTGTGAATCTGATTCACTTTTATTAGAACCTCCGGATCTGAAGATTCCCAACGCCCAACCCTCTTTCTCCTGTAGCTTTGAAACAATTGTACGAGCCAAGTCTAGATGATCTTTAGCAACTATGAATTCAGCGCGCCCAGCCAATACAACCTGCACAGCCGTTGCCAACTCTCTAGGCACATTAAGCCCATTAACGAGAATGTCAGCATCCTTAATACGATCAATGCCATCCTCCCAGGCTGCACCTAATGTGCGTTTAATCTGACTTTGCGGCGAAGCTTCAAAAAGCTGCTCTCTGAGAGCTTTTAATCCTGCCTCCACGGAGATACTTCGCTCTCTTAGAGTTCGCAGCCCTTTCTCGCACTTCGACTGTTCCTCCCTAAGTGTCTGGAGCTTAGCGGCTGTCCTGGCAAGCTCCTCCTCCGCTGCTCGACCTAATCCGGTATGCTGTGTGATTTCAGCGCGCAGAGCGCGCTCAGTTTCTTTCAATGCTGCAACATCCTTAGCACATCCCTCTTCGCGCTCAGATAATGCTCGATCTCTCTCCTCAATATTAGCTCGCTCTCCTTGTGCCGCAACTACAAAGGCGCGCAACTCATTGATACGTGCCTCCATCTCCCCTCTTTCACGTGCATAGTTAGTGAGCTGCTCCCTGGCGGCATCCACCTTGCGTCGCAAGTCATCACCTTCTAAATCTAGGGCAATTAAAATGTCGCGCGCTGCCTGTTCCTCAGCTTGCACCCGCTGAGAGGAAGCCTTAAGACCCTCCTCCTTGACCTCGAGTCCTTTCTCCAGATCCGTATTTTCCTGACAAGATATCTCCAAATTCTTAAGACTATCGATGGCGATAGTCTGTTCGAGGGCTGCGATCTCATCCTTAAGCGCCTGCCTATTGCGTGCTCTTGCTGCCTGTCGTTTGAGTGATCCGACCTGACGCTCTACCTCTTTAATAACATCATTTAGCCTAGTGAGATTAGTGGACGTCTCCTCAAGTCGACGCCTTGCAGCACCGATACGATCACGCAATCCTAAAACACCTGCCGCCTCCTCAAGGATCAACCTGCGCTCCTCTGGTTTAGCCGTAATAATACGGGAGACCTCGCCCTGCGCAACTATAGTATACGTACGCGCTCCTAGCCCCAGCGCTCTAAATAGGTCCTTAATGTCTCTCAAACGACAGGGCACACGATTGATAAAAAACTCCGACTCACCGCTGCGGTAAAGACGCCTTGTGATCTGCACCTCCGCCACCGACTTAAGCCAAGCGTAACGTGAAGCCAGGGAGGTTTCCCCTGATTTGGGTTGCTCAGGGCGAGCCTCGTCTGATTCCTTAGGCGTATCAGCCGCAACAGAGTCTGGTTCCTCTTTCCCTAGATTCCCTTCAATTACAGTAAGGTGAGGTCGAACATCGCTGTTTGCTACCTCTGGAGGCAACCCCTCTGTGCTCCCCTCTTCGCCTCCCTCTATCGCCTCCTCGACTGCCAGAACCTCCTTCTCTAATAGCTCGGCCTCAAGCGCCGGCGACACTAGCTCATTAAGAAACCCCTCCTCAGAGGCACGCAAAGTAATCGTAACCTCAGCAAGGCCCAACGGGCGAAGCTTGTCAGTGCCGCTAAAAATAACATCTTCAAGTGCACCTCCACGCAAAGTGCTGGCCTTAGACTCACCAAGCACCCAACGGGTAGCATCGACTATGTTTGATTTTCCACAGCCATTCGGCCCTACCACCCCTGTAATACCGCTTTCTAGCGGGAGTAAAAGCCTATCTGTAAAGGATTTGAAGCCAAAGATCTCAAGACGACTAACTTTCATAGTAGGTATCGTTTTAGTTAAACCTAGAAGGAGCAGTTCAAACTAAGAAAAGGCGAAAAATGCCCGAAAACACACAGTTTTATCAAGTTTGCGAATTCACCCAAAAGGTGAACATGCTGCCTAACTGTTTTCGTGCATTTTTTGGCCTAAAAAAAGAGTTAGAACTGCTTCTTCTAGGTGACCTGAATCCGGCAACTGCCGGATTTAGGTTTAAGTAACTTAAATATATTAAAGGAGTCAGTCTAATTTAAAAATAGTAATAATTGCAATTCTATCCTTAGTACAAATTAAAGATAAATTGTTAATGCAGCGTTTCACTAGGACCGCGGGCTTCCAGCCCGCTAAGTAGTGGCAACTAGTGCTCCTCCAAATAAGTTTTTTCACGTCTAGCATCACATCGTTGCCCCA
>CAZKXU010000127.1:0-5309 GCA_964556665.1 uncultured Bdellovibrionales bacterium | reverse complement strand
GGGGCAACGCTGCGCGCTATACGTGAAAAAACTTATTTGGCGAAGCACTAGAAAGCAAAATTACAACATTACTGGAATACCAGTTTTAGGCAATATTGTAGGCTTTCCTAGATTTATAGAATTGAAAAGCATTCATTGGCAATTAACTAGAGGAGGGGCAGAGTTGCCAGATGGTGGACCGAATTATAGTGATCTAACAAGCGTAGGTGTATCAAGTACAGATCACATTGTTGCTTGCGCTCTGCTTGGTCTAAATTCTGTTTTATGGTATACTTTACCCGGTTTAAAGAATGCTGCATAACAAATATTGTTTTTGGAGGCTCGTAGCGAGCGCCCCTCGCCCCAAAAAATGTTAACGTTATTCAATGAATAATAGATTTTTTCCTCGAAAAGTAGGGCGGCTTCAGAATCGAGAGATATTTAGAAAGATCGTTAGAACCTACTCGAGAGCCACTATCCCAGGCAGCTTTTTCCCTTCTAATAGGGCTAAAAATGCTCCACCACCTGTTGATATGAAATCAAATTTATGACCTAGCTCCATCTGATGAATAGCTGCATCTGTATCGCCTCCACCACAGACCTTTAAGCCATGCGATCCTGCTATTGATTCAATCATATCATGAGTGCCCTTTGCATACTCCTCATGTTCGAATGCACCCATTGGGCCATTCCAAATAATAGTTTCCGCGGTTTGGATGGCTTCTTTGTAAAGAATACTTGTGGCAGGTCCGATGTCCAATGCCATAGAGTCGGCCGGCATCTCTAGCGCTGTAACTGCTCTAGCAAGCCCCTTAGCATTCAAACTAGGGCCAACCATAAAATCAACAGGCAGATATACCTTACAGTCTCTTCTAGAAAGACGAGCAAGAAGCTCAAGCACACTGGGAAAGAGATCCTTTTCGTAAAGAGACTTTCCCATCTGCAGTCCTTGTGCAGCAAGAAAAGTATTAGCCATGGCACCGCCGATAATTATTTTATCTGCTAAGCCTGCTATATTAATTAATGCATTTAATTTTGTAGAAACTTTTGCACCGCCTAGTACTACACACAACGGATGCTTCGGTTTGAGCAATGCTTTTTCGTAATACTCGATCTCCTTCTGCATCAGCAATCCTGCTGCTTTTAACTTGAAGTGCTTCGGTACAGATACGATCGAAGCGTCTGAGCGGTGCGCTGTAGCAAAGGCGTCGTTGATGTATACCTCACCCAACTCGGCAATCTTTGCTGCAAACTGCGAATCATTATTTTTTTCGCCGTTATCGTAGCGTAGATTTTCAAGCAGAAGTACCTGCCCAGGTTCAAGTTGATTGGCGAGTGCCTGCACTTCAGCACCAACACAATCCGGAGCAAGCAGGACCTGAATTTTCATTAGTTCAGACATTTTTTCAGCGATCGGCTTTAAGGAAGCGGTTAGATCCCCACGGCCGCTAGGGCGACCAAGATGAGACATCACTATTGGACGCCCCTTTTTATCAATGATCGTTTTGAGGGTCGGCAAAAATTGTTTAATGCGATTGTCATCGGTAATCTTTCCATTATCATCCAAAGGCACATTCAGATCCGCACGAATCAAAACTTTTCTATTTTCAACATTAATATCTTTAAGGTACTTCATATTCCTGTGTCTTCATCTATAAAATGGGTTGTTATATCGAAATCTTTCATCAGACGCTTTGCTAAAGCCTTAACTCCGAATGTCTCTGTCGCGTAATGCCCTGCAAAAAGAGCATTCATATGAAGCTCCTTGGCATGGTGGTATGCAGCCTGTTTAGGCTCCCCGCTGATCAGGCAGTCCAATCGCTCCTTTACACAAGTATCTAATGCAAAAGCTCCAGAACCTGTTACAATTCCTACACGCGAGATTTCATTTTTCCCAAACGGCAGAACCAGCGGTGACTTGTTGGTAAAAAGAGAACATTTTTTCTGAAAATATTCAAGGGTGCGTGGCTTTTTGAATAAGCCTTTTGCGCCGCAGTACATCCGATCGTATTCACAAAATTGAGTAATTTCCTCAAGTTCAAAAAGACGAGCAAGCTCAGCCGCATTTCCGACTTCAAGATGTCCATCTAGTGGGAGATGTGAACAATAGAGTGAACAGTCTGCTCCTAGTAAGAGGTCGATTTTTTTACTTAGTATTCCAGTTATGGTGATCGGGGTTTTCCAGAATAGGCCGTGATGAACGATAAGTAGATCGGCTTCTAGTCGCACAGCTTCTTCGATTATACTCAGACCTGAATCTACTGCGAATGCTATTTTCCTGATCTCTTGGTGCAGAGCTTCTACCTGTAAGCCATTCTGCGAACTGTCACCTGAATAGGCCTGAGTCTGAAGTAAGCTATCAAGGTAAGAAACAACTGCATTAAGTGAGGCCATGTCAATCTCATTATCCGCAAAAAAAATGAAAATGTACATAGTCGATAGGATTTTGCATGCAGTTGATAGCCTGATTAGTAAGCTGCTAAACTTGAAAATTATAGCAAATCATGTAAAAGTATCTCTTTAACTCTTATGGCCTGGTTCTCACGTGAAAAAGCCCCCAAACCGATTGATGTAGCTGATAAGCTGCAACTGCCTGATGATATTTGGACTAAGTGTCCTGAGTGTGACTCTATTATTTTCACAAAAGATCTAAAGCGCAGCTTCGGAATATGTACCAAGTGCAACTACCACTTCCGTCTAAGCGCTCGTCAGCGTGTGCCGTTATTAACTGACCGCCACTCATTCGACGAGATCGATATAAATCTTCGCAGTGTAGACCCATTAGAGTTTAGAGATACGAAGAGATACTCTGAACGGTTGAAGCGAGCAGAGAAGAGCAGCGGGTCAATTGAGGCAGTAGTCACTGGAAGAGCTCGGATACTTAATATCCCTGTGATGGTTGGTATATTCGATTTTACCTTCCTGGGCGGGAGTATGGGGGTAGTAGTCGGGGAAAAACTAACTCGTATGGTTGAGCTCGGGTTGGCTGAGAAGCGACCGGTCATAATCGTATCTGCCTCTGGTGGAGCGCGTATGCAGGAAGGGATCTTCTCCTTAATGCAGATGGCCAAAGTAAGTGCTGCACTGGCACGCTTGGGGCAGGAGCATATCCCGTATATCTCTGTACTTACCGATCCGACTACAGGGGGGGTGGCCGCATCGTTCGCTATGTTGGGGGATATTATTGTGGCCGAGCCCAAAGCACTTATCGGTTTTGCGGGGCCACGCGTAATTGAACAAACAATACGTCAGAAGCTGCCACCAGGCTTTCAACGTTCTGAGTTTTTACTGGAACACGGCATGCTTGATCGTATTATTGACCGTTCTAAAATGAGAGAGGAATTAGCCGTTATTTTAAAGAACTTTGGGTTTGGGGCCTGAGGATATCTCTTTCTAAGTTATACTTTCTAGGTTAAAAAGTAACTGTTCATAGCTTCTAAGGAATAATTCTATGAGAAAAGTTCTACTCCTATTGTCTCTTTATCTGTTTATCCCGTCATTAGTACTAGCCCAGGTGGAAGCGACCGATCGCAAAAATGTCTTTAGCTCAGATAGTAAAGAATTAAAAAAAGAGGAGAAAAAAACTGCAACTGAGATTTTAAAACGTGATAAAGGCACAGGGAACGAGATTCAGTTCAACGCACCGCGGGTCGAGTTCTTGAAGGATAGTAATGAGTTTAAAGGATCAGGCGGTGTTGTGATTACTAAAGAGGGTCTTACCTTAGAGGCGGATGAAGGGCGTTTCAATAGTAAGAGTAAGGATTCGGAGCTTTCAGGGAAGGTGCACCTGGCAATAGAGGGTGGTGATATTTCGGCAGATGATGCGAAGTTTAATCTAGAAAGTGAAACAGGAACATTTGGAAACGCTGATTTTATTCTGGATCAAGGCAATTATAAGGTCACGGCACGACAAGCAGATAAGGTTTCAGAGCGAGAACTTAAACTCTTCGATACAACTTTTACCACCTGTCATTGCGGCAAAGAAAATGCGCCATGGAGTATCGATTGTGATGATGCGGATATTACTGAGGACGGATATGCTTATACGCACGGAACGACCATGGCATTCTATGGAGTGCCATTTTTTTACTCCCCATATTTTGCCTTCCCTGTAAATCAGGAACGTCGTTCAGGATTATTGGTGCCTAGTATAGGTTACGGTAGTGAGGATGGCTTTTTGTATAAGCAGCCTATCTTTGCAGTAATTGATGATAGCACAGACCTGGTTGCATCACCATTTATTGAGACTAAAACACGACTCGGAATGGGGCTAGATGGCCGAAAGAACTTTTCCCGCTTCTCCAAAATAGAGCTGGGAGGGATTTATTCAGATGAAAGCGCGCGTAATGGCGATTTGCGCGGCACTCAGATTGACGGACTGCAAGACCCGAGCTTTGATGAACAGCGCTTTGGTGGCTACATCAAGGGTGGATGGCAAACTGCTTCTGACAGCCCAATTTCCGCCGCTGTTTTATCTGATATCCATTACATAAGCGATGACCTATTCCTGCGCGAGTTGGAGGATGAGCGTATCGGAGAGCGCTCATCACG
Source organism: uncultured Bdellovibrionales bacterium (assembly GCA_964556665.1). Taxonomy (GTDB): domain Bacteria; phylum Bdellovibrionota_C; class UBA2361; order UBA2361; family CAZKXU01; genus CAZKXU01. The sequence goes on along the minus strand of CAZKXU010000127.1, from coordinate 779 downwards.
CTTTCTAACCTCACGGTTGGTCGGCCGGGTAGGAATATCAGATTTTGCCTCTGCTGAGCTTTCGAGCGAGTATAATCAATCGCTCGAAGAGGATGATGATACTGTGCAGCAGCGTCTGCCTGAATTTAGGCTCAGTGCCATGAAGAGTTTTCGTCCTTTTGGTTTCAACCCATATGGTTTAAAGGTTGTAACGAAAGGTAATGCCACCATCACTGAATTTTCTAGGGATGAGGGTTATGATGGGAGGCGCTTAGATCTTAATCCGGAAGTTGCAGTTCCTTTTCATTTAAAGAACTATTTTACAACCACAGTTGGTACTGGTCTGCATTATACCGATTATAATTTAAGTGATCGTACAATACCTGGGCAGAGCGGTGAACTTGCCAGCAGCGCTGATCGTACTGTACCGTATTTTAATTTCGCAATATCGACTAATTTAGAGCGTGTCTATGAGCTTGAACAGGGGAATTGGCTTACTAAATTAACCTCTTTAGGTAGTGCAAATCAGTCTACTGTGCTTAAGCGCTTAAAGCATACAATTGAGCCGATCGTACAATATACATATGTGCCAAGCGTGGCCCAGGACGATCTGCCTATCTTTGACTCATTAGATCGGTTCCGTGAACGCAGTCGATTCTTTTATGGGGTTAAAACTACATTGCTTGGAAGATTTCTGCCTACAGCTCCGTCAAATGAGACGATCGCTGAATTAACACCGACGTTAGCCAGTTTGCCGACTTTTGATCCAACTCGGTCACTTATGGATTTTGGGCTTAATG
>CAZKXU010000126.1:0-5414 GCA_964556665.1 uncultured Bdellovibrionales bacterium | reverse complement strand
CAGAGGTATATCGAGGAATGGAAGGAATTTTTACGTTTTCAGAGTGTTAGTACCGATCCTGAATATGTAGCTGGGTGCCTAGAGTGTGCTAACTGGTTAAAAAGTCATGTTGAAGGTATGGGGTTTAAGGCAGAGCTGCTTAAAACTAGCGGTAAGCCGGTGCTTTTTGCCGAGTATAAAAACGTAACCGGTCCTACAGTGGTCTACTATGGACACTATGATGTGCAACCAGTTGATCCTCTTGAACTTTGGCATACAAAACCTTTCGAACCGACATTAAAACAGGAGAGGCTCTATGCGCGCGGTGCTCAGGATAACAAGGGCCAGACATTCTATTTTTTAAAAGCGGTAGAAACTCTAATCAAAGCAGGCAAGCTGAACTGTACACTTAAGCTATTTATCGAAGGAGAGGAGGAGTGTGGTAGCGCAGGCATGGCAGAGGCTTTGCCCTCCTGGGGTGATAGGCTTAAAGGGGATATCTTAATGGTGTGTGATACAGGGACAATACACGCCTCAATGCCTGCTATTACAATGGGGTTACGCGGGATTGGAAATCTTACGGTAAAGCTCTATGGACCGAATAAGGATCTGCATTCAGGTGTGCATGGAGGGGTTGTGTTAAATCCAGCGGCGGAGCTCTGTAAGTTAATCGCTTCTATATATAATCAGGATGGATCAATCGCAGTAGGAGGATATTATGGTGATGTAGCTCCCATTGATGCGCGTGATCGGGCTGCGGCAAATAGTTTTAAGCTTGATGCAGAGTGGTATAGAAATTTTACAGGGACATTACCTGATGGTGGGGAGTTGGCATATACAGCAGTTGAACGCCGTGGATTTAGACCTACAATAGAGGTTAACGGCATTCATTCAGGATACGGAGGCCCAGGAGGAAAGACTATAATACCGGCAGAGGCCTTTGTGAAGCTAAGCTGTCGGTTCGTAGCTAATCAGGATCCAGAGAGGTGTATAGACCTGATAGAGGCACACCTAATAAAATATACGCCTAAGTCACTGCGGCTTGAAATCAGCGAACGCGGTCATGGTGCGCCTGCATTGATGGTTAGCTCTAGCTCGCCCTTAATAGGAAAAGCTAAGCAGGTACTAGATGAGCTCTCCGGTGGTAAAACAATTCTAATGTGGGAAGGAGCCTCGATCCCGATTCTTGTAAAGTTAGCGAAGTATTCCGGAGCTGAGCCGCTGTTGGTCGGCTTTGGGCTGGAAGAGGATAACATCCACGCACCAAATGAGTCTTTTAGTTTAGAGCAGTTACGAAAGGGGTATCTTTACGTTGGGATGATGATGCAGAGGTTATAAGTTACCGGAAGATGAATGAGCGTGCCTCGGATTCTGATGTTTTTTAGGGCCTATCCCACTGAAAAGTAGCAATTTTTAGTTTCCGATTGTACTAGCAAAATTCCTTGGTTTATGGAATAATGCTACCTAATTATTATAGATATAAATCAAGTATCCGCTCTTCAGCGTTGACCGCTCTTTTCCAATTCTTAAATTAACTTGTACTTTTACTTTGCATTGCTAGCAATGACCTTAGTCTTTGGTGTTGATAGAAGCGATACTCCTCCTGATGGTACCATTCAAGGTGACCCTGCGCCGTCATCTACCGCACCTCATTCTACCTCGAGAAAATTAGTATTTGATGAGCTAAGGATTGGAACGTCTAACGTTGGGGATGATCCTCGCCAGTTAACGCTAAAAGCAACCCAGGGCCTTCTCGATCACTGCCTTTCCATGAATCGTGACCCAGCTCGCCTTGAGCAGATAGCATATCTTATGGCGCTTAAAGTGCATAAGATTTGTACAGCACTTACCGGTCATGTACAGGATCGAAGAGGTGGGGTTCACTTAGAGCAAAAGAGAGAGGAACAGCTAAAAGAAGAGCATGAAGGTGGGAGAAAGAGAAGATTTAGAGGTGTGATTTTGCATCATGCGCCCTCACTTTGTGGCGGTCCTCCAATCTCTACCGGGTTAGAGAGCATGTTGACTACCCTGGAAGCTGTGCGAGCTTGGTATGATGGTTCGGTTAATATCAGGGACGAGGGTAAGCTGATTTTGCCTGTTGACATGAGAAGAAGTAATACTTTTGTTGATCTTTCCCCTTTTCAGGCTAAATTTAGAGATACAATTCAGGCAGCAGCCTCAGTTACGATGTCTATTCGCCATCTTGGTAGGACTGCTAGTGGACGTGATCAGTTCTCAATTAGTTTTATAGAGCTCGACGGCCAGAAGCATACACACCAGACCATATTCTCGGCAGATTGTTGCACTAATTTTGTTACTGCAAATCGTTTTAGGGTTTTAAAAGCTGCTGTTAGTATCGCCGCTATTCATCAGCTAGGCAGCTATTTAGGAGAAAACTTTGAAGAGCAGAGTAACCCATTTTTGAATTTAGATCCGAGTCAGATACAGTTATTGTTTCAGGGATGGCCAGAATCAACTATAACTGATGAGCAGGTTAGGCACAGTATGGTGCAACTTGGAGAGCGATTTAACGCAGTTGTACATGACCTATGGAGGCATCTAAAAGATGTCATTCGACGTTATTATCCTAACGTCCAGGTGTCAATTCTAGAGAGTTTTCTAGGAGGTTCCTTATCAAATCGTTGGCTTGGATCGGGTGGCATGAATAGCCATTTCGCCGGTTCAATAGTTGCTTTTGATCCCAGCTTTAAATTGGGGCTGAATGTCAATCCTCAGTTTGTTAGTTATAAGAATGTAGCTGATCCACCCTGTGTAGGTGAAATGGTTTATAAGCTGCTAGATTTTTTTAAAGGAGCACATATCGGATTGGCAGCAAGTGGATTTACCTGTGCCGCAGTAGATAGACCTGACTTCTTCTCCGTAGCACTTGAAGCACGAGGGGAGCAATTTGTCCGTTTTAGTAAGATTTATCGGTATTCGCTTAATGGAAAGCTTCCTTTACACCAAATACCTTCTTCTCTAACTAGTCTTACCGATATGGATCTTTCACATGTTCCGCTAAGTGACGAGAGAAAGCATGTTACTAGACTTAGTGGTGAAGCTGTATGTTTTCTTATGTTAGGAGAGCTCCTGACTTCTGAGATGGCAGGTGCGCGTAACCTCATACATGCTAGAATGTGTTCTGATGATAAGCTGACTCTTGGCGGGCGTATGGATAATGTAAGGAAATTTTTAAGACAGTTCGGCACGTTGGAAACCGCTTAGCAACTTCATCTTGTTGATATCAGCACAGATTTTCAATTAATACGAATAGTGTTACAGTATAATCTAGCATTCACAGGGACCGTGGGATGCGCCTAGGTAGTGCCTTGCGCTGCTACCAGGCGCGTAAAATAAATGCTTGCGAAGCAAGCAACAACAGGTCCACGTGAAGCGTGGTCCAGCCCGGCACGTATTGCCATTAAATCCGTGTGCGGGCTGGATGACAGTGGTCCCAATGAAATAATTTGTATACCGGCGTACGTGAATGACCCCTGAGATTATTTTTCTTCTGTTGATACTGTGCGCCATCGTATTTACGATCTTTACTGAGCGCTTGCCTATTGATCTTGCGGCCTTATCGGCTTTATTGATCTTAACTATTTTGGGCTTTCTTACGCCCGAAGAGGCTTTTAGCGGATTTTCATCCCCTGCTACTATAACTATGCTTGCTACTTTTTTTGTAGCAGCAGCTCTCGAAAGAACTGGCATCGCCGACCTTTTAGCGCGTTCTGTCTATAATATGGCAGGCCGGAGCGAGATTAAGAATGTAGCAGTAGTAATGGTAATTTCAGCCTCAGTCTCTGCCTTCATTAATAATCTATCAGCCACTGCGCTCCTTTTGCCGGCAGTTGTTAGTATAGCTCATAATGCTGCTCTCCCGGTTTCAAGGCTTCTAATGCCATTTGTATTCTCGGTTTTACTTGGTGGTACCACTACATTGATTGGTACACAGCCAAATATTCTTGCGAGCGAACTTTTACGAGTTAGAGGGCTTGAGCCGTTTCATTTTTTTGATTTTACCCCTCTTGGTATCTCCTTGTTAATAGCAGGGGTAATTTTCTTTCTACTACTAGGACGGCGGATGCTTCCGCAGCGTGAAGGACATGCTAAGCGACGCGCTAAGCGGGCATTGCCACAGGTGTATAACCTGCATCAAAATGTTTTTTCCTGCCGTCTCCCGCCAGGCTCGTCACTCGCCGGGAAAACTCTTGCGCAGGCACGTTTAGGGACTATCCTAGAAGCGCAGGTTCTAGCGGTGCGAAGTCATGGTAAACAATATTTAGCTCCGGATGCCGAATTTGTGCTGAGTGCTAGTGATGAGCTGATTCTAGGCGGTACTCGTGAGAATCTTGATCGTCTTCTTAAAAATCAGGAGATTGGAATTCGAGAAATTAGCAAAGGTGAACTGGAGGGCCAGCTTGAGCTTCTCTCTGCTGGTGCGCATCTTGATCTTGAATCTGGCGAGGTCGGTATTGTTGAAGCGGCACTTTCACCCCGTTCAAGTTTGATCAGAAAGACCATAGCTGAAATGCAGTTTCGTGAGCGGTATGGGCTGCAGGTGCTAGCCATTTGGAAGGGTGGGCGACCATACCGCTCAAAATTGGCCGAGCGCAAGCTATCCTTCGGAGATGCGCTATTATTGCAGGGGCCACGTGATAAATTTAAACTATTAGTCAATGATCCCGATTTTTTAATCCTCTCCGAATCCTTGATTCCACCACGTCGACTTGAGAAGGGACATATTGCACTCTTTGGACTACTCCTAATGGTAGGTCTTACCCTAAGTGGTATCCAGCCAATACAGGTGAGTTCATTTATCGCAGCTGTATTAGTCGTGTTATTGGGTGCACTGACTATGGAGGAGGCTTATCGTGCGATCGAGTGGCGAATATATTTTTTCGTAGCGGCACTGTTGCCGCTTGGTTTAGCGGTTGAAAAGAGCGGATTAACAGAGCTCTTCAGTAGTAGTCTCGTATCGCTATACTCTTCCTTTAGCTTATTGGGACCTTATCCGATTATGCTAAGTCTTGGCATAATGGCTTGCCTGATAAGCCAGGCTTTAGATAGTATTCTAGCGCTAGTCCTGCTTGGTCCGGTTGCTATATCGGTAGCGCAGGCTTTAGGGCTAAATCCACATCCGTTTTTAATGGTAACCACAATCTCAGTCTCATTTGCATTCCTTTCTCCTTATAGCCATCGTGCAAATCTTTTGATTATGGGGACTGGCGGTTACCGTGCGCGAGATTTTCTACGAGTAGGTGGCGCGTTGACAATAGTAGTGTTTTTGAGTTTACTATTATTAGTCCCGAAATTTTTTCCGTTCTAGTGCTTCGCCAAATAAGTTTATTCACGTATAGCGCGCAGCTTTGCCCCAGGTAGGCACGCCTCGGAAGGAGGAAATCCGCAGCAATACTGGAGTATTGCGAGGATTT
>CAZKXU010000125.1:0-5887 GCA_964556665.1 uncultured Bdellovibrionales bacterium | reverse complement strand
AAAGCTAGTGCACTGTAAACTAAGTTTTCTACTGGGACCGCGCGCTTCCAGCCCGCAACGCAGTAGCATTTAATTCGTTTGCGGGCTGGAAGCCCGCGGTCCCAGTTAACAAAATTTAGTGTACACTGTAGCAGTGTCTAAATTTTTTAATTGATCTTCTGCCTTACCTCCGCACTGACCGCCCCATCAAAAAATGAAACTTTTACTAAATCATCGACAGCTATGTCCTTAACTGACTTGACTACCTTGCCTTGCATTTCAACCATTGAATACCCGCGCTCTAGCACTCGGCGCGGACTCATCGCCTCTAGTCGTGAGGCTAGGTTCTCTAAGACATGCTCACGCATTCTAAACTGTCGATCTGTTACGGTTCTAAAACGTTGCGCTAGAAGCTCTATCCGTTTAAATGTCGATTCAATTTTACTCAAAGGTAGGCCACCTTTCAATCGTTCTGAAAGTGCCTCTACTTTAGAGCGTAGAAGTTTGATTAGGTTTAGCGGACTAATGGCAACAAGTCTAGCCTCAATGGTTTTAAGCTGATTACGGACCCCATCCATCAAAGTTGAAATCTTACTATCAAATCGAAGCACTAGCTCATCCAGCTCCTGCTCAAGCGGACGAATCAATCGATCGGTGTCAGCAAGCCTGCGTCGATACTCATCCAGGAGCTTTAGCAGATCGCTTCGCTTTGGGACCACCATCTCAGCAGCAGCAGTAGGTGTCGGCGCTCGCAGATCTGCTGCATAATCAGAGAGTGAAAAATCAACTTCATGCCCAACCGCCGAAACAATAGGAGCCTTAGAGCCGAAGACTGCGCGCACAACTACCTCCTCATTAAAGGCCCACAGATCCTCCAAAGAGCCACCTCCTCGACCGATGATGATAAGGTCTACAAGCCCTGACTGATTCAGGTATTTAATGGCAGCGGCAATCTCCTCTGCAGCGCCTGGACCCTGCACCCTAACATCAACAAGATATAACTTAAGATTTGGCATACGTTCACGAAACCTAACGGTCATATCATGAATAGCTGCGCCCTGTGCTGAAGTCACAATCCCCACCGCCTTCGGCAGGAATGGCAGCTGCCGCTTTCGTGCAGTATCAAATAGTCCTTCCTTCTCTAACTTTTCCTTTAACTCCAGAAATCTCTTTTGCAGTAACCCCTCCCCGGCAAGAAGAATTTCGTTGACTACGATCTGTAGCCTACCGCTTTTGTTGTAAACATTAGGTTTACCGTGGCACAGCACCGCCATACCGGCTGCAAGTTCAAACTTCAGGGAGCGAGCCATGCCTGACCACATTACCGCCGAGACCTGACTCTCTGCATCCTTAACTGTGAAATATATATGCCCGCTGCTAGCTTTTTTGATCTCCGAAATTTCCCCTGCAAAGTAAAGGATCGGAAAGGTTCTCTCCAGTGTAAGATTAAAGAGTCTATTTACCTCACTTATAGAATAGTACTTAGGCTGATTAGTTTCTGAGGCAAAGTTGGTAACCATATTCGTGACGGTACCATAACAATTATTAGACTGTCGTTCAAATTAATTGGAGTTGGAGCTATGTACTTTAGGTTAGGTAAAATAGCTGAAAATATCAAGTCATTACAGAGACTTAATGATATTTGGCGGCGCTTCTTTGGAGCTAATAAAGAGTCCCAGAGTCAGACTACATTGGCAGAGCCAGTTAATGAGAATTTATCACAAGAACAAGCTGCGTCAGATCAAAAAACAGTAGGTGTTTTTCGACCAATACGCTTTACAAGTTTTCATTATTTTGAACGTGCTAATCTTATCTATACCTTCCTTCTCTTTTCTCTGCCGCTCGATTCATTGATAGTATTCTGGCAATTTGATCTAAACACAGAGATAGCCAATATGTTTAATATGGCAACGATACCTTTGCTGCTCTTGGCGCTACTTTTTCTTGCCAAGAACAGGGTTTTTAATGCCCTTACCGGACTTTCTAACTTTCAACGTCGCTTATCATTTGAAAATAAGACGTATGCCTGGATCCTAGGCGGGATAATCGTATTACTTAGTGTAGTCAAATTCGCCGGAAGCTTTGAAAGGCTCTCCATGGTAAGCATTATATTCTTTTTCTGCGTATTAATTGGGGCAGGAACAGCTACCTATAAAGCTATAATCGACAAGTTCAATTTCGATCTACGTCTCAGCCTTGACCGCGTTCTTTGGGTCGAGCATATGAACCGTCAGATCTTTGCACTCTCGGTTGTTCCGCTGTTTCTAATCCGTTTATTCTCTTTATTTGGTGCTCTTAAAGTATCCGCATTGGATCTAGGCATTGTTAATTACATCTCATACTTAATAACCTCAGCTTTGCTGATGTGCCTACTCGCTCCTGAGCAATACCAGTTTCAGATGCCATGCAAGAAATGCTCAATGCTAACATCACGAGCTCTGCAGCAATTAGAGGGATGTCCAGCCTGCGCTAGAGAGATATTTGAATTAAGAGAGGAACAACTGCTAGTGGCAGAGTAAGATTGTTTCCGTTCCTTACGGAGCGCAAAAGCGCGAGGCACATCCTAGGCGCGTCCCGAGCTCTCAGTATACAAACTTAATGCATATTTCCCGCACATGATGCACTTTGATATCCTTCCTAGCTTCTGATAAAGTACGGCGATTGATTTTTGATAGCCCAGGCACAAGTTGCAGCTGAATATAGCACTTAAAATGAAAAACTCACTTGAAGATGAAATTGTAGATTTCGGGCGTATGATCTTTACCGCAATTGGTCAGGAGCAGCCCTCGGCTTTCAATAAAAACTACTGGTCCGGAAGGATCATGGAGTGGTCGATGAAAAAACCTGAGTTTAAGGTCAACATGTTTCGCCTGGTAGATGTATTACCATCTCTTCAGAGCTCCGCTGCAATTGCACGTCATGTAACAGAATATCTCGGTACTGTCGCAGCAGATATAGGCGCCTTGGCTGAGTGGGGATTAAACGTTCCTCCTAATTCACTGCGTGCCAAGGTCACCGCTTTAGTTGTCAAAAAAAGTGTTGAGCAGATGGCTGCTCAGTTTATCGCCGGGTCTAGCCCAACTAACGCATTAAAGGCCCTACGGCGATTACGTGGTGACGGGATCTGTTTTACTGCCGATCTATTGGGAGAATTCTCAGTAAGTGAAAGAGAGGCATTAGCCTACGTCGATCGTTACTTAGAGGCCTTAACTATCTTTGGTAATGAAATGCCAAACTGGAAGGAAGGTAAACCTATCATAGAGGGTCATCCGGGGGAAAAAACTCCGATCTGTATCTCGGTTAAACTTACAGCTCTTTATTCTCAATGCTCCGCCTTAAATTTTGAGCGCAGCGTTACAATTCTCACTGAGAGACTCTCTAAGATTGTAGAGAAAGCCTCTCAAGTTGGAGCATTAATATACGTTGATGCTGAGGATAGCGGCAACAACCCGATCATATATGAGACTTTTAAGAGAGTATTTGGGAAGTCAGGGTTCCGTAACTTTCCATATCCAGGAATCGTTATACAGGCATACGCTCGCGAAGCAAAAAAAGTTGTTTTAGATATGATTGACTTCGCTAAGCATCGCGGTAGTCCAATCGCAGTGCGCTTAGTAAAAGGGGCATACTGGGATTATGAAACAGTTATCTGTAATCAAAATGATTGGCCATCACCGCTTTTCAAAAAGAAATCAAGTTCAGATGCAAACTATGAGGAACTATCCCGGATCTTAATTGATAACCGTGAGCATATTCTACCTGCCTTTGGCTCTCATAACATAAGATCCCTTTCCCATGCAGTTAAATACGCAGAATCACAGGGACTGACTAATAAAGATTTCGAGCTTCAGATGCTTTTTGGTATGGCAGAACCTATAGCTCACGCATTTATAAAAACCGGATATCTAGTGCGCTTATATGTTCCGCTTGGCGAGATGCTGCCAGGGATGGGGTATCTGGTGCGAAGACTGCTTGAAAATACCTCAAATGAGAGCTTCTTAAAGCACACCTTCTTTGAAGAGGAGAAAGTAGAGGAACTGCTACGTCGACCGATTATGTTAGAGTAACTTTGGGTAATTACTCATTAACACGGCCTGTGCGAGCGCGTCTCGCACCCTGGGGCAGCCGCTGGCTGCCCCTACGATCTAACCCACACTTTTTGAGCAATTAATACTTTGGAGCAAAATTATGAACTTTAAAAACGAACCATTTACAGATTTTACTATTGCAGAAAATCGAGCTCACTACGCAAAGGCATTAGAAGCTATAGATCAGGAAATTAAACGCGGCACACTTCACGCCTATCCGATTATCAATGGAGAGGAGCTCCGATCAAAAGAGATCATCAATTCGATCGATCCAAGTGATTCTTCGATCGTAGTAGGCAAGGTCCACTTTGCCACTAAAGAAGATGCCTTGAATAGCATCGCCGTACTGAAACGCGGATCGGCTAGTTGGGCCGATACTCCTGCAGAGCAGCGCGCCAAGATTATGCGCGATGCCGCCGCCATAATGCGCCGTGATAAATATCAGATATCAGCTCTAATTACACGTGAAGCTGGAAAACCCTGGAAAGAGGCTGATGCTGATTTAGCAGAGGCTATAGACTTCTGCGAATACTACGCAGCAGAGATGACTCGACTAGGTAAGCCACAAAAGCTTGGTGAGGTAATGGGAGAGGAAAACTTCTATTTCTATCAGCCGCGAGGAATATGTGCTGTAATCGCTCCATGGAATTTTCCTTTAGCAATCGCCTGCGGCATGACAGTCGCCGCTTTAGTTACTGGGAACGCTACTATCCTTAAGCCTTCTCAACAAACAAGTTTAATCGCCTACCGTTTTGCAAAGATTCTGCTTGAAGCTGGCCTCCCAGCAGACTCCTTTGCTTTCCTGCCTGGTTGGGGCAAAGAGGTTGGTTCTGAGTTGGTAGCATCGACAGATGTGGAGATGATCTGCTTTACCGGCTCAAAGGCGGTTGGACTTGAAATTATTAGAAAAGCCGGCTGCACAGACCCTAAACAGCTTAATGTTAAAAAAGTTGTTGCTGAGATGGGCGGCAAGAACGCAGTGATTGTAGATGAGGATGCAGATTTAGATGAGGTTATTAAAGGCGTAATTCAATCTGCCTTTGGATATGCAGGACAGAAATGCTCAGCATGTTCCCGCCTAATAGTTGTTGGGGATGCCTATGAGACTCTCTTACCAAGACTTACAGATGCGGCCTCAGACATAATTGTGGGCCAGGCAAAGGATCCTTCAACATTTCTTGGGCCAGTAATTGATGAGCCTAGTCAGAAGAGAATTTTGAAAACAATTGCAGACGCCAAGAAGGAAAGTAAGCTTGCCTATGAGGGAAAAACTCCGAACTCCGGATACTTCGTTCCAGCAGTAATTTTCAAAGATGTTTCCCCTACTACATCCCTCTGGAAGGAGGAGATCTTTGGACCGGTGCTAGCTGTAACAAAGGCCAAAGATTTCGAAGAGGCGCTCAGTTTGGCCAATGATTCACAGTACGCACTTACAGGCGGTATCTTTAGCCGCAGCCCGGCTAATCTTGAGACAGGCAAAAAGCGATTTAAGGTTGGCAATCTGTATATAAACCGCGGCTGCACAGGCGCCCTAGTCTACAGACAGCCATTTGGCGGTTTTAGAATGTCCGGTGTTGGCTCAAAAGCTGGCGGGCCTGACTACTTAATTCAATTTATGGAGCCGCGCGTGGTGACTGAGAACACTATGAGGCGTGGTTTTGCACCGGAACTGTCGTAGAGCCTGCTTTGAATCAGAATTAAGGAGTTGGAGGGGGTAAGTTTTTTTAGACGCGTTCCTAAGGAGCATGCCGGCTAGCTCTTTTATCCTCTAGTGCTTCGCCAAATAAGTTTTTTCACGTATAGCGCGCAGCGTTGCCCCA
>CAZKXU010000124.1:0-6070 GCA_964556665.1 uncultured Bdellovibrionales bacterium | reverse complement strand
ACGATGTGATGCTAGACGTGAAAAAACTTATTTGGAGGAGCACTAGTGCACAGGAGTGTCAGATTTCTACCGCAAATCTAATCAACATACCAGCTCATACGGCAGTAGTTGAATCCCCTTCTGTATCTCAATCGACTGTGTAACAGGTGCTAGATATAATACCTTAGGAAATAGCCTATCTTTAATTATCGCCTGTAGGCTTTTTATTTTGTTAGTACTAGCAGTATCCCGATCCGAAATTACGAGTGCAGTTGCTTTTTCATTTAATCTAAAAATGAGATCGAGCTTCGTCTTCCCTCGTGTTGAATAGTGAAAGAGCGATACTTTACCGCTGCCGGCATATTCGGACTGAGCCAGGATCTCGTTCACAACAAGTATAAAATACAATGTCCTTTTCTCAGCGCCTAGATAATGAGCGATTGCAGCATCGTGCAAGCAAAACATATCAAATCCAGTTCCACCTGCTTGACGATACGGACTAATTCGGTAAATTACAAAGAGAGCTTCAAGAGCGCGCAGATGAGTTTTTATTCGGCGTGTGTCTTCTCCTAAGATCCGAGCAAAATCCGATTCGGAAGACTCCGGGTATTTTGCAATAAGATCAAAAAGCGATCGCGCCAAAGCCCCATCATACTTTCCTCCCTTTAACTGCGGCAGATCGCGGTAGCATACTGACTGCAGCCATTCCTCGATAAGCGCATCGCGCTCCACTATATTACTGAGCTGACATATTGCTGGCATACCACCACGTGTTAGCCAAGCATCGACCTCATTTGCACTGACCGTACATGGAGCAGTAGATTTGGTCGACGCAGCGGATAATTTCAGGAGCGGAGTACGGAGCTTCTGCTGAGAGATTTCAGCCACTGTCAACGGATAGAGCCTGCATAGACCCATTCGTCCGGTTAGTGTTTCACGAACTCCACTAGCTAAAGCAAAATCAACTGAGCCAGTAACGATAACTATTCCCCGTTTCTTACGTTCGTCCGCCAAAACCTTTAAGACGTCAAAAACGACAGGTGCTTTATGTGCTTCATCAAGGATAATCGGGGTAGTAAATTCATTGGTATTAATTAAAATAAAGCTTTCCGCGCGGGATTTTAGCTCTTGAAGTATCGCCGGTCGGTCCAAGGTAAAATAAGGGATGTTAGCCTGCTTGCCTATCAGGTCACGTAATAGTGTGCTTTTGCCGACCTGTCGGGCACCAAGTACGCCGACTATCGGGAATACCCGCTGCTTTTTTTGGATATTTGGCAGGAGAAAACGTGATCGGAGATGCATTTTAAACCCTGTATAAATTTACAAGTACATGCTAATATATACAGGGTTTAATGTGTAAAAACAAGGGCCATAAATTTAGTCTCTTTTACTTCAGTTTCCCTCAGCTTTTTAAAAGAGTTATACAAATAAAAAAGGCCCGCTTTTGGCAGGCCTTTTTAAACGTAAAAAGCCAGGCGGGGCAGCCTGGCTTAACTTACTTACGTTTGGGTCACAATACTATGAACAGTTCTGAAGACCACCGTTTGAGCTGTTCCAGTTACAAGTAACGCCGGTTCCTTTCGGATGGGTTGATGTACCGGTGAAACCTGTTGCAGTTGATGTAATCTGAAGTGTTACACCTTGTGAAAGAGCGCTGATACCTGGAAGGTTAGTAGCACAAGCACTACCTGTACAGGATTTATAAACTTCATTATCAGCAAAATAAGCCTCTTCAGCTGTAGCTACGTTTCTAAGATCGCTCTTAGCACGAGCATCAAATCCACGAGCTCTATATTCAGCAAACTGAGGAATAGCAATTGCGGCTAAGATACCGATGATTGCTACTACAACTAGCAACTCAATCAATGTAAAACCTTTTTCGTTCTTCATTTTAATTCTCCGTACAATAAAGTTAATTTCAAAAAACCATTTTTTGTTTGGCTCGTAACGACTTGCTTCCCCAACTAGCCTGACTCGCTGTTAAGTAGTACTAATCATTACTCAGCTTTCATGAAGAGCAAGTCGGATGCCAACCAAAAAAGATTTAGTCTTTTTTTAATTCCTAGTGATTTCAAGCGGTTGCAGGTAAGTGCTCACTAGTACATAGCCCGCCAATAGTGACAAAAATTGTCCATTTGCCAAAATTTGTCACGGTATCCGTCTAAGTAAGATGCTGTCTCAGCGGTAAAAGATGCCGGGAGGGGGTAAGGGAAATTATTGAGAGACTGTATAGGAATAAAACAGAGGGAGGAGGGGGGCTGAAAAAATGGATAGCTCGAGATACGAAAATCTATTACCTCCCAAACTCCATCATATCCAACTTGGTAATGGCAACATCTCCACGTGCTAATACCCCGGCATCACAGTCCGGAGCCATGTCTGCGGCGACATTCTTATAGGATATTCCAAATTCATACCTATCCCGGGTCGGTGTAAAGCAGGAGTGGTATACCGTTCGTCCGACACGACATTCAACTAATTCCCACCCCTCTTTAGCAACAAATGGTAGGTTAACATTCCAGGTAACTGGATGATTAAAGAAATCAGTTTTACTGAGAAGGTATGGAAATAGCTTATCAAAGATCGTTTCTGTTTGAGCTTTGAGCCTGATAAGGATCGCTTCATCTACCGTGCGGGTTTCCCGCCAACGGCTCATGCACTCATCTGTAAGTGCCTGAGAGAGCGCTATGGCTGGAATTCCAGCAATGTTTGCCTCAAGACAGGCGCCTACTGTACCTGAGGAGAAAATAAAAGCTGTACCGGCGTTAAGTCCTGCATTAATACCGGAGAGGATCAGGTCGGGGCGTACTTTGCATACGTGATAAACCCCGATATTGACACAATCGGCAGGAGTGCCTCCAATAGTAGTAGCATCTGTTTCACCAAGCAGCATCTCCCCTGAATAGACAGGTCGGGCGCAGGTTATATTCTTGCCATTAAAGCTCTGCTCCTCCATCGGAACAACAACGGTTGTTGTGCCAAGCTTATGAGCGCGATCGATGGCAAAGGTCAGAAAGGGTGAATTATGGCTGTCGTCGTTGGTGAGGAGGATGTTCATTGCCATCGATCTTATCGGTTTTTGAAGTAAAGATCTAACAGGGCAGTTAGGCTATTGGGAAGTGGTGAATAGATACACCGCGTATTTATTGCAATTAGTTAAATTTCTACAAAATATGATCTAGATCGTTAAAATATTGCTGGTTTCTCCCAAAAATGGTCAAAGGTGATATAGAGGATAGATTATATGGCAACATTTGTATCAGGTTATTCAGCTAGAGCTAAAGAGTTAAGAGATTTTTCAAGGGTAGTGCATCCTGGAGCTGATATAGCAACTGAGTTCCTTCAAAGGGTGGCAGTACCACGGATTTTGCGAGGCCTATTATTAGATCAAAAGGCCCCCGAATTATACCTTACAGACTTAACACCAAGGCAGTTACGTCAACTTAGCGCAGCGATATCAAGGTGTAATGATAGTACAGAAGGCGCGACGAGTAAGTTAATTACTTTTTGTGCTAGGCTACATAGTAAAATAGATGAAGTACTACGAGAGGTAGAAGCTGCCTCTAAAACTGTCAATTGGCTGAGTGAGTCGATAGCTCTAGCGAAACTAAGAGAGGAATATAGGAAAGGGGTAGTGCTGGAACGTGTTTAAGTCTAGTGCACTGTAAACTAAATAATCTTACTGGGACCGCGGGCTTCCAGCCCGCTTCGTAGTGCCAGTTAGTTCGTTTGCGGGCTGGACCACGCTTCGCGTGGACTTGTTGAAGCTTGCTTCGCAAGCATTTATCTTACGCTGCCTGGTAGCAGTGCTGTGCACTGCCCAGGCGCGTCCCGCGCTCCCAGTAAGAAAGAAATAAATTATAGAAATCTACCCCGGAAAACTCTTAAACTTAAGATAATCTAAGATAGGAACAACCTTGATCGTCTTTAGATCGGTTCCAAACTGATCATACAGTCTCTCCGTGATAAGAGTCAGATCCTTATTACTCTGCACCTCGATCCCTAACTCATAATCCCAGTTGCCCATAGATTCGATCACATAAACAACTCGCACCTCATCACGGGCGAATCTATTTAATTCTAGTTTAAACTTAGGATTAATTCCGCGTACGTAGATAAGTATAATATATGGTTCCATACCAAGCCGTGATGCGGAAACCCAATAGGAGTACCCTTTAATAATTCCGCTCTGCTCTAAGCGGTGACGCCTCCGTTCAAATGTGGGCAGTGGAATTTTTAAGCTATCAGCAAGCTCTGTATAGGAGCTGTATCTTGAGTTTGCAAGAGCGTTCAATATCTTAGCATCCTGTTCATCTAATTCCTCAGGAGTTCTTGCCACCTGAAAAGAGAGCGGTGCCTTAAGAAAGGTTTCACTGGAGAGGTACCTGCGGCCGTAATACTGATAGGAAAGCTCTACCGTAAAAAGTTTTTCAAAAAATATATTTCCAAACTCCTTTGATAGAAGCTCAAGAAATTCGCCGATGCTAGTAATATGTTTTACGCTGATCGAGATGCCGTAGCGAAAATCCCCACCCAGTTCAAACATCCAGGTAACGTATGGTGAGGCCAGCAGATACTGAACAAAATTATCCTTCCGTTTCTGACTCTCGGAGGTTAGGGAGAAAAAAAGGTTATAATTAATATACCCTAACCGATTCATATCAATGATCGGTCGGCGCTGACTTATGATCTCCCGTTCATATAGCCGCTTTAAATTATAACGAACGGTATGCTCCCGATATCCCGTTTGACGGCTGATAAGCTTCAAAGGTTTATCGGCTTGTAGCTCCACGCATGCTAAAATGCGACGTTCCCGTTCATAAAGTTTCATATTTTATCAAAATAGCATGATAAGTGAGTGGAATCTAGAGTTTTACTGGGAGGGTAGGGTTTCAGCCTGCTATCAAATTAGCTGAGGCTATGTTGCAGGCTGGAAGCCTGCGGTCCCAGTAATTTACTCTTTCTAATTTTTGCAACAAAAAAACCTTCAATCTGCTCTGTTGGAAAAATACGCATGCACTTAGAGACTTCTATCGGAATCGTCTCCCCCTTCCATTCTTTCAAAATAGGCAATGTTCTAAGATTTGGAATCATTGCGGGCAATACCTCCACACCATCCCGCTTCTCAATTAGTCTTCCAATCTGCAGCTCGTTCTCCTCCGGAGCGAAGGTGCATGTAGAATACACCATAACTCCTCCTGGTTTTAGAGCGCCCCATGCCGCAAAAATTAGTTGCCGCTGCTTGTAGTCCATCTCTTTGATCTTTTTCTCACTCCAGTATCCGTAGCTCTTTATATCTTTTTTGACAAAGCGTGCCTCGGCGCTGCAAGGTGCATCAAGCAGCACCTTGTCAAAATATTCAGGATACTTAAGTGTAAGTTTATAACCATCAGAGAGATTTAAGCTGCAGAAGGTCTTCTCTTCTGAGCAAATACCAAGCAGCTCCATATTGTGTTTCAATTTAAAGAAGCGGATTTTATTGACGTCGTTTGCAATAAGTTCACCTTTGCACTGCATAGCTGCTGCAATCTGAGAGGTCTTGCTTCCGGGAGCCGCAGTTAGATCCAATACACGTTCCCCAGGTTTAGGATCTAAGACTAGAACCGGGACCATGCTGGCGAGGCTCTGCAGATATATCCTGCCTTCTTTATAAACTGTTGTGTCGGTAAGTTCCCGTTTACTACGATTTGTAAGGATAAATGCGTCATAATACCAAGGCACTGAATTTACCTTAAATCCCTCACGTTTGAGCTGATCCAGTGTCTCTAAACGATCTGCCCTGATCGTATTTATACGTAAGGTCGTAGGTCGTGTTTCAAAGCTTCGCTCAACCTGTGAATAGGAACCTGGTGCGATTAACTGTAGACGCTCTAGAAACTCCTGTGGCAGTTGATTGGGAGTTATTCGGTTTATTGATTTATTTTTTTTGGACATTAGTATTTAGTCGGCTAGAAAAAATAAATGTCAAAATCTGCATCTCATCCATGGGGCATCTTTGAATTTTTTTAGGTGGTGAAAATCCTCGATATAGTAGTACTATGTCTGCGGTTTTCCCCACCTAAAGAAAATTCAAATCTGACCCATGTCTGAG
>CAZKXU010000123.1:0-6342 GCA_964556665.1 uncultured Bdellovibrionales bacterium | reverse complement strand
TCATATTTATAATTATTTTTTGAACACATCTTGACTGGGTTTAAAGAACACCCAATTATTAGAGTAACTAATTAATATTATTGTAAATTGTTTAGTTGAAGATAGACATGGACACCCATAAAATAACTACGAGAATTTCGTAGGAAGTTCTACGTAATTTTCTTAGTTAAATCATGGGGGGTCTATCTCTGTTTTTCTTGATCGGTTATCAAATGACAATCTGCGAACAGGAGTTTGTGATCTTATGAAAATGCCAATGAACTTAAAGATATACGTCGAAATTTTGATAAGGCTTAAATTCATTGTATAATACCATATTCGACTAACAGTAAATGTGACGGTTCTATTTTCGGGATCTTTTCACTGGCTTAGACGCTTAATAAATAGATCCGCCACATTTTATCTCTTTTAATTTTGATTAAATGTACAGTTGGGCAAATGCAATAGCGGAGGCACTGAGTCAGAGTATACCCGACGACTTTCGAATTGCACGTATTGGAGGCCCGCAAAGAGATACAGGTGATCGATTGTTATCAGAGGCACTGGAAATAGGGCCTATACCGAACGCCCCTTGGATTGCTAGTAGATCATTAACTGAGGCAACGTCTAATCTTGTTCTACCAAGCGGAACTTCAACGGTTCTTTGGACTGATAGGTTAACTCCAGATGCACAAAGGGTTATAGAAGCAATTGCCCGATTAGGGATTGAAAAGTTCATCGATTTAGATGCAACACCTAGCAGTATTTCATCAGGAGCATTATCCAGACAGGTTGTACGCGTGTTTCTTGCTACTCTTCCTGGACGGCTTCTTAATGATGCAATCCCTCAAGAGCGCCTTGGGTTAGCACTTCGTGAGGTAGGTGAGTTAGTAGCATCATTGGCAGGAGCCCATTTGGCATTAAATGGAGATATTTCCCGTGCAGGTATCTATCCTGTTCGGAGTAGAGATGGGACGCCGCCATTGTATTATTCGGAGGATGAGGCACGATTTCCACATGTAGACGAAGGACTCGTTACCGGCGTATTCTTTGGTACCGGGGGGTTGAACCTTTTTGATCCTGATGGAATCGGTAGTATTAGTAATGATTTAGGAAATTTGTCTTTGAAGCCAGGTGTTTCTCCTCAAGCTGTTCCAACTGCTGTACCATTCAGTATGGGAGGATTGTGTCGAAGCAGATTGAAGCTGCAGCCGCATGCAGAGGGCCTCACACATCCAGCGGGAATATTTTTTAAATTTGAAGAACAAAGGTCTGATAGCCGATAATATGTTTCTCCGATTCTAGCAATCCTGAGGAGTAATCTTTGCACTATGGTATATGAAGAGATACTTCAGGAGATCTACAGCAGTTATCTTGCAGTAAAGCCTGAGATCTATAATAAACTTGACTCCGAGATCCGTAAGCCTGAAATAATTCTCAGTTTAGCGGAACGGCTTTCACTTTTGCCGTCTCCGAATAATACAATCTCCATTACAGGCAGTAAGGGCAAGGGCACAGTCACCCGTTCTATCGCGGCACTTCTTCAGGTGCTTAATCTGGATAAAAAGATCGGATTATTGGTCTCACCACATGAAAGCGATCACCTTGACCGGATGCGGATCGCTGGAAAGCCTATTACTCAGCCAGAGTTTTGTGATCTATATGATGAGCTACGACCTAACTTAATTAATACACTAAAATCCCTAGCGTATCCTTATTACCTCTCACCATCCGGAACATTTTTACTGATTGCACTTGCGTGGTTTAAGAGACATGCGGTTGACTACTACGTCTTAGAAACCGGCCGCGGTGCGCGTTTTGATGAGGTAGGTAGAATTAAAACCCGTGTGTCCGTTGTAACCAGCATCTTCAATGAGCATCCTGAATATCTTGGACCGAAATTAGATGATATCGCTGTTAATAAATTGGCTATAGGTGAAATGGCAGAGAGCTTGGTTTTGGATAGTTCAGCGGCTTCTATAAATGATCGTTTGAAGATTGTAGATACTGCAAAAATCAGATCAGTAAAAACACTAGCGGTAGAGGATGAAGCTCCGCAATGGTTAGCAGAGGATTGGAAGCTTGCCTGCACAGCAGTTGGAGAATTTTTAAATTTGCCAGATGAAGATTTAACAGCGCTACGCTCAAAGGCTCTTTGTTCAGCCTCATATTTTATTGCTGAAATTAATGGTGTTAGAATATATGTAGAGGGTGCAATCTCATCTGAGTCACTTGATGATCGTTTCGTAAAGCGTCTTAAAATCCGTCATGGTAAACGGTTGTTATCTGTTCTCTCTATTCCTGATGATAAAGAGGTAGAGCCACTTGTTCAGTATTTTACGACTAATGGATTTTTGGTAAAACATATTATCATCGAAGGTACTGATGGTTATTTAAGGTATGATAAGGTGAAGCAAAAATACCCGAATGATATACTCTATACTGTGAATGTTAGAGAGGCCGGAGATCTGTTAAAGAAAGTTGCTGCTTACGCGGTGCAGGCAGATTTTGAGGCGCTTTACTTGCTAGGGACGCAGACATATATACGTTTATGCCGATTGGCCATGACAAATACAGCATCGGGAGCCTCCTAAGATGTTACCAAGATTAGTTCACCCAATTACATACCTGTTCTCGGCGATGCTGATCTGCCTCTGTATCAAGAGTATGGAAACCGCGCCAGGAGAATGGTATAAACGGAATGATTTTGGACATTATTACATCACCTCGTATCTACTTTCTCATGGTGAAAATCCGTATACAAAAAACCTGGAGAGTTATTACGAACAGTTTGGTTTGATTAATTGTCCACAGATTTCTCAAGCTACTAATCCCCCAGCATTGGCGCTGCTGCTTGCCCCGATAACTAATCTTCCTCCTAAAGTTGCTTTTAACATCTGGAGTATGATTCAACTGTCTGCCTTAATTGCGAGTCTTTTTCTTTGCTTTAAACTTTTACGGCTCAATCCATCTGCTGTTGAAACTGCTACAATAATACTTCTTGTATTCTCCTCGTATACTACAGGAGCACATCTTGAGCATGGTCAGGTACAGCTTCTAATACTATTTCTATCTCTGCTTGGCATCTCAGGAATGCAAAATGGAGCGATCGGGTTAGGCGCCTTTATGATGGGTGTGGGTGCGTCGCTTAAATTTGTAACTTTGCCGTTAATCTATGTTGCTTATCTTGGAGGTCGTAGGAGAGGGGTTATAAACTTTCTATTAGGATTTTTTGCTCCATATCTCCTGATATTACTGCTTTGCGGACCGCATATTTTT
This sequence comes from uncultured Bdellovibrionales bacterium, assembly GCA_964556665.1. Classification (GTDB taxonomy): domain Bacteria; phylum Bdellovibrionota_C; class UBA2361; order UBA2361; family CAZKXU01; genus CAZKXU01. The sequence goes on along the minus strand of CAZKXU010000123.1, from coordinate 3,084 downwards.
ACTGCGTATTTTAAGATGAGCGTTCCATATATTTCAGATACACTATTAAGGTTTAATGGCAGTGTAGGCTTTGTAGGTTCCTACGTTTACTTAGAGCAATTACTCAAGAGTAGTACATTCGATATGAGAGTATTAAATCTAATCTCAATTATCATGTTTATCCTATTATTAGGGATAGATTATCAGTACTATAAGCGTTATCGGAACCTTAACTATTCTGCCGCAGTAGTACTCTCGGCAGTCACGCTCTTCTCGCCCACAAGCTGGAACCATTATCTTGTTCTAACTTTTTTTGGTCAGTTGCTGCTTCTCTCACAGAGTGAAATTTTCATAATACGTGGTCTAAAGGTAGTGCCACTATTACTCTGTTTTCTACTCCTAGCTATGACGCAAGGGCGTCTTACCAATATATCTATTGAATGGCAGGTAATCAGCATATTTTGGGGGGTAACGGCACTCTCCTATTTACTGTTTCTGCTGTTTAAGACAAGAGCCGCAGTGATTAATGAGCTCAGTCAGTCTAACTCAGAATCGTGAGTAGGAAAGCGGAATTCTGAATATTATTGAAGTTGTCTGAAGTTAATAGCAGCAATAGATTCAGAATATACTTCAAGTGTATGTAATCTATCTGTTTTTTATTCAAAATAGCCTTAATAGCTGCGCATGACTCTTGACTATATCCTTAGAAGTGGGTGTAATTCTACGTTTTATTCTGGGTTATATATATATATTATAGAGGAGATTCAATGAAGCCAGCAGTACTTGTGACGGGAGCAAGCGGTGAGATGGGACATGGGCTGATCAACTTTCTTGCCGATGAAGGAAAGTATGATATTATTGCAACCGATTTTACCCCACTTGATCGGAATCTCAATGCTAAGTGTTCGGCTTTTTACCAGGGCAACATACTTGATAATAACCTCATTGGACAGATCTCTGTTACACATCAGTTTCGCGTAATATATCATCTGGCCTCAATTCTATCCTCAGCCGGAGAGCGTGACCCGTACCGTACTCACGAAGTAAATGTAGAGGGCGCATTTAGTTTACTTAATATTGCGCGCAATCAATCACAGCTGATGGACGAGCCAGTAATCTTTATGTTTCCTAGCAGCATAGCCGTATACGGTATGCCCAATCTCGAGATAAAGGCTTCAACCGGAAAGGTAGGGGAGGATAATTTCCTGCATCCAATTCTGATGTATGGGATGAACAAGCTATATGTAGAACACTTAGGAAGATACTTCTCAGGTTTCTATAAGTTACTGGCTGGGTCGAATGGAGAGAGTGGTGGTAAGGTTGACTTTCGTTCAATCCGCTTCCCAGGGATTCTTAGTGCGGATACGTTGCCAACGGGCGGCACCACTGATTTTGCTCCGTATATGGTGCATTGTGCAGCAAAAGGGGAGGCATATGAAAGTTTTTGTCGCCCAGATACAAGGCTACCATTTATGTTAATGCCAGAAGCGGTAAAGGCCTTGATCCAATTGACACGAGCGAATAAGTCCTCTCTGACAAAGACTGTATATAATGTAGGATCATTCTCTACTTCAGCAGAGGAGATTCGGAGCGAGGTATTAAAGAGTTTTCCTTCTGCCAAGATCGGCTGGGGTAAGGTTAATATGCGTCAAACAATTCTAGACTCATGGCCGGCAGATGTAGATGACACAGCAGCTCGTACTGACTGGGGATGGCGCAGTAAGTATAGTATGGTCGAGGCGTTTAGTAATTATCTGATCCCCGCAGTGACAAGGAGGTATCAGAACCATCTTCAGGCTGCATTAAATAGTTAGTTAGAAAAATATGTACGATTCAGCAAGAAAAAAATACCTGGAGGAGTTGGAGAAGATACAAGAGGAGGGGCTTTTTAAGCGTGAGCGTGTAATTGAATCGCCGCAAGGAGCAACGATCTCGGTTAATGGCAAAAAGGTTTTAAATTTCTGCGCTAATAACTACTTGGGTCTTTCTAATAATGATAGTTTGTGTGCAGCTGCAAAAAGTGGTGTGGATAAATTTGGACTGGGGCTCTCCTCTGTACGTTTTATTTGCGGTACTCAGACCATACATAAGGAATTGGAGCAGAGGATAAGCCAATTTTTTGGTACTGATGATACAATTCTATATACCTCCTGCTTTGACGCCAATGGTGGATTATTTGAGACACTACTTGGTGAGAATGATGCCATTATTAGTGATGCATTAAATCACGCCTCAATTATTGATGGTATCAGGCTCTGTAAGTCGAAACGTTACAGGTATGAGCATGCAAATTTAGCTGAATTACAAACCCATCTTGAGCAGGCGCGAAGAGGTGGCGCTGAGCGCATCATGATCGCGACAGATGGTGTTTTTTCAATGGATGGAGATGTAGGAAAGCTAAAAGAGATCTGCGATCTGGCTGACAAGTATTCAGCTTTAGTGATGGTAGACGACTCACATGCTACCGGATTTTTTGGTCCGACCGGACGAGGGAGTATTGAACACTGTGGAGTGTTAGGACGGGTAGATATAATCACTTCGACACTAGGCAAAGCCCTGGGCGGTTCGGCTGGCGGGTTTACAACAGGTCGAAAGGAGATGATAGATCTACTGCGACAACGGAGTCGTCCGTATCTATTTAGCAACTCGGTGCCGCCAGCAATCGTAGCAGCAACAATTGAAGCATTTGGGATGTTGTCTGCAAGTACTGCGCTTCGGGATAAGTTAGCAAAGAATACTGCCTATTTCCGTGAGAAGATTACAGCGCTTGGCTTTAATATTAAACCCGGTGAGCATCCAATCGTGCCGATTATGCTTGGAGAAGCGAGGCTAGCAACTACTATGGCAGATGAGCTTCTTAATCAGGGGATCTATGTGATCGGATTTTCATTTCCCGTAGTGCCTAAAGGACAGGCTCGCATCCGGGTGCAGATCTCTGCCGCCCATAGCAGTGAAGATATCGGTAAGGCGCTTGCCGCGTTTGAGGGTGTCGGTAAGAAGTTGGGGGTTGTCACCTAATATTGCTGGTCTATTTCGACTGAATAAATCGACTAGTGCTTCGCCAAATAAGTTTTTTCACGTATAGCGCGCAGCATTGCCCCAGAT
>CAZKXU010000122.1:0-6578 GCA_964556665.1 uncultured Bdellovibrionales bacterium | reverse complement strand
CGTAAAAGAGCTAAAAACTTCAGACCACAACAGTCTTTATGCTTTCGTAAATGCCGAGGATCCGCTCTGTCCAGTAATGGCTGAGGCATTAGAAGAAGCCGGCTACCGTTTCTGTGGAATACTACCACTGCTGCAAGGCCGGGATAGCATAGTTTATTGGAAAGGTGCCTGCGCTAAACTTGAAGCAAAACCACATTATTCAGCTGCTATGCGCATGCTGCTTGAATATATTAAGCATTACGATCTGAAAAAGGCTTTAAAGAGCAGATAGGAAAAGTAAGAGTATATAACTTCATCTCCTCCAAAGACTGACAGACAAAATAACGCTTCGTTATTTTGTCATTCACTATAGTTTAAGTAATAACCTACATCTGCCGCTCTAAAATCTGTCGTGTTCCGCTTTCAACCTGAATAATCTTTTTTGTAATAGGCTCGATACAGGTGAGCTTGTTTCCGTAGACCAGCCCTGTATCTATCCCTATCTTAAAAGGTGGGTTGAAATATATATCGGCATATGGGGTGTGACCGAATATCACTAACTTATTAAAGCGGTGCACATTTTTGATAAATTCATCTCTTATCCAGAATAGATCCTGGTCAAGCTGCGATTTTAACCCGCGTAAGGGCTGCAACCCGGCATGCACAAAAACAAACTCGGAGGTAATGACATACGGAACTAGATTTAAATAAAAACTTAGGTGCTTTCGCGGCAGCAGATCTAAGATCTCCTCAGGCCGCAGCTCCATTGATAATCCATAGCTTTTAAGAAATTCATCAGCACCATTATGCAGATATGAATTTCCTAAGTTTCCTTCAAAACCAAGGAAGCTCAGCATCATATCTTCATGATTACCCTTGAGATATATGGTAGCAGGATATCTATCCCTAAAATCGATTAAGCGCTCCACTACTCCTTTTGAATCAGGGCCGCGATCAATATAGTCACCGATAAAAATTACAAGATCATCATCCTCCAGCTCCTGCTCTATTCTGTTCAGTAGAACAAGTAGCTCATCTACACAGCCATGAATATCCCCTACTGCGAAGATGCGTTTGGGTGTGTCTGTAATCTCTAGATATTTTTCCATCTACTGTTCCAATATCTTTACAAGCTCTGATAAACAGAGAGCACTCAACTGCTGATCAACCTTATCAAACAATGGTAGGTGCACAAAAAGAATCTTACACTTCAGTTTATGTTTTGCGCTATAGTGAAGTGCATGGTAGTAAATCTGGTTACACAGATAGGTTCCAGCATGGTTAGAAACCTCAACTGGGAACCCTTTTGCCACTAGTTTCTTCTGCAGTACGCCTAGATTTTTAATACTGCTTTTATATGCATGCGGCCCTTCAGCTTCGATTGTCTTGCCTAAAATCGAGACCCCGGATTCGTCCAATTCGGTGAAATCAAGTATGTTAAGAGCAAATCTCTCTAATGAGATACGAGTACGGCCAGGCGCTTGACCTGTAAGTATTACAACCTTCGGTTTACAGCTCTTGATCAGTGACTCAACTCGTCGCTTCAGTCCACGACTAACAACCGGAAGATAATCATACTTAGTTTCTTTATCTAACCCTAGCTGCAGAGTGCTTACTACTTTATCAGAGGCGTTCTCACGAACCTGAGATCTAAAAGCTGTTATAATGTTCATTCTTACGGTTGGTAATTGCTATTATCTTCAGAAAATTATTTTTTATCTCCAATCTTTAGCACCGCTAGAAATGCCTCCTGCGGAATGGTAACGCTACCAACCTGCTTCATCCGCTTCTTACCCTCTTTCTGCTTCTCCAACAGTTTTCTCTTACGTGTAATATCACCACCATAACATTTAGCTGTAACATTTTTTCGTAAAGCTTTAACAGTTGTGCGCGCGATTATCCTGGTTCCCACTGCTGCCTGAATTGCAACATCAAACATCTGACGATCAATTAGCTCCTTTAACTTGCTAGTCAACTCCTGTCCTTTATTATAGGCCAAATCTTTGTGTACAATTATACTAAGAGCATCTACTGCATCCCCATTCAATTTAATGTCTAGTTTTACTAAGTCGGCCTGCTGGTAACATTTCCATTCATAATCAAAAGAGCCATACCCTTTCGTAAGTCCCTTTAAGCGATCATGAAAATCAAGGATAATCTCACTGAGCGGAAGCTCATACACTACCATGGCGCGGTTACCACCGTGGAAATTGAGACTCACCTGAACACCACGCTTATCCTCACAAAGCTGCAATACTGAACCTACATATTCCTTAGGGGCATGAATAGTTACAGTTACTAGTGGCTCTTCTATATGCTGAATCTCCGATTCCTCAGGTAGCTTTACAGGGCTATCTACCATCACCACGCTCTGATCACTTTTGACTACTTTGAAAACTACATTAGGCGCAGTCGTAATTAGATCCAGTTCGAACTCCCGCTCTAAACGCTCCTGCACGATCTCCATATGCAACAAGCCAAGATACCCGCAACGGAAACCGAATCCTAAGGCTGCTGAGTTTTCAGGTTCGAAGGTGAATGAAGAGTCATTTAAACTTAATTTCTCTAAAGCTGCACGCAATGCGGCGTAGTCATCCGATTCCACCGGATAGAGTCCGCCAAAAACCATCGGCTTTATCTCTTTAAATCCCGGCAGAGGCTGAACGTCAGTGTTATAAAGCGTGACCGTGTCTCCGATCTTTATGTCGTGTATATTTTTAACAGAGGCGCTGAAAAACCCGACTTCTCCGCTAGAAATCGATTCGAGTTCAAGCCGCTTCGGTGTAAAGACACCGACCTTGTATACTTCATATTCACTCTTGGTACTAAGAAACTTAACCTTATCTCCAGGTTTGATAAGTCCATCAATCACTCTGATCTGCACTACAGCACCGAGATATGAGTCGAACCATGAGTCATATACTAACGCACGTAACGGCTTCTTCGGATCACCGCGTGTTGGAGGCGGAATCTTGGCAACAATCATCTCCATTAATTCAGGAATACCAATACCTGTCTTTGCGCTGATCTTAAGGGCGTTTGATGCATCCAATCCAATCACCTCTTCAATCTCGGTACGCACCTCCTCTGCTCGAGCACCAGGTAGGTCTATTTTATTTAGTACCGGCAATACCTCCAGGTTATTATCAATCGCCAAGTAAACATTGGCCAGAGTCTGTGCCTCTATCCCCTGACTAGCATCTACTACGAGCAAAGCCCCTTCACAGGCCGCCAAGCTGCGTGAGACCTCATAATTAAAATCCACATGCCCTGGCGTATCGATCAGGTGAAGTTGATAGGTCTTTCCGTCCTTAGCGGTATAACTGAGCCGTACAGTTTGTGCTTTAATTGTAATACCGCGCTCACGCTCCAGATCCAGAGTGTCCAACATCTGAGTCTGCATCTGATGCTTAGGTACAGCATTACAAGCGTCAAGAATTCGATCTGCTAAGGTTGATTTACCGTGATCGATATGAGCGATGATACTGAAATTTCTGATATGTTCTCTGGACACTTTACCCCTGTCCCGCTTTCATTCGACTCTCGAAATCTGCAATGGTAAGTTTAAGCCCTTTCTCAAGCTCAACCTTAGGTCTCCATCCAAGCTCTCGCTCGGCCACTGCGATATCCGGACGGCGTCGTGTTGGATCGTCCTTAGGTAGCTTTTCATTGATAATCTTTGATTTTGAGCCTGTCAGGGCGATTATTTTTTTAGCTAACTCCAAAACTGTTATCTCGTTAGGGTTTCCAAGATTGACCGGGCCATGAAACTCCTCTTTACCCATACAAGCAACTAACCCATCAACAAGATCCGAGACAAAGCAAAACGATCTGGTTTGCGAGCCATCACCGTATACGGTGATATTCTCGCCGCGTAGCGCCTGTACTACAAAATTCGAGACTACTCGTCCGTCATTAAAGAGCATGCGCGGACCATAAGTATTAAAGATTCTTACGATAGTAGTATTTACATGACTCTCCTCCTGGTAATTAACTGTGAGCGTCTCTGCTACACGCTTACCTTCATCGTAACAGCTACGCGGTCCGATCGGATTTACATTTCCCCAGTAACTTTCACGCTGTGGATGCTCTGTCGGATCTCCGTACACCTCTGATGTAGATGCAAGTAGGAATCGAGCCTTCACACGCTTACATAGACCAAGCATATTAATAGTGCCGATCACATTAGTCTTAATAGTTTTGATCGGATTAAATTGATAATGTACCGGAGAAGCAGGACAAGCTAGATGATAAACCTGATCGGCCTCAAGCAAGATAGGCAGAGTAATATCATGGCGCACAAACTCAAATTGTGAGCTTGCTAAATGCTTAGAGATATTATCTTTACGTCCTGTAAATAGGTTGTCGAGCACCAAGACCTCATGTCCCTTGCTTAATAGGAGATCCACAAGGTGCGAACCTATAAATCCTGCACCACCTGAAATGATAATTCGAGACATACTCACGCTCCTACAGTTTGCCTACCTACACTATAGTAGGTAAAGCCTAAACTTTGCATCGCATTGCGATCGTATATATTGCGTCCATCAAAAATTACAGGTTTTTTGAGAAGGTTTTTTATACGATCAAAATTCGGCCTTCTAAACTCGTTCCATTCTGTACAAACGATTAAGGCATCAGCGCCGTTTAAAGCATCATAATTGGTAGCAACATACAACATCCCCTTCTGCTCTCCAATACGCTCACGGAAACTTTTCATACCCTCAGGATCAAAGGCTTGCACACGCGCACCCAAATTTAGAAGCTCTTCACAGATTACCAGAGCTGGAGCTTCACGTGTATCGTCTGTTTTGGGTTTAAATGACAACCCCCACAATGCAAAAACTTTACCAGCTACATCCTTGCCAAACCCATAGTGCTTAACAATTTTCTGCACTATTGTTCGCTTCTGATGCTCATTAACCTCCTCAACTGCTCTGCTAATTTTAAGATCGATGCCGTTTTTCTTGGCAGTATTGATAAGCGCCTGCACATCCTTTGGAAAGCAGGAGCCACCGTAGCCGACACCAGGAAACAAGAAGCTCATTCCTATTCTTGAGTCGGTTCCAATGCCAATCCTGACCAGATCGATATCAGCACCGACACGCTCGCAGAGATTTGAAAGCTCATTCATAAATGATACCCGCGTAGCTAACATTGCATTAGCTGCATATTTGGTCATCTCTGCCGAAGCAACATCCATAACTAAGATCGGATTATTAGTACGGACAAAAGGGGCATATAGCTCTTTCATAGCCTTTGCAGCACTCTCTGAATTGACACCCACGACTACACGATCAGGCTTCATGAAATCATCAAGCGCGCTTCCTTCCTTAAGAAACTCAGGATTACTAACCACCTCTACCGCATGTTTGCTAACCGCAGTAATTGCATTCTTAACAAGAGCTGCAGTTCCGACTGGTACCGTAGATTTATCGACAATGATCTTGGGCCCGTTCATCGACTCACCAATCCCTTTAGCCACTGCCAAAACATGGGTGAGATCAGCAGATCCATCTTCATCCTGTGGAGTTCCTACAGCGATGAAAATAATCTCCGATGCTATAACACCATCTTTCAATGAAGTCGTAAAAGTTAGCCGCTTTTCACGAGAATTGCGCTTTACTAGATCTTCAAGACCTGGCTCATAGATCGGAATCACTCCGCTTTTGAGGGCCTCAATTTTTTTCTCATTTGAATCTACACAGATGACATCGTTGCCACTCTCTGCAAAACAAGCTCCAGCAACTAAGCCGACATATCCTGACCCAACGACACATATATTCATAGTATTCACTCCAAAAGTGATGGCAAAAAACTATAATGCTTTCAGGAGATTATTTCAATCCGGCTCAGTAGGCATTTCTGTTTCGAAATCCCCGAATTAACGTTAGCAGCATGATCTTCAGATCTAATATAATTGACCAGTTTTCTATATAGTAAAGGTCGTACTCTATCCTCTTATCAATCGAAGTATTACCTCTCCAGCCGTTCACCTGAGCCCAGCCTGTAATACCAGCAGGAACCTTATGTCTTAACATATAACGCGGGATATGGGTGCGAAATTGACTGATAAAAACAGGGCGCTCCGGACGTGGCCCAACAATCGACATAGAGCCGCCTAAAACATTAAAGAGCTGCGGCAGTTCATCCAGGCTGGTTGAACGCAAAAAACGCCCAAGCTTAGTAACACGCGTGTCCTCAGGCACAGTCCAACCTGGTCCTGCATTTTCAGCGTCAATGGACATAGTCCTAAATTTAAAAATATTAAACTTAGTCCCGTCATAACTGACGCGCTCCTGACTGTAGAATATCGGTCCTCGTGAAGTAAGCTTGATAAGAACTGCTATTAGTATCAGAAGTGGGGAAATGATGAGAATTGACAGCAGCGCTAAAACAATATCCATTGCACGCTTTGCAAACCGGTTTAATCCATCTAAAGGGGAGCTCTGTAGCGCAATTACAGGCAACCCTTCAAACTCCTCAATTGAACCACCTAAACTAACGTACTGATAAAGGTCAGGGACTACCTTGACATCTACCATCGTATCTTTTACAGCCTCCATAATCTCAGGAAATGTTTGATTGTCTTCCAAAGG
>CAZKXU010000121.1:0-7419 GCA_964556665.1 uncultured Bdellovibrionales bacterium | reverse complement strand
GGGGCAACGATGTGATGCTAGACGTGAAAAAACTTATTTGGAGGAGCACTAGGCTTAATTTTGAGATATTAAACGAAGGTGCAACCTAAAAACTAATATACTTAAGGCGTGACTGGGCATTAAAATAATCCCCAATTCCTGTGACTGCATCAAGCAGGGCTAAAATTTGTTCAAAATCCTCTTTAGGATAATACAGCCGTGGCTGCTCCCCTTCCCCAAGAGGTTCGCCAGCCAATTCTAGAACCGCTCTCGCAGCTTCATACACACCACCAAACTGATCTATCAGACCAAGTTCCTTTGCTTCTGTCCCCAATATGACTCTACCATCAGCAAATGTAAGAACTTTTTCCTTTTGGATTCCACGCCCTGAGACCACGGCATCTACAAAGTCTTCCTGTACTCTAGCAACAGTTCCCTGTAAAAATTCCCTATCTACATCACTCATCTCCCTGAACGGATTTCCTACATCTTTCAACTGCCCACTCTTAATAACATTCAATTTAAATCCAAGCTTATCTGCAATTGAGGTAAAATTTGGCACCATAAAGATAACACCAATAGATCCAGTAATCGTACCTGGCTGAGCAAAGATCTTTGAAGCCCCTAACGATACATATAAGCCTCCACTAGCTGCCGTTGATCCAAATGATGCGACGATTGGCTTTACACTCTTAAGCTTGCTGACGGTATAATAGATATCCTGCGAAGCACCTACGTCACCACCTGGAGAATTTACACGCAAAACTAGCCCTTTTACCTTATCATTTTTTATCTGTTTATGTATCTTCTGAACTATCTCTTTGGAGCTCTTGATCTCCCCTACTACCTCAATGACTGCTACAGACTTATCTGTAGCAACCTCATTTTTCCCAGCAATTACTGGTATAATAGAAATGACAAGCAACACTATAAATGGCACTGTCAGTAATAGGAGAATAACAGTTGTGATGTTCTTCAGTACCTCAAAAATGAATTTTTTCATCTAACGCCCCAGCATAGTAAGAAAAACAATTGCGACAAGTGCTAGCCCTGTAAGGCCATGCAGCATATTAATCTTGGATAATGACAGTGCTTCTCCGCGTTGATACTTTTGCACCAAAAAGAAAGTGACAAGAGTCACTCCGAAAAGTATCAGTACAAGTGTTAACTTAGTATGGAACCACCCTTGGCTCATATAAAAACCGATCCCTCTATAAAAAAGCTGGAAAACACCACTTAATGTTGTCAGGATCATACCGGAAACTATAAAACCGAGAAAAAGCTTCCGTGCTACGACTCGATCACATTCAGCCACTGAGCCAGCTCTACTAAAGATCGCGAGTACACGTGTAAGTATCATTAGCCCCCCTAGCCAGAGGAGCATTCCAATCAGATGCAAAGCAAGAGATATTTCCATAAGACCCAATAATTTCAAGATATTAGCAAAACTACACTAATTAAAAAAGTGCATTTGACCGATATTACCTGAATAACGAGAGATTTCAATGGGCAATGACATAAGCATTCCGCAGTCACTTCTCAAATCTATTGAACAGCCAGGTTCAGGTGTGCTGCCATCCCCAGTTTTACAGCTAAAACCTGGGCAGCTAATTGACGTTCAGATCCGCCAGAATCCTCAAAGCGGCCAACTTGGCATCTATTTCAACAATCTGTTTCTTCCGGCTCTCATTCCCTCTGATGTGAAAATCGGGGATCTGCTCACTCTTAAAGTACAAGACAACACGCACGGCCTTTTATTGAGGATAGTAGACCAGAGCACTGTTGTTAGCGAGACACTCAAAGCAATAGGAGAAAAGGCTAACGGATCAATTATTACTCTTGAGAGCTTTTTAAGATCTATTATTGATGCACCCGCCCTAAAAGAACTACAGCTCGGCACTCTGCCAATCCAGGAGCGCTTTGCACTGGCCTTCATTAGTAACCCGGATGATTTATCCAATTCAACAAAGAAGCTGCTAGATCTGATGCATTCCTTAATTTCTAAAGATCTGGCACTAAGTAGCGCTACCCTCGACAAGCCTGATGAGATAGCAAAACTCCTATGGAAATTTCAAAATGGGGAGATCCTAGAGAGTTTTCAGGCGATCAAACTCTCGCTACAGGCCGATCGTCAGAACGAACCATCCAAACCTCAATTTCTTGTTGCTCTTGATCAATTCCTAAACTCTCTTATAAACAGCAAAGAGCCATTAGATTTCGAGCAGACTAAATCTAATTCTAAAATACTTGAACAAACGATTAGTTTGTATTTAACGAAATCCCACAGTTCAAATGAACAACTTTCTGCTCGTGGACTAGAAAATTTCAACTCGCATCAGGCCAAGTTAGAACTTAGCGGCAATCCGCTGCTATTTCTGCTAGCTCAACTACGCTGGGCAGATATGGATCTTCAATCCTCCAATAATCCCCAAGACAAAAAGGGGCTAGAGATCATAAGAAATCTACTAACTGAACTAAATGCGCTTCGAGAATCTAAGCTGCCTTGGGGCGAGGTCAAGGAGAGTCTTAAACGATACAAGTCGTTATTGGGTGAATCCTTTAACCTAGATCAGTTAAGAAGCAACAAGGACTTCGATTTAAATTCTAACATGAGTGCATTGAAAGCACTTGATAGTCTATTTAATTCACAAGAAGTAATAAGCCAACTTACACCTTTACTGCAGAGTCTAAACGAACCGATTCCGCTCTTTATACCTATTATATTGAGTGGAGTACTGTCCAAATGGCAGATGTATTTTCATAAGCCTGAGATTGAAGAAAATTCAGATAAGCAGAAACAGGGAGGAGCGGGCAAGGGAATGCAACGCATAAAGCTTAGTCTGAATCTTCCCAATATCGGCAAGGTAGAGGTAGACTTAGCACATAGCAAGAAGGAGCTAATGCTACAGCTTGTGTTTCAAGATAAGAGCATTGCCGAATATATTACGTCTATGAAGCAGGATCTTGAGGCACGCTTCAATGAATTAGGATTTAATCAAACAGTAATCTCCGCGCAACATGGAGAACCTGGCAACGCAACCCCGCAGTGGTTGCGAGAGATCACTAGAAATGAGGTAATTGCTTAGTAAATTCCCGGAAACTTATTTATGGCAACTACCGGATTTAGAATAGGATGAATACTTGATAATACAAGCTGATAAGGTGCTCCACCCTACTACGAAACTTTCGTGGATGGCTATAGTCCGAGAGACAAAATAACGCTTCGTTATTTTGTCATTCACTATAGGCGCCCAAAGTTTGGCGGTATTTGTGGGATTCACTTCCTTGTTTCGCTATGATATCTACAATTTTTTTTGCAATGATATAAGCCTGCTGACGTATTTCTCGAACTGCGGTTGTCTCCCACAGCTCACCTCGGCGTAATGGCCCGAGAATATACAATCCAGTAACAACTTGACCATCTTGGTTCATCACTGCACCGCTCATGTCAGCGCGTAACCCGAGATTTAGTTTGTCATAAGAAGCAAGGTTTTGAGTAATTAAACTTGTAATAAAAGGATCTCCGCAAGATCGGAGATTGAACCATGGACCCATACAATTGAAGCAATGATCGAACGGACCCAAAGGTTCTTTTCTCGAAGCTATTTCTAACCACGATTTTTCCTTCACGGTTGAACACCCGAGGACATGTCCTTGTAGAACAGTTAATCGTCCTTCATTCTTAAGAGTATTAATAATAGCGAAGCTTGAGCGCGGTATACGGTGACGGTGAGAATCCCAATACGATCGCAGAGAGCTTAGAAATTTCCTTTTATCTCTTAGCGCAAGCTGGCGCCATCGATCTTGCGTGTACGGCCTAAAGGCATCCATTACTGCCTGCCACGACTTCCCGTCTTTCACTGCATTTCTAAACACTCGCAGTAATTGCCTAAGTGAGAGCGCTGAACGTAATTGGTCGATAACATCTTGTACAGTCGAAATAGCTGGTTGAACGTCTAAGTGCGGTTGAGGCAACTGCGCCTTCCGTGAGATTAGTGTGTAAGACCCAGTAAACCGTTGAGACTCAAGTGCCAAAACCGTATCAACAGCGGTTAGTCCCGTTCCCACAATAGCCACTGCTTTTGAATTTGATGCAGCTTTAATTGCTTCTAGTGCTTCGCCAAATAAGTTTTTTCACGTATAGCGCGCAGCGTTGCCCCAGATTGGCACGCCTCGGAAGGAGGAAATCCGCAGCAATACTGGAGTATTGCGAGGATTTTCCGACTGAGAAGCGTGACAAGGTGGGGAAACGATGTGATGCTAGACGTGAAAAAACTTATTTGGAGGAGCACTAGCTTCCATGGGCTTCGATATGCACTCTCAGTAGCAATCGCTTGCCCACGTGCAGATGGTGAATTTCCTATAGCAATAACCACATGCTTCACTCTGTATTTTGCGTCATCTTGTGTAGTTAACTCGTGGCTGGAGTCGCTTAGCACCCGACTGCTTACAACATGCTCGCGCGCTAGTTTAAGTTGCAGTCGGTTCGTGGCTTCAGCCAATTCTGAAGCGAGATACTCCCGATATAGGTGACGCGGAACAAAGTCACCCGGCGAAAATGCAGGAGAACGTCTTGATAGCCACAGGTAAAATGAATCAGGAGATCCTTCATCAATCCCCATCTTCGATGCAGTTACATTCAAAATATGCGCGTCGTTTTTAGTGCTATAGGCAAGACCAGCTCCTATCTCATTCATAGGTTCAAACAACACGCAGGTAGGAGCTATAGAGCTCTTGAGGGATCATGTGGCAAAGAAGCTGGAGGCGACGTATATTTCTGATATCGTTTAGTTTGCTTCCATATTTATCATTAATACAAGGAATTTTGTATGAGTGTAATTAATGGATAGAGACCCTAGATTGGCTCACAAGTCTTCATTTTTTGCTGCCGCTTGCGCTGCTAAGTTATGGCTGCATTACCGTTTCCCGTTAATAGGGGCCAGCTTACGGAGACCGGATCCAGCGCAACTGCTCAAATTTTGAGCAATACTTTTCACAAATTAAAATAGGGCTTGCTTGGCCAAGTACCTTTATAGCCATTTTTCTTTACTAATGATACAATGAAACTATGTCTGATTTTCTTAATGTATTCAAACAGCTCAATGACCATAAAATTGCATATGTTTTAGTAGGTGGATTGGCTGTAGTTTTACATGGCTATAATCGATTTACATCAGACATTGATTTAGTTCTTGACCTTTCTCCTGAAAACTGCCGAAATGCTATTAATGCATTTACATCAGTAGGTTTTATCCCTCGTGTTCCTGTTACACCAACTGATTTTGCAGACACAAATACCAGAGAGAATTGGATTAAAGAAAAAGGATTAACCGTTTTTTCGATGTATTTCAAAGCTAATCCCTTAATTGGGATAGATCTCTTTGTTCGTGAGCCAATGCCTTTCTCTGATTTATATGAGAGAGCAGAAATTAAAGATCTGGCTGGAGTACAAATTAGAGTGGCATCTATCGATGATTTAATTATCATCAAAACAGAAGCAAATAGAGAAAAAGATTTAGAGGACATCAAATTCTTGAAAACTTTAAAAGATGGAAGATAATAATCAAAAATCCAATAAACGGACCGCTGCGCAATTCCCCAGTGGTTGGGCCGAGCATAAGAAGGACCAGGTTTTTTTCATTGCAAATAACACGACGCCCCTACAACGACTGCAATGGATAGAGGAGATGATAAAATTGCTCACAGACTATCGTAGAAAATAATTAAACCGTATCGGGAACTTTTAATAAAATAAGTTGATTCATAAGATCGACAACGGAATAGATTCTAACTAACGATCGAAGAACTTTTCTTCAGCTTGAGGTGATTCTGTCTTAAAAGTAATTATAACTCGAACAATCGGATATGAGGAATTTTCTATGAGTGTAATTATTGGAGAACCTAGACTGGCTCACAAGCCTTCGTTTATTGAGGCGTTTGCATTCTGGCTTAAGCTCGGTTTTATTAGCTTTGGTGGGCCAACTGGGCAGATTGCGATCATGCATGAGGAGCTCGTTGAGAGAAAAAAGTGGATCAGCGAAGAGAGGTTTCTTCACGCACTTAACTACTGCATGCTACTTCCTGGCCCAGAGGCGCAGCAACTCGCTATCTATATCGGCTGGCTACTGCACGGCACACGCGGTGGGATTGTAGCTGGAGTGCTCTTTGTGCTGCCTTCTGTATGCATACTTTGGGGTTTAAGCTGGTTTTATGTCGTTGGACAGAATTTAAAGTGGGTCGAAGCTGTTTTTCATGGACTTAAGCCAGCTGTGCTAGCGATCGTATTGGTCGCTTTATTGCGTATAGGCAATAAGGCACTAAAGAATGAAGTCATGTGGAGTATTTCAGCACTGGCGTTCATTGCTATCTTCTTTCTGAAATTACCGTTTCCACTCATCATCGTCATTTCTTTAGTGACTGGCTGGCTTGGGAGCAAGCTCTGGCGCGAAAGATTCACCTTCAATAATAGTCATAGTGCGCAAGGAGGCGATAACGAAGGCACCAAGAAGGTTATTGTAAATCAAGCGGAGGCTACTCGCCCTTCACTGATTAAGTCCATACAAGTAGTATTCACATGTTTGATACTCTGGTGGGTGCCAATAGTTTTAGTAGGCACATGGCTTGGCTGGGATAGCATACATGCGCAACAAGGGCTTTTCTTTAGTGGTGCTGCAATGGTGACCTTTGGAGGCGCATACGCGGTGCTCCCCTATGTTGCTCAGCAGGCTGTTGAGAAATATGGCTGGCTTACAGCAATACAGATGATTGATGGACTTGGTCTTGCAGAAACAACCCCAGGCCCATTAATCATGGTGTTGCAATTTGTTGGCTTCATCGGCGGCTGGCAACACCCACCAATAGGTTGGTCTCCTCTAAGCGCCGCCACCCTTGGTGCCTTAATTACAACCTGGGTTACCTTTGTTCCCTGCTTCCTCTGGATTTTCTTAGGAGCTCCGTATATAGAACAGATGCGAGACAACAAACATCTCTCTTCCGCTCTCTCAACAGTGACCGCTGCGGTGGTTGGCGTGATCTTAAATCTATTCGTATGGTTTGCATGGCATACAATATTTTATCAGGCTACAGATAGCGAAGCTGTCTCAATTTCTCACCCTGATTGGTTCGTGATCGTCGTGGCATTACTGGCATTCTTTGCAATGCGAAAGTGGAAACTAGGAGTAATTTCAGTTGTTTTGTTATCGATGGGACTTGGTCTTATATGGGGATTTATTGCAGAATGAAATACAGGCTAGGCAAAGTAAAGTTAGGTGCGTTTAGTTAAAAAGGCCGATTTTACACTCCGCTACTGCATAGATCTTAATCTATTCTTTCTTACAAGTCGTTGAAACTGCAAAAACTTAGACACCCAATACTGCAAAAACTTAGACATGGGATAAACCCCTTAGTTAACAAGAGGGGTGCCGAGAGTTGACGACAAAT
>CAZKXU010000120.1:0-7501 GCA_964556665.1 uncultured Bdellovibrionales bacterium | reverse complement strand
TATTTATAATTATTTTTTGAACACATCTTGACTGGGTTTAAAGAACACCCATTAAATATCTACGAAAATTTCTTAGTACTTCCTACGATTTTTTCGTAATAAATTGATGGGTGTCCTAGATTAATTATCCTAGATTAATTACCATATTGATGGAGTAGCACGAGCTATTATTCAAGCTATAGCAACTACTAATGATGACGCACGTGGTCGTATGAGTGAGATGCGGTTAATAGTCAAGAATAACGATGTCTATAAATGGGCAAATAAATTTCTTCAAGCAGCTGGGTGGACTTGGCCGACAAATGGTATAGTACAACCTCGCATAACAGTATGGGAACGCTTACGTGGTATTACAAAGGTGCTAGACATATAATATGGAAACACCATCTTTATTGAATTCAAATGAAATGTCAGAAATTATAGAGCGATTAGCTACTACACCTAGGCTTTTAGTTGCCTCAGACTTTGACGGCACTCTTTCTACTTTTACAGAAAACCCGAGCAATTCTATTTTGAATCCTCAGGCGCGTATAGCTCTGAGGCAACTCTCGGAATTGCCGTGTACTTACGTGGCAATTATCTCCGGCAGATCATTAAAGGACTTACGCGAGAAGGTAGGACAGCTCGATAATATAAGACTAGTAGGCAGCCATGGCTACGAATTTGATTTAAGGGAGGTGACTGAGTTAACCAATGAACAAAATCAATTATTCAAAAAAGCCGAGATAATTATGGCAGAGGCTCTAGCTTCGTATCCAGGGACTCACTTAGAACTAAAACCACATAGTGTAGTTTTTCATTTTAGAGGCGTGAAGGGCGTTACATCTGATGTTATTAAAAGTTTAAGTAATAAACTAAGTGAGCTAGGGAATGGTTCAATACAATTAGGTAAGATGAATTTGGAGTACTCGATAATTGAAGCAAATAAGGGTGTAGCTATTAATAGCCTGCGAGAGCAGATAAGCCCTACAATGACAGTTTTTATAGGGGATGATTACACAGACGAGGCAGCTTTTTCAAAATTAGATTCCTACGATATCTCTATTAAAGTAGGGCCTGAGCAGACGAATGCAAAATGTAGATTGAAAGATGAGCAGGTCGTTACACAGTTTCTGGTACGTCTTGCCGAACGTAGAAGTGATTGGGTAAAAAATTTCTCAGCAGAAGCAATCGATAAGCACTTATTTATTTCTGATCTTCGCACCTGCGCTTTAATTGACAGCAGTGCAACAGTAACTTGGTTGTGTACCCCGCAATTTGATGGAGCCCCACTTTTTGGTTCATTAGTTGGTGGGCCAGGCGCAGGCTACTTTAAAGTTTCTGCGTCTAGCCCCGCAGAACAACAATATGTTGGAAATTCACTTATTGGAAAAACAACATTTGGCAAAATTTCAATAACAGATTTTTTTGATTGTAGTAGTGGACGTACTTATCAACGCTCTGGTCGTAGTGACTTCGTTAGGTTAATTGAAGGGAGTGGTGAATTATCAATAGAATTTGCGCCGAAATTCAACTTTGGTAGAATTCCAACACGACTTAGTCGAATCCAAACTGGATTACGTATTGAATGTGGACAGCAGCGTTTAGTTTTAATTTGTCCAGCATGGGACTGGGAAATAGCTCGCTCTGGAATTCATGATTTGGCGCGGTCAACGATAAAGCTCAAAAATGCGTGTGTTCCCTTAATACTTCTGATTGGCACAGGCTCTGCACCATCTCCTGCAATTTCTATTACTAAGATGCTCTCTGAGACTCAACGTTTTTGGGATGGATGGCTCTCAACACTGACACTTCCGCAGAATTATGCAGACTTAGTAGCTCGCAGTGCGGTTGTATTACGAGGACTTTCATATGCACCAAGTGGTGCTATTGTAGCTGCTGCCACAACAAGTTTACCCGAAACCATTGGCGGGCATAGAAATTGGGATTATCGTTACTGCTGGCCACGTGATGCATGTTTAGCTGCTGGTGCATTAGTGAAGCTAAATGCCTTGGGACCTGCCATGAGATTATTAGATTGGGTACTAGGAATTACATCAGAATTAGAGGGAGATCAATTTTTAGCACCATTATACACAGTAACTGGTAGAGCTGTTTTGGATGAAGCAGAAGTCACTGAGGCCTTAGGATATCGTGGCAGTCGACCTGTGCGTATTGGTAATTTAGCAACCGAACAATTACAATTAGATTCAGTTGGTCCGATTGCGGAGCTTATGTGGAAACTTGTTCAAAAGGGGGCATCTTTAACCTCAGAACATCTTCAGTTAGCCGAAAGATTGGTTAGCTTAGTGCAGTCTCGATGGAAGGATGCAGATAATGGAATTTGGGAGATTAGGGTCGCTCAGCGACATTATGTACATTCTAAATTAATGTGCTGGTATACAGTACGTTGCTCAATTGAGGTAGCTGAATTTCTTGGTGTTACAAGAGAGGAGTGGACTAATCTTGCAAACGAAATAAGAAGAGAAATTGAGGATAAAGGATTTAATAAAGAGCTTAATAGCTATGTTGCTGCTTATGACTTACATCAGGCAGATGCAGCATTACTTTGGATCATACTTTCTGGCTTTCATCAGCCTAATCATCCAAGAAGTAAAGGGACGCTTAATTATATCAAGGAGCAGCTAAGTATTAATGGAAGTATCTATCGCTATCGCTTTGATGATTCGTTACAGGGGAAAGAGGGGGAATTTATAATTTGTCGAACTTGGTTAATAGAAGCATTATTGATGTCTGGGTGCACTGAGGAAGCACAAGAGTTATTTAATACAATGTTAACACGAATAAGTGCTCTTGGATTATTATCTGAACAGTGGGAATGTCAGAGTGCTAGCGCTCTTGGAAATTACCCTCAAGCTTACTCGCATGCTGGTCTTATCAATGTGGCCTGTGCAATGGATTTAGTTTCTCGATAATAATGCAGCGCTCTTAATAAGTAAGTCACTTGTGGTAATTACCACTATATTAATCAACTAATGGCAATAATATATATCAAGGACTATTTCAAAGTATAATCGTTAATATCAATACTTTGGCAAAGTAGGATCGATTGAATCAACCCAACCCAAAACACCACCTTTAAGGTTTATTACGTTTTTATATAGAAAGTGAAAGCTCTACATTCTGATTAAAGACTCTATAGGCAGCGATAAGCTGCACAAGGTTTCGATCTGTAACTGTAATTTTGGGCTCAATAACTCCTTCAGCTGGTCTAAGTCGTGGGATTGGCTAGGAAAACGCATTCCCGTTCTGCCTATTAAAACGCTTCGGATTATGGGAGGAGGTGTGAAATAAGCGAGTTGGAGCTGAGCGCTGGCATTTGATCCATGGTGGTATGGGGAGGTAGTCATAATCGCAACTGTAGTTGCAGGAATCTTAGGGTGAAGATGTGGAGTAGTTAGTATTTGGAGGCACTTTGGGTGCGGGAGTGAGCAGGACTTAAGTCCCTGAACTAGAAATCGTCGTTAGTAGTTGGTATGTCATCGAGAAACGGTTCGAGCTTAACTCCTGTTGGTGGAGAGGTGATTGGCGGAGGAGTTTTGAAGGCAGGGATTCCTAGCTCAGCCAAGATAAGCTTAATGTCAGCCTGGTCGTCCGCGCCATAAAGCTTCTTGATTTTGAGGAACTGTCCGCATTTAGGGCAAACTAAGGGGTCGAGCTCATAAACTTTTTTGATTAGCTCCCGCCATTTACGGGAGATTGTTTTCTTAGGAGGTGGGGGCTCTGAGTCGATAGAGAGCGGAGGGTTAGCAGCAAGCGCTGCTTTTGTACGCAAGCCACGCGACTTGGAGGAGTAGTAACCGAAATATCTAACCGTTTGTTCCCATTTTCTAGCTACATGCGGGGTGATGCGGGCTAAGAACTCGAGCTGGTCGAATTCATGCATGAGCCCGTCTTTGGTGAGGTAAGTGACGGTATCGCCGTCGATGCTGATCTTTGAGTTAGCGACCGGTCCACGGTCGATATATCTGGCGATGAATAATCTTGCAGCTTGGTCGTCTGGTCTAATAATCTCGCCAGCCCAGACGTTAAAGCCGGTATGCTTCTGTTTGAGGATAGAATCGACAACGGCTTGAGGGATAAGCTCTTTGTCACGCATGGCGACTAGGACTTTATGAGCAAAGAGCAGGGTAAGCTTTTCGCAGTCAATAAAGCCAAGCTTATGAAAGGTATTGTCTTTATCGAAGACTCCATCAGCGACGAAAGAATGGAGATGGGGGTTAAAGTTCAATGAGTCACCGCTTGTCTGAATAGCAAAGGCGGCAGCGGGGACACCTTTGTCAGGTAGAGCCGATTCGAGCATGAAGCGCAGGCTCTCCCATGCGGCCTTGAACAGAAGCTGCGTATTTCTACGGTCGAACTTAAAGTAGGGGCGCAGTCTCTTAGGGATGCTCCAGACGATGTGGCGGTTGTCGACCGGGGCGAGGATCTCGTGTTCTAGTGTTTCGGCAAAGATGATGGCACGCTTAGCGGCGCAACTTGGACAGATCCGTTTCTTACAGCTAATCCGTAGTCACCATCATCTATAAATAATTAGTAATCAGTTCAATTCTAGAATCTTCCCGTTTTAGCTCATTAAAGACCGTAAGCAGGTGTGCTTTAGCGCTGGCATGTTCCCGTTGGCCTTCATCCAATGCGCTGATTTCTCGCAGATAGGTCTGATCATCGTCGAGACTAGCAGTTACGTTATATATATTTAACTCTGATCCAAACAGCTCAACAAAATCAATTTCTCTATTTTTTTTCCAATAATAAAGTTCCCTACCGGATCTGCGCAGGAGCGCCATGCCTATGGCATTTTCGAGTAACATGCCAAAGTTATCTCCACCGGAAAAGCCGGCGATACGTGCTAGGCCATTATCAGCTAACAGTATCTTATCCGGGTTATAAATCTGCTTCTTTACTGAGGGACTGTAAAGAGATATGCGCTTAACAATAAAAGCCTGTTCCATATAGTCGATATAACGATTGATTGTTGAATCTTGAATATTGAGGATTTCAGCCAAATTATATGATGAAAACAGACGGGTTGGATTAAGACAGATATATTTAAGCAGATCCTTAAGCTCTCTAGTCTTTCTTATTTTATGACGGATAATTAGATCTTTTTCTAAAATTGTTTCAAAGTAGCTAAGCAAAATTTGAGTTCTAATATAAGTATCATTTTCGAGAGCCACCCGTGGAAAGCCTCCCCATTCAATATAATCTTTTAAAGCAGCCAGCGGTGAATCGAAGTTTGGCCTAAAAACGAGAAATTCTTTAAAATCTAATGGGTAAACTCGTAGTGTAATAAAGCGGCCACTTAGCACTGTTGCTAATTTGCCGCTAAAAATCTCAGAATTAGAGCCTGATATAAAAAATTTGATCTTTGCTCCTTGCTCATAAAAAAAATTTAATGCTTTCTCCCACCCTTTAACGCGATCGATCTCATCTAGAAAAAAATAAAGTCGATCTGCTTTACTCTTTTGGCTTTCATATGCTTTAATTAAATTTAAAAGTTTAGTGGCTGTATCAATCTCTTCAAGGCGCGGATCCTCAAAATTTATAAATAGCGCATAAGACGGATCGGCAAGCTCTTGAAGCAAATCACGTTGCAGTTGTTGAAGAAGAGTGGATTTACCGCAACGTCTGATGCCGACTACAGAGACAATCTCTGGGCTTGCCTTCAATGACCATAACTTTGCAGCATAGGTTTGGCGCTTATATCCAAGGTCTCGCTTTGGATCGTTGTGCTCGGCGATGATTTCAAGTAATTTCTGCATATCTGTTTACTATTAAGATGTTTCTAATTATAGCTGATAATATCTTAATAGTAAACAGATATTTCCTATAATAGCTAGGAGTCGCTATTTTCTGGTGCCTATTTTCTGGTGCCACCCAACTTTGCAATTCATTGAATAGATTATGATTGCCCAATGTTGGATAACTCCCTAGAGCCACCCTATTTTTTAACTAGTTAAAATCAGGTAGGTGTTTCCAATTTCACTTCATGTTATCAAGTTAAATCAATATGTTACAAAGGAGGGCGACTCCAGATTTTAGTTGAACCGTCACATTTATTGTTGTTCGCATTGTTGCCCAAATTATTTCCCCAAATTATTTCCTCATACACGATGATATTTTTAAGTGACTTAAAACTTAACTATATAACTCCTTAGACTTGCCGGTATTTTACTCTAGTCTATCAAAATCGAATGACAGTGATGAGTGAAAGACTAGAAATAAGATTGTATGGAGAAAGATTGTTCAGTTAATGTTGAGAGTTACGGCCCGTAGATTTAAGTCAGTTGAAAATATCAACGTGTGTGAGAAAATAAGCAAATTTGGACGAGACGTTATGAGAGCTTCTACCCTTACGAAGCCAAAAAGAGAAAGGTATAAAACTTTTATAACATCAGTAATATCAACGAATTGAGTGATTTAAATTTAAGCTAATTGAAAATATCTACGTGTGTGAGAAAAGTTCAAAGGTTCAAAGGGAAGTTAATTCTAGAGATTTGAACTGATTTTTCTAGGATTAAGAGTTAGTGCTACTTTAATGATTTTGGATTGGGCTACTAGCAGAGCTTTGATCTCCCCCTTTGTATTTTTGAGCTACACGATGAAAGAAGAAAGACAACGCAGCAGTCATTACAGACAATAGCCAAATAGGGGACTGGACAATAGCTGGAGCTTCTGCAAGGGCTAAATGAGAAACAATAGAAAATGCTGCAAATGACATAATAGAGAAACCGCTGCTTAACAGAGAATAGTGGTCTGCAACTCTATTTAGAACAACGCCATTTGACTGAGGATGTGATTTAATAAGATCGGTGAGTGCTATAGCACAGAAGACAGGGAAAGCTGAATACAGCACTTTCCCGGATATACAGAAGGTTGCTATCAGAGGAGGCGGCGAGCCATGAGTTGTGGAGTAAAGCATCTCTCCAAGCGCAGCTAACATTACCCCAGCTGTAGCAAATCTTGCAGACTTAATAAGCTTGAGTGAGGTTGTCTCTACATGATGGAAAATAACCGAGGATGCTAGCGCTAGCCCTGCAAATAACGACAGATACTGAGGGTAGCTAATCATAGGCTCTGCTGACACTTTACTCTCCTGTGCTACAAGCGCTTGCCTTCCAGACATCGAGTGCTCAGAGAGATCTAAAGTTGGTAATAGACTTAAAGCTGTAACTTTACTCATGGGTAAAGGTTCTTTAGGAGGTTGTTGAGGCGTTAACTGCCTTGGACTACTAAACATCATATAAGCTCTAAGTATAGTCTGAAAAAATAGCATTTCATAGAGCTTAGTCTCAGGAAGCACTTTATAAGTACTACCCACTTGAACCCACTTGAACTTTTCTCACACACGTTGATATTTTCAAGTAGCTTAAATTTAAATCACTCAATTCGTTGATATTACTGATGTTATAAAAGTTTTATACCTTTCTCTTTTTGGCTTCGTAAGGGTAGAAGCTCTTATAACGTCTCGTCTAAAATTTCTCCAAGGATCAATAAGTTA
>CAZKXU010000119.1:0-7628 GCA_964556665.1 uncultured Bdellovibrionales bacterium | reverse complement strand
AGCAACTAGAACTATATGCAACTTTTGCGAGATGCTTGCTTTAATTGGGCAACTAGCAGAAAGTTTTGAGTAGCCTTAGCTTTTAGCGCAGAAACCTAATCTAAATAATTTGGCCTGCCCACAGCATTGCACAGAACTGCTTCCAGGGCAGTATTTCAATACCATCATCCGTGAGTCTTGGTGCCGCATCGCGTGATACCAGAATCGCACGTTGAGGCTTAAATTCCTCTCTCATACTGCGCATCCCTTTAAGCTCGCCACCTCCTACGCTTAGCGCTGACTTAAATTCAAGAGCAACCTGCATATCCCCTATTATCAGATCGACTTCTATCCCATTATGAGTCCTCCAATAAGAAATCGGAAGATCTTTACCTGAGTAGGAGAGATAAGCTCTTACTTCATTTAGTAAAAAATGCTCGAAAGAATGCCCTAGGCTTGTAACGCTAAACTCGCCGATTTTAAATTCGGGGTGTAAATGATTGGCTAGTCCCACATCGAATAGAAACATCTTTGAACTATCAACCAGTCGGCGATTTTTCTTTTTTCTCCAAGGCTCAAGTTCAAACCCTAAGAGAGTATCTTTAAGGATTTGATAATAAGATCGCACAGTTGATGGGGAAACCCCGGCTTCTCTGGCAACATTAGAATAATTTAATTGTTGCCCATGAGTTAGCGCTACGATTTCCAAAAATTTTGCAAAGCTCGGTATATTACGAACGATAGATTCATCGATAATTTCTTCCTGCAGATAATTATTGATATATGCTTTAAAGAAGATTTTCGCATCTTCACTTAGATATGGAACTGGAAGGCCTCCATTTTTAAGATAGCTCTCCAGATTAAAATCTACTATCTCTTGAGTTGTAAGGGGAAACATAAAACAATTAATTGCCCGACCACCCAGCAGATTTTTAGCTTCGCGCTTAAGTTTGCGAGCGCTTGAGCCACAAAGTATAAATTTTTTTGAGCTATTCTCAAGCAGCCAGTGAATTTCATCCTGCAACGCAGGCACCTTTTGAATTTCGTCGACAATAATTAACTCTGCTTTGCTTGCCCTTACCCTTTCTCTAAATAGGCTTGGTTTTGTCGATAATTCAGCACGTACTTCACTCTTCAGAAGGTCAAACATAAGCGCGTTAGGAAATGCACTAAGCAAATGGGTGGTTTTGCCAACCTGCCGAGCACCCCATATAAATGTTGCTGCTGAGCCATGCAGTGGATTAGTCAAGAATTGAACCTTAACTATTCGATTTATTTTGTTATCTTGCATAAATATCTCACTATCATCAATTTACATGTAAATCGTTGCATCTGTCAATGATTTTCATGTAAATTCATATATATTAATAAAATCAGTGGATTACGAGATTGCAAATGGAGAGCTTGAACATGGAACATCCATAAATCCGCTGCTTAAATATCTTATATTTTAAGAGCATGAATCTAATTCAATGCACGGCTGTCCCGCCGAGTTTTACCCCGTGGACGGTTACCCTTAGATTTCTCCCACAAATAAAATGCAACAATATTAGCTAATTACAGAAAGATAGAAGTAAAAGTCTTTTAGACTTACATAGTGAGGCTCTGTTTTGATTTTAATTAATTTATAAGGATTTTTATGAGATTTAATATACCCAAAAAAATTGTCTCACTGACATTGTGAACCTCCAACTAAAAATTGTAGTTTTGAAATCATATGAGCTGATGACCAAAAAACCAATTTATACAGAATATTAGCGCCAAGCATTAAGCGAATTAGTCTGCTATTCTTTCCTTAAGATATGCTTTCAAAGCATATCTTTCTTAAGAGCTCGTTAGATATTGGCAACTAGATTTGACCTTATTTAATGAAATCATTCATATTTTCTACTGTTTTGAAATCAGCTTAACTAGAACGACCCTTAGCGATGTCACTGAGAGAATTTTTTTGGAATTTTTTTGCGATTTTTTTGTCTACTATTATATTATGATGTCTATGAAAGCATGTGATAATCAAGATATCCTTAGACCAAAATCTTTATAGAATTTATCAAAAGATAAGATTAAATCAAAATCATGTAATTTATATACTGCGATATTGTAGCAATCAAACCAGGATGTTCTGTTTTTATTTGCAGATAGAAAAATCTTATCAGCATAATCCTTGGCATTATAATCAAGCTGCATCTCAGTAATTAACCGCTCTCGTATTCGCTTTAAAAAGTCCCTCGCTACAACGTGAGCGACTCTATAAGAGAGCATTGTACAAACTTCAGGTATAGTAAATGGTGAAGTAAAAAAATCCGCCTTTTTAAGTTTTTTTATACGAGTTATTATTTTAGCATGATTGGAATCATCTGACTTTGCTAGTGCTATCAAAGCATCACTATCTACTAAGACTCTCATTCGTCCCCATATAAATATCTGTTAAAATTCTTAGATAAATCTTGGGGGCCTCCCGTTATATTTAGGCCAGCAACTTCTAACAAACTATCTACACCAGTCGCAGCACCCTCCTTGAGATACTTACTAAGAGCCTCTCGTATGACTTGAGCAACTGAAATTTTACGTCCATTGCTAATTGTAACAAGTGAAGCATATAGGTCTTGTGGTAGATATACCTGTGTTCTTTTCATATATATACATATACATTAGCTGTATACATTAGTCAAGTACTATCAAAATGCATCTTCTCAATAGAAACTTGGCTTTAGGCGGCATACTTTTTTAGAATGATAATAGAAGTAGGAATAGACTCCCATAATTTAACTAAGAAAATTACGTAGAACATCCTACGAAATTCTCGTAGTTATTTTATGGGTGGTTAGAAAGTTTTACGGTATATCTACATAAAAGATCTGCGCTGCCCGGTTAGCACCTGAGCGAAAAGTTGGGCCCGCTGCCATTAATGTTACTCTATGTATGCCGGGAGTAAGTCCATTGCGATCAAGACAACTTGCAAGATCTACGGTAAAAGCGATTGTATTATTACCAACTACAGTACTATCAGCATTACTGCTAGGTGAATAATCACTGCTCCCATCTACTAGAGGCCAGATGTTAGCACCAGTATCAGTTCTAAAACCTCCACCTTCTCCGCGTGATGGCAGTTCGGTCAAAGTAGAAGAGAGGTTACTGTATAATTCACCACATGTATACTCGCCGCTATTATTGTTAATGACAACCCCATAGTTGAGACTGCCTGTATCTTTATACTCTGAGCCATCAACTGCGCTCTCGTCAGAAGTCGCCAGACGCTGCAAGCGGTAAGCAACTAATCTTAGCTTGCCGCTAAAGTCGCCTGAGGTTGCAAGCACGATAGGATTAGAATTAGTGCCTATTATAGGGCTTGCTGAATAGTCTACTAATTGATCATCTGCACTATCATTCGAGGTCGTATTATAAGTTCTAATAGCTGGCACAGTCAGGAAATATGGAGGAAGGGTCAAAGTTGATCTGCTGACGACATCACCATCTGCATTCGTATAATTAATTGTATAATTATCCCCTGGCCTGAATGAGTTAATACCCACTCTAGGTTGAATAGAAGCGGCAATTGCTGAATATCCTCCATTCAAAGTGAACTGTTCTAAACTATATTCTCGACCACTCGCTGTAAGGTTAGCCCAGAGTTGACCGGGCAAGGACTGATCACCTTCGGTAAAACCTGAATATACAGCTGTACCAGGAGTGCCACTACTACTAGGTCTGCAATATTCTAGCGCTGTGCTACACTCTACATATCCACCAGTGATTGACTCCACATCAGCACCATTAGGTGGGGAAAAGAAAAACGATACTGAAAAAACATTCTCGGCTGCGATAGTATTATCGATATCTGTATTCGAAAGTGTTCCACTTTTATGCCAATTTACTGTTTGCTCTATGTTAAGGTACATAGCAGTATAGGGTACATCAATCGACGGCTCATCCAATGCACGCAGTTCTGAGCCTTGTATATCATTTGAATCATCGGCGCTGTTAGATATCCCATCTCCATCTACATCGGTATCTAAACCGTTCACTACACCATCCCTATCAGCATCATAATCAAGCGCAGCGCTAGCTTTAACTGTTCGGGAGGAGGCTGCTAGTGAGTTCAAACCGAACTGCGGAATATCTGCGAGAGCCACCCCTGAGCTTTTAAAATACTTTGAGGCTAGATTTGTTGTAATGTAATTACCACTACCTAAGCTGCCTATTTTTAAGTTTATTTTATTAGCAGTAAAACTTTTCTTAGATAAAAATTGACGTGCATTTGAGGTGTTGTTAGTTACCACCGGTCCTAATAACTGCCCTTCAGAATTGACCGCATACAAACTGAACCAATCTATTTTATTATTCGGAACTGATATAGTGTTGTTGTTTGCAACATATACTTTACCATCCTTATCTGTACCGTATATTGTTACACCTTCAGGCACATTTTTTAATTTTATTTTTTTATTGGCTGCTTCTACCTTAGAGAGAAGAAGTAAAAAGGAGAGAAGTAATGATACTGTATTAATTAGCTGTCTATAGTTCATATGCACCTTTGTTAATATCCTGCACCATATTATCGACAGACTTAGATGCCCTACTTTAGTCTAAAAAGCAGCTTAGCTTACTCCAGCCGCTCTTCTCTTAAGGCCTAAAAGCTTACTGAAAAGTATGAGGTAAGTATTTGTGTTCTAGCCAAATCGTATATATTAATTATTATTTCGAATGAGATGACTGGAGCCTTTCTTCATACACGCTCTCTAAGAAAACTATTATTGGATTCTATAGTATCGACAACTTGGATCTAATGTTATCAGTCAGTTATATACATCAAAAGTTCCATGCTCAAATGCCTAGACCAATGCCGGGTTGTACCAATGCCGGGTGTTCTATGATAGTATCTTGTTTTATCATATGGGATCACCGAGATCCTCCCAGGTTTAGGCACGAAAGTGTCATGGGGTTTTGAAGGGGAAAGTCTTCGGTGGAGAGAGCGGTGTCAAGGAGAGTATCTCTTCGGGTCAAAGAACAGGTCGCTGAGGCACTACGTAACGGAGTCATTGAACCGGCTCTGATTGCGAGTCGAATTCAAGTTCCACTCACTGCTGTTAAGTGGTGGATCTGGAGACTGCCAGATCACCTCAGAAACGTGGCGCGAGCAAGAGCTTTGGCGCAGGATGCCAGACCGGTGCCAAGGAACGAATACTACTTCCGCAGTGAACAAGCTGCAGAGGATAGTCTGGATATGCTATTCTGGAGCATAGTATTGTTAGGAGCTGCTCTCGGTGCTCTCGCTTCTATGTGGATCTGAAGACAACGACAGAAACAAGACGGCCCACCCCCGAGGTTTAAGAGAAGAAAGGAGAAGTACAGGATCTCGGGGGCCCGTCCTTTTATAGATAGCTAATCTTAGAAAAGTAACCCCAGAAAAGTTGTCTGAGCGCCCTCGAGCAAAGCCCTAGTGCTTCGCCAAATAAGTTTTTTCACGTATAGCGCGCAGCGTTGCCCCAGATTGGCACGCCTCGGAAGGAGGAAATCCGCAGCAATACTGGAGTATTGCGAGGATTTTCCGACTGAGAAGCGTGACAAGGTGGGGCAACGATGTGATGCTAGACGTGAAAAAACTTATTTGGAGGAGCACTAGTAAGAGAAAACTATTTAGGACTCTCAAATTACCGATTACATCGAAGAATTTTACAGTACCAATTGTGCCCATTCAACACATGACTATTGTAGTCCAGTGAATTCTGAACTAAAGTTCAACTCTATCGCATAGAGGATCATATCTACTAAATTTGGGTAAGATCTAATTTAGTATTTACTGACACGTAATTGAAAGCTGCGAGAAGCAGTCCGGAATTTTTCCTAGACTGCAAAGCGGATTTAAATCACTTTTTTGGCTGTTTTTATGGATTTATTCAAACAGCTGCGTCGTCCGCTGGCCGCAGTTTGCATCGCATTCGGACCATTTGCTTATCCGACGATTCTCTTTGGCGTCGGCTTGGTGATCCTTTCGATCTCCCGCCTAGGTCTAACGCTTCTATACTGGGAACGGTTTTCCGATACTCCCAACTTCCTGCTGCTTTTCCCGATCGGCATCCGCATGGACGTAATCCTGCTCTCATATTTGACGATCCTCCCGACCTTGGCGATCCTATTGATGCCAAAATCTACGGCGATTCGCATTCGCAAGGTTTTTGCCGGCTGGGCCGCTGCAGTCCTAGGATTAATTGTATACATGGAGATCGCCACCGTGTCTTTCATGCAGGAGTACGATCTTCGTCCGGACGGCAAGTTTATCGAATATCTTAAACATCCGCGCGAAGTTTTTGGGACGCTTTTTGCCTCATACGGACTCGAACTTACAATCGGGGCTGTAGTGCTGATCTTTTTCGCCATACTGATGTGGCGGGTCGGCTCATATACGATCGAACAGTACCGCTTCTGGAGATGGCGTAGTCGATTTTTCTGTCTACCCCTCGCCGCTGGGATGCTGTTCTTAGGCGCACGCTCGAGCTTGGACCATCGACCTGCGAATCTTTCAACCGCATCATTTTCAAACAATCATCTAGCTAACGAACTAGCGCTCAATTCAACCTACACCCTGCTTTACGCCATGTATCGGTTGACCAAGCATGAAAAGAATCCATCGCTGATGTATGGGAAGATGGACCCTCCTGAGGTGTTTCGCCGCGTACAGAACACACTGGTGGATCACTCCATTCGAGAGGCCGCTACCGCGCCGATTCCGTTTCTGCATCGACAGCGCTCCCCGTTCGCGCTTGAGCGGCCGATGAACGTGGTGCTGTTTTTACAGGAGAGCATGGGCGCATCCGATGTCGGCTGCCTGAGCGGCCCGCCGATCACGCCGAATCTCTGCGCTCTAAAGGATCAAGGGTTATGGCTGAGCAATATGCACGCCACAGGGACTAGAACAGCGCGCGGGATCGAGGCGACACTGAGCGGATTTCTACCGACAGCAAATAAGGGAATAATCAAACTTGAGCATGCCAAACGGGATTTTTTCACAGCTGCGAGTTTGTTCAAGCAGCACGGCTATGCGACTGAGTTCCATTACGGCGGTGTGAGTACTTTTGATGAGATGCGCGCCTTTAGCCTCGGCAATGGTTTTGATAAGATTTATGACCAGGAAAATTTTTCGAATCCGGAGTATACTGGCACTTGGGGTGTTTCGGATGAAGATCTCGTCCGACGGGCCAACGAAGTTTTTCGCGCGCACGGTGACCAGCCGTTCTTTGCCTTTATGCTCAGCACCTCAAATCATGCCCCATTTGAGTTTCCTGATGGCAGGATTGAGCTGTATGAACAGCCTAAGCAGACGCACTACAATGCGATCAAATATGCTGATTATGCGATCGGAAAGCTGCTTGAACTTGCGCGCAAGGAGTCGTACTACGAGAATACGATCTTTGTGATTATAGCCGACCACAATGCGGCGGTTCGCGGAAACGATCTGGTGCCGATCGACAAGTTTCATATCCCAGCGCTGATCCTCGGCCCTAACGTTGAGAAGAAGCAACTGCCGATTCTGAGCAGCCAGATCGATCTACTGCCGACAATCCTCCATTTTGTGGGATTAGAGACTGATCATCCGATGGTCGGCCGCAATCTGATGACGCTGCCTGTGGGAACTCCGGGACGGGCCTTTA
>CAZKXU010000118.1:0-7713 GCA_964556665.1 uncultured Bdellovibrionales bacterium | reverse complement strand
CATATTTATAATTATTTTTTGAACACATCTTGACTGGGTTTAAAGAACACCCAAAGTTAATCTTCATTTTTACCACTTCCCTTTATCCAATGTTGCCCTCTATGTTAGCTTTAACTAGGCTTGTTCAACCTCAATACATTGCATTTCTAGGAAATAGGTTAGGAAATAGATAGAGATCAATTTAGAATTCGAAAATAGAATGAAAAATTCTGAATTTGACTCAAAGTCACTTACGTCACAAACACGGCTCTGGCTGCAGCCATTCCATGGAACCAATCTTTTTTAACTTTCTTAGCAGCCT
The DNA here is from genome assembly GCA_964556665.1 of uncultured Bdellovibrionales bacterium. Classification (GTDB taxonomy): domain Bacteria; phylum Bdellovibrionota_C; class UBA2361; order UBA2361; family CAZKXU01; genus CAZKXU01. Next base: position 7,412 of record CAZKXU010000118.1, on the reverse strand, counting down.
CTTTGATGTACTTAACTGGGCCCACTACGCGTGGAAAGCGCAATCGAATTCTTTTTGTTGTCTCTAACCATTCTTCCGGGGAAAGTTTGAGCCGTGCTAAGATTGGTTTGAGATCGTTTGAGATATAGGCCTTCCCATCAATCATATGGCGTCCGGTACTATCAACGAGTTCAATGTATTCTTCTGTAGTAATGCTCTTCTCTGATATCTCTTCTATTGTAACTAGCCTCGGCCCATTCTCTTTAGGTGCCAGCTTTTTAATTGCCCTTATGCGGTCCTGCACACTGGTAAAATCGCTTTTCTCCGGTGTTTGAGCAATGCCAGCTCTAATTGGGTTCAGATCCACATAAACGCTACAGGCCAGAATTGCCCCTATTTCAAACACGCGTTGGCATTTAAAGCGTCCCTCCCAGAACCGCCCTGTGCATTCATCCTCGGCATTGGCTCGCCTAGCGATATTCTCGTTCATGCAGCGGTTGAACCAGCTAATGTCAGACAGTCTACTGCGGTAAAGCTCTACCTTATTTTCATCCATAGCAATTGCTGCGATCTCCTCTTTGCTTGGCTTTTCAGGAGCACCGTTCTTATCGCGGCGTAACGGAAAAAGCTTTCGCCAACGCTCGGCAACCTTCTTGGCATCCCAATCTTTTGCTAGGTCCGGTCGATTTCGAATTACGCAATGCAGGTGGTTGCTCATTACGGCGTAGGCTACAACTTCGATGGCAAATATCTCAACTAAATACTTTAACCGCACTCTTATCCAATTGCGGCGATGTTCGTAAGATTTCTTAGTTAGAGCATCTTCACCACAAAGGAAAGCTCGACGCACGCAGCGGCTTACGCAGTGATACACACCGATTTCATCAGGATCGAAGATTTCTCTTCGTGCATAAGTCATGTGGTTGTTATCGACGGAGGTGGGGTTCGGGTTTAGATTTCGCCGCTAAATCTTGGGTGTCCTGTTTTCGGCAAAGAGCGAAGTTGCCGTTGAACGATAGTTCGATTTGTGGAGGAAGGAAGATTAATGCTAGGCGTCTCGATTAGTTCCTGCTAGCTCCCGCCAAAAACTTCGCCAGATCCCACTTCTGATCAGCTTCCATCTCTAGGCTTTCATGGAAGGAGTGACACATAATACAGGATGATTTAACGGTGTTACTTTTGCAGCTCTCGGTATGACATCCCTGACACTGTGCTAATTGTGGCAGTAAAACATCCCCCGTTATTTCTGACTCTCGCACATCCTTGTGGCATGACTCACAGCTAAAGGCCTCATGCGCACCATGACTAAAGTTAGACTTAGGCATCCAACGGGTCGGGATCTCTGGTTTTACTACTTCATAGTTGCTCTGAGCATTTGCGACGAATGTCCGTTTAACCATTACATCATGACAGAGAAAGCAGGCGGTCTTGGTAAAGAGCTGCTTCTCCGCGGCGCGGCTCTCTTCTTCAATTACGGCCTTCGAGAAAGTTGCAACTTTCTCCGGCGCAGGATTAAATCCGGGGCGTCTTCTTAGGTTAAAGTCGTCGGCGGAGCTATCCTTCTCGCCACGCAGAAATAGTTTCGCGTACTCGGCATATAGATAATTATAAACGACATCTGGCTCAGCATGCGGAACTTGATTCCCTTTGAGTCTGTCGTCAAAGCCCAGCGAGTGGCAGGATTTGCAATCACTCTCGAATCTAATTGGCTTAATCGTCTTAAAGTTGTCATCAAGGTGGTGGCAGCTCTTACATTCCAGAGTCGTTGGGCCATCAGCGCCTCTTAGATCGGCTTTTAGATGGATTGCATGGTTAAGTTTGATGGCGCTCTTATCAGTAGCAGGAATATTAAACTCTGGGTGCTGTGAAAAATTGTGAAAATTTGAGAGCTTACTCTCGGCGTGCACTGAGGTTATGCGGTCATGACACTCCGTACAGAGTCTAGAATCCTTGGTAATGATCCCACGTTCACCAGTATGCTCAAAATGGCAGGCACTGCAAGTTTTGTCTGGCGCAGTGCCGGCCTTGATCGCCTCAGGCAGCTTTCCGTGTTCACTTAGTTTATGACAGCTTAAACATTCTTTATCCTCAACCGGATGAAAAGGTTTGGCGTGACAGCTTTCACATTTGTCCGATAAGATTCTATGGGCACTTGAGAGAGGACCACTACTCCAGGAGCGGCGCCAAACACCTGCGGCGGGCAAGAGGAAAAAAACAACGAGAATCAGCAGCGCGAACGCGGCTGAGATTTTGAGTGCAAATGGATAACTAAACTTCATCGATTACCAGTACCAAAAAACAGAGATTATATGAATCAGCACAGCTAGCATCGCCATGATAGCTATCGGTAGATGAAAATACAGCCAGACTCTAAGCCAAAATAGGGTGCGCATCTCTCTTGAGAGTTTGTGGCAGAGTTGCATCTTGCGATCTATAAGTTCAATCAACTTTAAGCTTAGGCCTTTTTCCTCAGCCGTTAGATTCTTTACTAATTTTGCGGCAGCTGTAGGATCAACGGTACGTGGACCTGTGTAGTTTATAGATTCACGGAGGTTTGGAGTAGGGAGATCGAGTTTTGCAACCAATTCTGTAAGTCCTGCTCCCTGTCCGGTTAGATGCTGGGCCACCTGATTTGAGATCTTGGAAAGCTCTTCTTCGAGGTGTTTTATAGAGGCTTCGCCCCGATTTGCTCCTATCTCTGGAGCGAGTGAGATATAGAAAAATGCGCCCCAGACTCCGCTTAGAATTGTAAGCACCATTAGTACGTAAGCAAGGGTGTGCAGATTTATACCGAAGTGAAAGCCGGAATGAAGTGGGACAAGCAAAATAAGAGCGATTCCCAGCCAGACATGTACGGAAAGGACCCCTTTAAGTGTTGTATTTCTGGAATAGTAGGAACGTTTTCGTACGCCGTACCACATAAGGATCATCATACCTAGCGCTGCTAGGATGCCGTAGCTGTAGCCTACAAAGGTCTTACCGCTTCTACCGCCGATCGGTGAGTTTACTATATATATGATAGTGAGCAGTATGAGGCCCAGTCCAAAGAGCTTGAGCCAGCGGTATTTTTGATGTGATAAAAAGCTCTCCATATCGGTCTATTTAACAAAAACATCGCCTACTGGGACCGCGGGCATCTTGCCCGCTTTTGAAACTGCCTGAAATTACGGCAATTCTACCAACCAGCGGGCAAGATGCCCGCAGTCCCAGAGGTGTAGAAATATTTAATTCATCTACGACTGTTTCTCCGTTACTAGCTCCACTAAAACTTTTGGGTTCACCCGCATTGCCGCCCCTGTTGGGCATGATCGCACGCAGGCCGGTCCACTACCAAGCCTCGAGCACATATCGCACTTGCCAGCTTTGGCTGGACCCTTATCTTTGTTCTCCTCTTTACTAAATCCTAGCATCGCAAGAAGGGAGAACCCCTGCCGTGGTTTGTCATACACCATCTGAATAACACCGTATGGACAGTTCCTAACACAGTTCCCACAGCCGATACACGATTCCTGGATTATGACCTCACCGTTTGCTCTTCGCACTAGCGCATCCGGTGGGCAGTCTACCATACAGAGCGGGTTTTCACAGTGTCGACATGAGATCGGGATCTGAATTGAGGCAAAACTCTTGCCACCTTTACGATCTAATCTGCTGTATCCGCCATGTGTTGCAGCACATGCGGCTTCGCAATTATCGCAGGCGATACATAGATCTGAATCTATGAGCAGCACATTTTCGGCGTCACTTAAACCTTGTGACAACATAAATTCAAGCAAATTTCCGGATGTGCTGTTCCAGTCGGTGGTAATATTTTCGATGCGACGGCTCTCTGCTACCTCGGCGATACGTGCCATAGCCTTAGGGCTGTTTTTTAGAACTTTTTGAAGGGCGTCTTTAGAGATAACTATTGTTTCACAGGCGACGGCTGCGGTAACTGTGGCACTTCTTGGGAGTGGTGGGTCAGAGAGTAATGCCATCTCCCCAACATAGTGACCGGCGGGAAGATAGACCTGAGTAATATCTTTGCCACTTCGATCGCGGCGTGCCACTTTAAGTGAACCTTTTCTGATTACATACATTACATCCGCTGTATCTCCCTCCTTAAATAAAACCTCCCCTTTCTTGAAGTTCTTGAGAGTTGCCGATGCAACCAGTTCTTCGATCGTTTTTTTCTCAACGTCGGGAAAGATTGAGGCTTTGAGGGCATTAAGCATGAATTTACGGTTGATGGCTTCTCTTACCTGCTGCACTGCAGAGATAAGTTTCAACATCATCTTACGTGGAGTTTCAAGTAGCACAGTCTCCTTAGTGGTCCGCACGGTGGCGCTACGTCTACGACCGGAGAGAAGTCCCAACTCGCCAAAATACTCACCTGGGCCAATTACGATCTTAGGACCATCTGGGATCTCAATCTGGCACTCTCCAGTAACGATTGAGTAGCAGGAGTCTGTATAATCATTATGTTTGAAAACAGTATCGTTAGCAGACTTAATATGCACTATAGAATCGATAATCAGCTCCCGATATTGAGGCTCACTTAAAGGGGAGAAGAGGGATAGCGCCTCCTTTATCTTTTCATAACCATTTACTACTCCTCCAGGAAAATTAACAAGCTTCTCTTCGATCAGGACCTGATCGGCGGGCTCAAGGGTGCGCCCCATAAGATGTTCAATTACTTCGTGTCCTTGATTCATCGCCTGTTTAATCAAGGGGTATCCGATCAGAGCGCCAACGATGAATAGTCCCGGCACATTTGATTCATACTGTGAGCTTACTACCGGGACTGCGCTCATCTCGGTTGAGGGAAAAGAGATGCCGCAGCTCTCAAGGAATTTTCTGGGCATGATCGCGCCTATACGCGCAATGATCTGATCACACTTTATCTTGATTTCACCTTCAGGGGTGTTGATCGATGCAGAGCCTGGGGCAACTTGCGCCACGCTGGAGTTGTAAAGACATTTTAATTTTCCATCTTCAACTGCCTTTAATACGGCGCGTACATTAGCATCCTTGGCGAGCGGGAAGTCAGCGCTGCGGTTAAGAATAGTTACTCGGTTAGAGTCAACCAAGGCCAAAGCGTTCTCAATGGCTGCATCGCCCGCGCCTACTATAAGGATATCTTTATCTTTAAATGCATCAGGATCACTTAAAGTATAAGAGACTGTCGGTAGATCTTCTCCAGGTACGCCAAGTTTTCTCGGTGTGCCTTGACACCCGATCGCCAAGATTACTTTATTGGCAGTAAGTTTTTCCTGCCCTACCTGTATCTCAAAACGATCCCCTGTTCTCTTTATAGCTGTAGCTTCACCTTTTCTGAGATTGACACTATGGTTCTTGATAGCCTCTTGCCATCCGTTGAGCACTGCTTCGCGGGAACCTGGTGCAAAGGGTGCCTGACAGCGAAGCGGCAGTTTGCCTGGTTCGGCCATTACATGTTTTCGTAGTTGATAATTATAGACAGTGTTGCCGATCTCCTGCTTTTCAATCAGGATATGTGAGAGTTTGTTATGAGCAGCATTTGTAGCGGCCCCGATGCCGCCTGGACCAGCTCCTATGATAGCTACCTCAAAATGCTCAACACTCTGGCTCATATACACTAATATTGGTGAAAGATTGAAGAATGTCCATACTATTCTTGACGGTTAACAAAAACCGTAGAATAGTATGATCATCCGCTCTATCCTATCGGTTATAAGATGAAATTAATGCGTTTAATCATAGTCCCTTTCATTTTTACCTTGATTCTATTTCCTTTCTTTGCAGGAAATGCAGAGGGCCAGTCTAACAGTCGTTATTTGGGCACAGGCTCATGTTCTTCTTCCAACTGTCATGGCAGTGTTATGCCGAAAAAGGGGAGCAATGTTTTACAGAATGAATATCTCACCTGGTTGAAGCATGATGCGCATTCTAATGCATGGCTAAAGCTTACAGAGCCGGATGCTAAAAAAATTGGTGAGCATTTAGGAATTGCAGATCCTTCTAAGGATAAACTCTGTCTTGATTGTCATGCTACTAACGTAGAGGAGGGGTTGCGCGGAGAAAAATATACTATTCAGGATGGTGTAAGTTGTGAAAGCTGTCATGGGCCAGCCGAGAAATGGCTTGAGCAACATGTAGAGAAGGGGAGTACTCACAAAAAAAACATAGAGCATGGGATGCATGATCTCGTGCCGCTAGAGACGCGTGCTGAGAACTGTCTCGCCTGTCATTACGGTACATCTGAAAAGAGTGTTACTCACCGTCTTATCGGAGCAGGACATCCCCGACTAAGTTTTGAGCTTGATACCTTTAGTATGATTCAGCCAAAGCATTGGGAGTATGACGAGGATTACGTGCAGCGTAAGGGGAGTTACGATTCTGTGCGCTCATGGCTGCTTGGTCAGGTAGTGCTTGCACTTGAGACGTTAGAGGTATTACGTTCGGAGACCCGTTCACGGGATGGAATTTTCCCGGAGCTAACTCTTTTTAACTGCTACGCCTGTCATCATAGTTTAACAACTGAGGATTGGAAGAGTAGGGAATATCGCGGACAGCCTGGTGAGCTGCGTCTTAATTTATCATCCCTGCTGACAGTTAAGGAAGCAATGAAGATCTTGATGCCACAAGTAGGAGAGAGGCTAGAAAAAATAATCTCAGATCTCCATATCCGTTATAAAAAAGGGGATAAAGAGCCGCTTCAAGAGCTAGTAATGATATTAGATAGTGAGGTAAAGCCTTTTGCAAAGGGGTATCTTGCAAAAACAAGTGAGGCGCAGCTACTTATAGATAGTCTTTTTAAATTTATAGCTACGTCCTCATATTTTCACTATGAAGAGGCGGAGCAGCTGGCGATGGGTATCTCGGCAATAGCGGCATCTAGCCAGGAATTATTGTCACAGTACAAACCTAGGATCGATAAGCTATATCAGGCGCTAAGAAGCCCAAAAGAGTTTCGTTCAGAGGAATTTACTGGGACCGCGGGCAGCTTGCCCGCAAACTGATTTAAAGGCACTACGTTGCCGGCAAGACCACGATTCGCATGGACTTGTTGAAGCTTGCTTCGCTAGCATTTCTTATGCTGCCTGGTAGCAGTGCTAGTGCTCCTCCAAATAATTTTTTTCACGTCTAGCATCACATCGTTGCCCCACCTTGTCACGCTTCTCAGTCGGAAAATCCTCGCAATACTCCAGTATTGCTGCGGATTTCCTCCTTCCGAGGCGTGCCAATCTGGGGCAACGCTGCGCGCTATACGTGAAAAAACTTATTTGGCGAAGCACTAGGCGATCAGGTTACGCGAAGCGTAACAACTGAGCAGCCTAGTTTGTTCCCCTACCTTACGGAGCGCGAAAGCGCGAGGCACTGCCCAGGCGCGTCGCGTGGTTCCGGTAGGGAAGCTTAGTTTATCCTAAATCCGGCAGTTGCCGGATTTAGGCAACCTAGAAAAAGCAGTTCTA
>CAZKXU010000117.1:0-7805 GCA_964556665.1 uncultured Bdellovibrionales bacterium | reverse complement strand
TATTTCTTAGGTAATCAACCACTCCGCTTCCATATGATGATGCATGCTTACTGCGGCCCATTGAGGTATTTTCATTATGCTTTAATGTCCAGGAGATAAATGCGTTGAAACCAGGCAGCCCACGTTTCTGAGAGCGATCCTGTAGATCTCTTAAGCGTATTAGGTGGTTCATGCGATTTTCTAAGCTTTCACCGAATCCGATCACCATTGATGCAGTAGTAGTCAATCCGAGTGACTGCGCTGCCTCCATAATTTCGATCCATTCGTCCGCTTTGATCTTTTTCGGACTAACACGGGATCTGACCTCGTCATCTAACATCTCTGCACCGCCACCAGGTAACCCGCGCAGTCCGGCTTGCTGCAGCTCTGTCAAGACCTGTAAGGCTGTTTTGCCAGAGATGCGCTGCATCTGTTGGATTTCAGATGGGGAAAAGGCATTAAGCTCAATCCTGAAATTAGAATGAATCCAGGAGATCAGGTCTAAGTAGTAATCATACTTTAGATCGTCATTGTGTCCACCTTGTAGAAGAATTCTGGTTGCACCAATCTCCAATGCTTCCTTAATCTTTTTGCTCAGAGACTCTTTGGATAAAACGTATGCCTCAGGGTGTTTAGATGAGGGGCGATAAAACCCGCAGAAAGAACAATCTGTGTTACAAACGTTTGTATAATTAATGTTTCGATCTATCAGATATGTAACAGTTTTGCCTGGATTAAATTTTTGACGGTAGTAGTTAGCAAGATCTCCAAGCTCTACTAATGAGGCGCTACGGTATAAGACCACTCCTTCGTCACGGGTGATTCTACTACCGGCTCTAATCTTAGATTTAACCTTATCAATATCGTACGGCTCTAACATAATATTCCAAATTATCCTAACTGCTCATTAAGATTAGATAGATTGCCCATAATCAAGAAAGGGTACTGATAAAGCATGGCATATCTACCAATTTGCAGTTAACAAGATTATATTCTTTAGTCGTGCAAAAAATCAATTACTCTAAAACCCTCACTATCCACCACTCACCAGACATCGATGATGCCTTTATGTTTTATGCGCTTGCGACTGGGAGAGTTACTGATCCGGGCTGGAGTTTCAAGATAGAGATGTCGGATATAGAAACTTTAAACAGGCTAGCTATAAAAGGAAAGCTGGAGGTTACTGCGTTATCAGTACATGCATTTGCACACTTAGACGGTCGGTATGAAATCCTTTCTTCCGGAGCTTCATTTGCAGGTAATGATTATGGTCCATGCCTGGTTGCTCGTCCTGACAACGCTTGTCTAACTGCCTTAAGGAGGATAGCCATTCCAGGTAAATATACCTCAGCAGCGCTGGCACTCTCTGTCCTGATGAAGAGAGAGAAGCTTGAATTTGAGTTAATCGATCTGAATTTTGATTTAATTGAGGCTGCAATTCTTGATGGTAAAGTTGATGCAGGAGTTCTTATTCATGAAGGGCAGTTAACTCATTCAGAGCATGGATTGAAGTTAGTATTAAACTTTGGAGAATGGTGGAGTCGAGAATTTGGCGGACCACTTCCTCTAGGTGTAAACGCAGCGCATAAAGATCTTGGCACAGAGATCATAAAGTTGGTTGACCAGAAAATTCGAGAGAGTATTCAGTTCGGACTCGATCATTATGAAGATGCGTTAGAATATGCGTTGCAGTTTAGAAGAGGATTAGACTCGGCTAAAGCGAGAAAGTTTATTGAGATGTATGTTCGCCCGTATGGTATTGATATGGGAGAGATCGGAAAGAAAGCGATTTCAAATTTTCTAAAGCATGTGTGAACAATCAGCCGTTTATTAAGTTGCTCCATGATTAGCCGGCATTTCTCATAAGCCTCCTACTGCAAAGGCAGATCTGCATGAAATTACTTCGGATCGCGCATCTCAGCCTTCTCGCTACGGAGTTTATGAGAAATGCCGGCTCGCATCCGCATCCGGCTCATCTTCGATGCGATGGACACTTTGAGTTAGCCGGCCAATTTTCTCGATTAGGTCAATACGATTGATAGGTTTAGTTACGTATTCATCCATGCCCAATGCAAGATATTTCTCACGATCTCCAAACATCGCATGTGCAGTCAATGCAATTATTGGAGTATGCTTGCCCTCAAGCTTCTCACGCTCTCTGATCGACTTAGTTGCAGCGGATCCATCCATCACAGGCATTTGAACATCCATGAGGATGATATCAACAGGATTTAGGCTGTACATTTTAACTGCTTCTTCACCATTTACGGCGATTAATACTTTGTGTCCAAGTTTTTCAAGAATTCGCATAGCTAATTTTTGATTGGTAAGGTTGTCCTCGGCTACCAAGATAGTTAGTGGCTTTGATGAGGAATTAATCTCAGGCAGGGCATTGTTCTCCTGCGGAATTACTCCTCGACAACGTTCAAGAGTGATACTAAAGCTAAAACATGAACCTACTCCTGGTTCACTTTCAACCTGCAATTTACCGCCCATTAGCTCAACAATAGAGGATGAGATTGATAACCCTAAGCCTGTTCCGCCATGTTTCCTGGTTGTAGAAGCATCAGCTTGAGCAAAGGCTTCAAAGATTCTATCCTGCTTATCACGCGGTATACCTATGCCGCTATCTGCCACGCTGAAGTGAATCTGTACATTCTCATTATTTTGGTCGATAAGTTTTGCTTCAAGCGCAACCCAGCCAGGCCGGTTCGTGAACTTGATTGCATTACTCATTAGATTAAGTAGGATCTGATTAAGTCTAAGAGAATCTGCAAAAAGATACTTTGGAATATTTTTATCAATATCTAGGCGTAGTGAAATACCTTTCTCTTTACAGCGGGGAGAGAACATGGTTTTCACATCATTTGCAATCTTGAATAGTTCAAAATTGACAGGCGAAAGCTCAACTTTACCAGCTTCAATCTTTGAAAAATCAAGAATATCATTAATTATAGAGAGCAGTGATTTAGCAGAGCTTTGTACAGTCTCGAGCAGATCTCGCTGCTCATTAGAAGGATTTGACTCGATCAGCAGCTCCGTCATCCCTAATATCCCGTTCATTGGCGTCCTGATTTCATGACTCATATTAGCAAGGAACTCACCTTTAATTTTGGTAGCTTCTACTGCCTGGTTCTTTGCAAGTTCAAGCTGCTTTAGAGCTACCTCTTTGGCTACAATTGTTGCCTGCGTCCGTCGTGATAAAGAGTGGCCATGCAGAGTTGTGATCAGAATCATCACAAGAATGAACATAGTGATCTGGAAATGATATTTTTTAAGATACTCGGCTTCAGCTTGCTGACGTAGCAGATTATCCTGTTGAATACCGCTTACAGTCATGCGTAGCTGGAAGAGAGCAGTATTCACAGCTGCAAACTTCCGATCATTTGCAGCGATGCGTTGAATAACCTTCTGGCGCTGACCTTGTGCAAAGAAACGAAATATCAGCTCTGTTTCTTTGTTTACTTTCTCCAGTGCATGCTCGACTCGCGAGAGTAGTTCTAATACACGTAGCGTTTCAGGAAGAGAATCTCTTTTTAAGTCGTACACAGCTAGTCTATACTGTAGATCGAACTGATTTTTTGCTGCGGTATATTCATTTTCATTATGTGTAAGGTTTCTTGACTCCAAGAGATCTAAGCTAGGAGAATTAACAGCAGTAGCGAACTGGCCGAGTTTAGAGTATGTTACTAGACGATAGGCCCACTTAGCATTTGTATCTACAGACTTACTGTAGCTTTCCATTAAGAGATGGTTGTAGTACAAGCTTAAAAAAATAGTGACCAGGTCTAGGAACGCTAGTAGGTAATAGAGTAGGTGCCAATTTCCTTTTTTTATGATGCTCGTAATACGCATTTTGATATCCTTCTCTTTATTCGGCTTATTTAACGCGTGGATAAAGTAGGAATTAACGACCATATAACTTATTGATTCCTTTATGGAATATTTCCTCGGAGTTGATCAAGGTAGTAGCGGCACTAAAGGTATGCTAATTGATAGTGCAGCTAAGGAGATTAAAATATTCCGTGCTGAACTGCATACAAAGTTCTATAAAGATGGGCGTGTAGAGCAGTCAGCAAGTGAGATTCTCCGTTCGATTCGTGAAATAGTACGGTCCAGTCTACGTTTTGCCAAGCAAAAGAGAATAAAAATTACTGCGATTGGCTTCGCATTACAACGTTCCGGAGTGTTGGCTTGGGATTCTGAATCGCTAAAACCGATACATCCACTTATTAGTTGGCGAGATTTGCGTGCCAAATCAGCTATGGATCGACTAACAGCAGCCGAATCTGCTCTTATCAGAAAATTGACAGCCCTTCCACTGAGCCCATCATACGCTGGTGCTAAGATTGCACATTTACAAAGGAGGTTTAAGACGCGCGCAGTGCATGTTGGTACACTAGATAGCTTTATTATTGCTTGCCTAAGTAGAGGTGATCTATTTCAAATTGAAGAGAGCATGGCGGCGCGCACACTACTTTATGATCTGAAAGGAGGAAACTGGGCAGAGCGTCTTTGTAAGATTTTAGAGGTGAAGAGCTCAAGGCTGCCTAAGATATCTCACTCAGTAGGATATTTTGGAGATATATCAAAGATTCCTGTAAGAGCGATGATTGGGGATCAGCAGTCCTCTCTGCTAGGCAGAATGACCGAGAAATACCGTGCCGTACTTAATCTAGGAACGATTGCTTCATTATCATGTAGCACAGCTGCAAGGATTGAGACTAAGCTGGGGTATGTGCCAAGTCTGTTATGTTCCACACCTACTAAGAAGGATTATCTAGTTGAGGCTATCAGTAATTCCTGTAGTGCTATCAATAAGCTTATTTCAGTGTTGCTTGGTAGAAGGCACACCTTTACTGAACTATCGAGGCTCTGTCGATCCGTTAAAAATCCGGCTTTAACATTTTTCCCGCTTGGCGGATATGCTACTCCATATTGGAGGTATGATCTTGAAAACTATATCTCAGATTGGGAAGGTGGAAAAAATGAACTTGTGTGTGGACTGGTAGAAGGGCTAGGGGCCTTTATTGTCTGTGATCTGATACCAGTATTAAAAAGAGATAAAACGAGGGAGCTGCTTGTCTCTGGTGGATTGGCTGATTTCGATTACTTACTTCAGTTTGTTTCGGATTGTAGCGGTTTAATGCTGCATCGCCTTACTTCAGGAGAGGCAACTGCTCGCGGGGCAGCACTTCTTGCATTGGCAGCGACACATTCCTTTGCATTACAGCAGATCTCCAAGTTCAATTCTCCAAGATTTGAAAAAAGCTTTATTCCTTGCAATACAGGTGCAAAGAAGAGGATAGCACGCTGGTTAAAATTAAGAAGTAGGATCTTAGCTGGGAATTTAATACAATTACGGAAAAAAAACTGTAGGATCGGATTTACGTCAGCAAACATTGTAGAGTGAGATGTCACTAAATAACTTAAAACAGTTAGTAGCAGGTTCTGTTAAGAGCTTTAAAAGCTTAGCCCCGAAAAGGGTGATGCTATTGCACCATAATGATACAGATGGTTTAACGGCAGGCGCTATTATCAGTACTTGCTTAGAGCGTGCGGGTGTTAGCTTAGAGGTAGTCTGTTTGGAAAAGCCTTACCCTCTTGTAATGCGTTCAATTTTCACTAATCACACTTACTTAGATGCCTTGGTTATCACTGACTTTGGATCCGGAATGCTGTCAACACTTAGTGACCTTAATAAGCATAAAATACCTATACTTGTAGTAGACCATCATGGCATAGAAAAACCGTATGGAAGCTCCATCATCTTACTTAATCCTCTCTTGATCAATATTGAGGGCACCTCAATCTCTGCTTCTGCGCTAGCTTTTATGTTTGCATCTGAATATCAGAAGGTAAATCAAGATTTAGCACACCTTGGAGTTTTGGGGGTAATAGGTGATAGGTTTCTTGATGCTGAGGGAGAGTTCTCAGATGTAGTAAAGCCTATTGCCAAAAAAGCGGAGACCCTCGGTCTTATTAAGCGCAGCGCAAACACGATTACATTTCCAACTCTCTCAGACTTGGAGGCAAGCAAACTGGTATCTTGTTTAGATGCATTAGGCAGCTTCGGATATTTTAATGCTGGTCCTGATAAGGCACGGCTTGGATTACTTGGAGGATTTAACACGGATATTGTTAATGCCGCAGTTAAATTAAGAGCCGCATTTGATCAATTCAGTAGTAAATTTCTCTCAGAGCTAAAGTTAGAACAGACCGGTTTAATTCAGTGGTTTGACCTTCAGGGTTCATTAGCACAGTATGGTGTAAAATCAGTCGGATTACTATGTGAGACAGTAGCTAACTCGGTCATCGCAAATGCTGAGATGTATATTGCTGGATTTCAGCACGTTCCTGATCAGATCCCTAAATTGGGGCAGTTTAATCTTAAGCAATCTAAAATTTCAATGCGCCTGCCTCAGCGCATGCTAACGCAGGTAAAGGCAGGAAGTAGAAAGCCGCTTACGGAGATACTTCCGCAAGCAGTAAAGAAGCTGGGTGGTTTTGTAGATGCCTGTCATCCACATGCTGCAGCCGCCACAATTGAAATTGGAAGGGAGAGGGAGTTGATTGAGGAGATTTCTAAATGTTGTTAATGATTTATGTTACACTGTACTATTCAATACCGTTACGCCACCGCCTCTTCATGCTCGATCGGCTTTAACATCCAGGCAAAAGATGGGCCGCTTGATGCAATCTCATCTGTGATACTTTTAAAACCTATTATCTGATCGTTTGTAAGCCCAAACAAGGTTACAAGAGTTTGGAATTCATCATCGATAAAGCCATACTTTAGGCCATCAATAAGGATAGAAAACCCATGCCAGTGCTTAAATTCATCCGGAAGTCGTTCGTATACTCCAGCCTCTCGCGTAAAAACGAGAGATGTCTCGACTAATTCCCTACGAATAGCTAAATCTTTAAGTAGATAAGCTGCTACCTGAGCAATTGTGCAGCCCCAACCTTGTCGCTCATCGACTTCATTAAATTTCATCTTATTCTTTCGTCGATAAGCAGTGTATGCATCTGGTGTCTTGATTAAAAAAGTACCGGCAGCCATATATCTTATCCCACCTATTAATGTACCCAATGCAGGACCTATCGCTTTTAGCTTTGTACCAGCTCTGTACCCTACCTCCATATTTAAAACAATCTCCTTTGAGAGAGGCTCCCAGTCATTCTGAAAACTAGTAGAGATCTTTGCTAATCGTCTATGGAAAAATACTAGACCGAGTAACACGGAAAAAAGACCTGGCTGCAGAACCTGTAGTAATGCTTTTGCTGAATGATCATCCTTTAGTTCCTCCATTTTTTTTGGATAGAGAGAGATAGCAGCCTGAAAAAGAGGGGCTTTCAGTTTATCACTGCGGTCAAAGAGTTTTAACGATTCTCGTGATCGCTTTGAGATATCATCAAGTTGGGTAACTTGATTTTCAAGGTGATTTTGCCAAAGTGCTTGAACAGCATTACCTATGACAGAAGGGATAGGGTTCAGAAGATCTGCCTGTTTCCGTGCAATCTTCCAAGTATCATCCAAAGTATTTGCTGATTCTTGCTGAGTCAATGTAAAACCTAATGATTAAGTGAATGATAATAGTCTGTCACTTACTATATATGCCACGAGCAAAAACGTATGTCTCGGGCCGAGAGGATTTGAACCTCCGACCTCTCCCACCCCAAGGGAACGCGCTACCGGTCTGCGCCACGGCCCGATTAGTGAGAAAAGCCTACATATGAATCGGTAGTATGTAAAGCAGTCCTTGAGCTTAAACTAGTGCTCCTCCAAATAAGTTTTTTCACGTCTAGCATCACATCGTTGCCCC
>CAZKXU010000116.1:0-7836 GCA_964556665.1 uncultured Bdellovibrionales bacterium | reverse complement strand
GGCAACGCTGCGCGCTATACGTGAAAAAACTTATTTGGCGAAGCACTAGGAGATTATTTTTAATTTTTTTCTAGTCTCCAACAGCTCTAACTTCTATCCAATATACCTCTCCAAAACCTTCTTAATAGTAGCAGGATCGGCAGGTTTTCTAATTATTTCTAAAGCTCCGGCGTCAAGTAAGGTCTGAGTCACACTTTCGGACGCACCGCTAAATCCAACTACCTTTAATCCAGGATTAAGCCGCCTAATTCGTTTGAGCATACTCGCGCCATCCATGCTTGGCATAATTGCATCAAGGAGTACAATCTTTAACGTTTTACCGTACTGCTGAATAGCTTTAATCGCCTCTTCAAAGGTATGCGCCTCAATTGCTACAAACCCGAGGTCGCAAAGCATCGCGCTAAGAGTGCGCAGCACCATCTGGTCATCATCGATTACTAAAACCTGTGGAGATGTTACCTTTTTGAATATAGTTCCGTTACTGTTTTGCGATGTATTCCTACGCTCGTCTATCGGCAGAAAAATTGATAGAGTTCCTGAATTTAATCTTCCTTCAATCGATACAGCGCCGCCAACCTCCCGAATTAGTGTAAAGGCCTGATTTAGTTTACTCTCCTGAAGCGGCTCAAAATGGGAGGCTCTTGAGAGGGTAAGTGCCAGCTTTGCGTATCGTATTTGCTCTGACTCAGTAAAATCATCTGCGACCTCCTCAGTCTCATAGCTTTTAATATTAAGTGTGTCCTCCTCCAATAAACTTGAGGCGATTACACTGAAAACAATCTCTAACGCTTCATTCAAGGTTCTTTCGACACTCAGCACCTTTGAGATACTTCCTAGTGCTAGTTGAACTTTAGCTCCACTACCGAATAATCCGTTTGTTCTGTTAAGTGCTGTAATGACCGCCACATTTAGGTCCTGTGGAAGTACCAGATGATTATTTGCAGATTCGGCCGCGCCTATCCTTTGGGTAAGCTGGGCGGCATTTGAAACAGCCTCCAAAATCTGCTCGCTTGTCTTACGTACAAGCACCGCATCGTTTGGATGATTTTTAAGAATCATAGCCTCGCCCATTATTGTCTGGAGCGAGTTGTTGAGGGTATGCGTTACTCCTGCTGCTATAAGTCTGGCCCCTTCATTCTGGCGCAGCGCCTGCAGCTCCTTGTCATGACGCTGCTCTATCGAGCGGTCAAACAAGGTGCAGATTAGGCCATCATTAGTAGAATTGGAGTACATAGGCAAGATTGTAAGAAGCTGGCTTGATCTGTTAGTTTGATAAAGCCTTGTATCTGTTGCTCTGTCGCCGTTTAAGACATACTTTAGTTTTCTTTCAAGCTCTTCGCGTAGCTCCGGTTTTGAGAAAGCAGACAGTATATGTCTTCCCGGAACAAACTCTTTGGATTTAAATTCAGGATCTTCAAAATTAAATCCATGATCAATCCAGGTAGTGTTGATCCGATTTATGCGCAGGTCGGGATCTAGGGTGCAGAAGAAAAATGGAGTTGAATTCCATAGAACTGAATCCTCCAACGACTTAGGAGCAATTTCGTCCGTAAGATCGAGAATGAAACCTTCAAAAAGCTCCTCGTCTGAATCTCTAAGAAGTGTTCCTCTGGAATGTAGCCAGCGCAGCTCTCCAGAGTCAGGTCGTATCCAGCGGTAAGTAACGCGGTAGTTCTGTCTTCCTTTCAAGGCGTCCTCAAGGCTGTTAAGAACCATAAACCTATCAGCGTCATGAACAAAGCGAAGAAAAATATTCCCCTCTGGAACGAGGCTTAAATCACGTACTCCTAAAACTTTCTCAAGGTTATCGCTCCAACTAATGAGGGAGCGTTCTCGCGGGGAGTAAACAAAAGCAAGCAACTCTCCATCAGTTGTTATTGAATTTACAACATGAGTTGGAGTCCAGTTTGACTGTGCTACTAGCAAACGTTGAAAGGGCATATTGTATATAGTTGCAGTATAATAGAACGGGGGTTAATGTCGAGAGAAAAGATAGAGGTGTAAGATCTAGACCTTATGATCTGCTGCTTCAGGGAGGAAGGACTGTTCGCCCCAGTCTACTAACAGCCTCCGCCAGCTAAATTTTGGAGAAGTACCTCAGAGCCATCCCCAAAACGGCTCCAGTTAGTGTATTCCTTTGCCTGACAATGGTAGACCTGTAAAAATTCAGCTAAACAACCGGGGGCAACACAGGCAGGGTCGTGATAAACATGTAATTCCGTATTTCTTGGCAGCTGCAGCTCCCGTAGTAGCTGGCCGGCTAGAGCATCACTGACTGGGCCCTGTACATCAGCTACTGTGTAAGGAACTGCTGGGGGCGGATTGTCAGCGTCTGTCAAGCCGGCTTCAAGAGAGTTCCTTGCCTCACGTAAAAGTGATTCACCCACTGCGTAGGCTGCCTTGGATTTATAGATACCGAAAGATGAGATAGTAAGACTTGCGAGTACCCCTAAAATAGCGATAACAGTAAGCAGCTCTATAAGGGTAAAACCTTGCTCTGGCATTGATCGTCTCATACATTATATTATCGCTCGAATTAAGTGAGTGGGCAACCTTTTTTTTACGTTCGTACAGAAGCGAACAAAATTGTACACCGTTTTCTGTCATGCGAAAAACTCCCCTAAATATCGCAATTCTTGGAACTCGCGGTATCCCTGCTGCTTACGGGGGGTTTGAAACATTTGCGGAGGAGCTAGGGGTGCGGCTTGTTATGAAGGGCCACCAGGTTACAGTTTACGGAAGAAGAGGGTATTTTGAGAGAGAAAAAGGGCCTCAGAACTATCGAGGAGTAGCTATTCTCAAGGCCCCAACGATCCGCCAGAAATATCTTGAGACACCGCTGCATGCGCTAAGCAGCTTCATAATGGTTCTATTTAGGCGGCATCAGATCCTATTGGTATGTAATGCAGCAAATCTGCCCTTTGCCTGGATAGCTAAGCTTCAGGCAGCACCGCTCTTTGTTAATCTAGATGGCATCGAGAGGCGGCGTTCGAAATGGAATCTATGGGGTAAGCTTTGGTATCTTTTAGGAGAGATCTGTTCCGCGCTATTCGGCAATGTATTGATCGCTGATGCCAAAGTAATTCGCAATTATTATCGGAAGCGTTATGGTGTGGAATGTAATGTTTTGGCGTATGGAGGAGATCTCCTGCATATAAGCGCTGGAGAAATGCTGCAAAAATTCAACTTAGAGCCAAAGAGGTATTTACTTTATGTCAGTCGCCTTGAGCCGGAGAATAATGCGCTCGGTCTAATTCAGGCGTTTACTAAAATCGATTCCCCTTTTCCGCTAGTGATTGTTGGGGATGCTCCATATGCTAAGGATTATATAGCCGCTCTTAAGTCAGCAGCGAATGAGAAGGTGATTTTTACTGGCTACCAGTTTGGAGCAAGTTACCAGGAGTTTCAATCAAACGCCTATCTATATATCCAGGCAACTGAAGTCGGAGGTACTCATCCAGCCTTAGTAGAGAGTATGAATTACGGAAACTGTATAGTTGCAAATGCCACGCCTGAGAATTTGGAAGTATTGGGAGGGGCGGGGGTTTTTTATCAGCGAAACGACTTTGCCGATCTAAGTTCTAAGCTCCAATACCTTCTTGCAAACCCTGAAAAAGTAAAGGAGTTTGGCGTAGAAGCGAAGAAAAGGGCTGAGCGCTATACCTGGGATCGGATCACGGAGCAGTATGAGCGGCTGTTTATGGGGGAACTATGCTAGTTCCTTAATTTATGGTAGTATCTGCACCTCATTACTAAGGAGTTTTCGGTATGAAGCGAGTATCAATTATTGTCCCTGTATATAATGAAGAGCTTAATGTGGCTGAATGTTATCGTGAGCTTACCTCCGTATTGTCACGAACGGGATGGATATACGAGCTGCTCTTCGTTGATGACGGTTCTCAGGATCGGACCATAGAGAACCTAAGCGATGCAGCGGAGGGTGATTCTAATGTTCGTATTTTAGAGCTACGCAGAAACTTTGGGCAGACCGCTGCTATGGCGGCCGGGCTTGAAAACTCCAGGTATGAAATTGTTTGTACTATGGATGGGGATTTGCAGAATGATCCAGCTGAGATCCCGCGATTGGTGCACAAACTAGTTGAAGGATACGACTTGGTGGCCGGATGGAGAAAGCATCGCCAAGATAAATTTTTTAGTCGTAAGCTCCCAAGTAAGATAGCAAACTGGTTAATTTCACGGACCACCAAGGTAAGACTACATGACTATGGCTGTACCTTAAAGGTAATGACAGGCGAGGTTGCGCGTGGCATTAGACTATATGGAGAGATGCACCGTTTTATACCGGCTTTAGCTGATGAGCTTGGAGCGCGCATAGCCGAGGTTCCGGTTAATCATAGGCCACGTAAGTTCGGCGTTTCAAAATACGGTATTTCACGAACGATTAGAGTTGTTCTTGATCTCCTAACCGTTAAATTTCTTTTGGGGTATTCAAAGAGGCCGATCCATCTCTTTGGACCTTTAGGACTTATCTCAACGGCACTTGGTGGAATTACGCTAATGCTGATTACCTGGCAGCGGTTCTTTATGCATATGCCTATGGGTAACAGGCCGTTATTAACCCTGAGTGTTATGCTTATTTTAGTAGGTTTGCAGTTCCTCTGTTTTGGCTTGCTTGCGGAAGTGCTAGCTAGAACTTATTATGAGTCACAAGATAAGAAAGTCTACGCGGTTAGAAGAATTATAACCCTTGGACCTGATTCTAAAAAACTTGAAGTTGCTAACATCTAATGAATGCCTCCAATTTAGCAGGAAGAATAAAACCCGTTACTAAGCGGCCGCATCGAATATTAGTTGATGCTAGGAAACTAAAAGATGGCGGGATCGGGGTTTATTTAGATAACCTAATCTGCGGTTTAAGCAAGGACGATAGGGTTGCAGTTACATTACTGAGCTCTCGCGAGTTAATAGCCGACTACGACTGGTATCCAAATGTTAAGTTAATTGAGGAGTCGGCCAAGTCTTATTCCTTGGATGAATATCTATTAATGTCTCGTCGAATTGATTATTCGAGTTTTGATCTACTACATATTCCGCATTATACTCTGCCGTTTGGAGTTACAATTCCTACCGTAGTTACGATCCACGACATAATTCATGTCAGTCATCCGGAGCGCTGGTACTATCCTTGGGTGGCAAAGCCATTACTACGATCTGCGCTCAAACGAGCTAGTCGCATTATAACAGTTAGTGAAACTTCTAAGCGTGAACTGCTGCGTTTATCAAAAAATGAAATTGGGTTGGAAGAACGGATCTCAGTTATACCTAACGCGCTTAATCCGAGCTTTGAGGGGCGTACAGATGGTATGATGATCGGAAGATTGAAAAGGCTTGGAATTCAGGAGGGTTTCCTCCTGGCTGTGGTCTCTATGGATAAGCCGCACAAAGGAGTAGGGGATCTATTAACGGCATTCTCGAGGCTCTCGAATGAGATGGCCCATGGAAATAAGTTGGTGCTAGTCGGGAAGGGTAGTCAAGCAGTCTCCACCAAGCTACCAAATGTAGTGGTACTTGGCGCTGTAGAAACAGAGCTACTAAAGGCGCTCTATGCGCAAGCGCGTGCTGTAATTGTACCTTCGCTGGTAGAGGGATTCTCCTTTCCAGTTTTGGAAGCCAAGGCCTATTCTAAGCCTGTCTTGGTGCGACCGGTTCCGGCGATTCTCGAACTGATCGATGAGAATGATTTAGTGACCAGAGATCTCTCAGTAGAGGCGCTCGAAGAGGGACTTCTAAAGCTAATCTGTCTTACTCCACCGAAAGTTGTCCCTTTCAATAAAAATGGGAAGCTAGATCGGTTTACAGTCCCCAATCTGACGGAAAGGACTGTTAATCTTTATCGGGAGGTTCTCTCCGCATGAAAGTGGCGTTAGTGCATGACTGGTTAACTGGATTGCGCGGAGGGGAGCGGTGTCTTCAGGCATTTCTTCAGATCTATCCCGAGGCGGATATTTTTACTTTGCTCCATATCCCTGGAGCTACAGATCGTATGATAGATAGCAGGATTAAGCAGTCTTCATTTATACAGAAATTGCCCGCATCAAAACATTATTACCGTTACCTTCTGCCGCTCTATCCCTGGGCAGTCTCAGGTTTTGATTTTAAGGGGTATGATCTGGTTATCTCGCTTAGTCATGCAGCAGCAAAGAATATCACTGTACCTGAATCCGTTCCGCACATCAGCTACTGCTTTACACCGATGCGTTATATCTGGGATCAGGCGCGCAACTATTTCGGCGCTGCAACTCCTCTTATCTGGCCATTGATCAGCTCTTTGCGCAGCTGGGATTGTAGAGGTGCGGAGCGTCTCACTGCTATTGTAGGGATCAGTAAGTTTATCGCAGCGCGTATAAGGAAGTTCTATGGTCTTGAGGCGCATGTAATATATCCACCGGTTGATACGAGTTGGATAACTCCACTTAGCTCTTTTGCAAAAGGGGAGGCGTTCCTCTGTGCCGGAGCACTAGTGCCGTACAAAAAAATCGATTTAGTGGTAGAGGCTTTTAATTATCTAAACGAAACATTATGGATAGTAGGTGGTGGGCCTGAGGAGGCAAAGCTTAAGAGGATAGCTGGCAGCAATATTAAATTCTTTGGAAGGGTGTCGGATCTTGAGCTGGCGAAGTTTTACTCTGCCTCTCGGGCACTAATCTTCCCCGGAACTGAGGATTTTGGAATGGTGCCGATTGAGTGTCTAGCCGCCGGGCGACCGGTAATCGGTCATTATTCCGGTGCCTTAAGAGAGAGTCTTGGTGGTATGAGGCCCTGGAAAAAATCCGATCTTGATGAGAGCTCTGCTTCTGGGGTATTTATAAGGAGGGGCTTTACAAGGGGTGATCAGATCTCGGAGATAGTAAAGTCGGTACTTTTTTTCAAAGAAGATGAATCTCGCTTTACTCCGCAGAACTGTGTTTCTGCAGCAAGAAAATTTGAGCCGCAAAGATTTTATGATGGCTGGGAGAGATTGCTTAGTCAGCTGAGACTTACTGGGAGCACAGGCTTCCAGCCCGCAACTAAGTACCTTTAAACTCGTTTGTGGGCATGATGTATGCGCTACCAGTAATCGACAGATATTTAAAATGCTTAAACAAAAACGACAGCTATTCGAACTTTTTTTTATGGTAGCCGACCTGCTGATGGTTTCGCTGGCCTGGTGTGCGTCGTACTGGCTCCGTTTTGAAACAGGCATTGTGCCGTTAACTAAAGGTGTGCCGGAGTTTGGGCATTACCTTAGTATGCTGCTTTTTATCTGGCTAATCTGGGCCTTTGTTTTTAGAAGGATGGGGCTTTATCGTCCAATGCGAGGAACCGCACGCTCAAGGGAGCTTTGGCTGCTCATTAATGCTAATGCACTTTCGATACTGCTCCTGATTTCAGTTACCTATCTTTTTCGAGAGAAGAGTATTCCTTTTTCCCGACTTGTATTTCTTTATCATTGGGGACTCTCAACTGCCTTTACAATGATAGAGCGTGGATTTCTCAGAACATTTCTTAAGGAGGTACGCAGGCGCGGTTACAATCTTCGGTATATGTTGATTGTTGGAGCTGGGAAAGTAGCTGGCGATATCGCTGCTAGGGTAAGGCTTCACCGTGAGCTTGGGATTCAGCTCTTGGGTTGTTTATCCAGAGATGGACTAGAGAAGCGTGGTCCTAAAGGACTTCCTATTATAGGACGGTATTCCGATTTGGCAGATTTACTACGAAATATGGATATTGATCAGGTAGTAGTCGCGCTTCCTTTGGAAGACAATCAAACATTTCCTGAGATTATGGAGGCTGTAAAAGATACGCTGGTCGATGTCCAGGTCGTCCCTGACCTCT
>CAZKXU010000115.1:0-7900 GCA_964556665.1 uncultured Bdellovibrionales bacterium | reverse complement strand
CTTGGATCCGCCTGAAGCAAAAGCATCGCCTAGCCAAAAATCAAACTCCTCCACTGCGATCTTGTTTGCGGTGTCACTGAAGGTGGCCGTGCCTTTGTCAGCAGCTACAACTAGATATGGATCCTCGCCATCTAATACGACAACTCCCTCTGGGTGTCTTATGCTTCCTGCTACACGATTATCAGTGATAGAAAGCAGTGCGCGTATATAGCTCTTGTAGGCATGTTTTGCAGCTTCAGCAGCTTCCTGAGGATCACTTGGTCGATGCTTAAGGATAAATCCACCTTTTGCTCCGGTTGGAACAATTAGGACATTCTTAATTGTCTGTGTTTTCATCAGGCCTACAACTTCGGAGCGGTAATCTTCAGGGCGATCACTAAAGCGAATGCCTCCGCGCGCGATCATGCCGTTACGTAGATGAGTACCCTCAATTTGAGCTGAGCTTACAAAGATCTCATATAGAGGTCGTGGGCTAGGCATAAAGTCAACCTTGCGGGAATCGATCTTTAAAGCCAAGGCTTCGTGTGGTTTAAAGAAGTTTGTTCGAACCGTATGCTCGAGTAGTGCTCCGAGTGCACGTAGTACGCGATCTTGAGTAATGTCAGAAATTTCACGAACGCTGTTGCGATATATAGAGAGCAGCATTCCAAAACGCACCTGACGAGAATAGATGCTGTCCTGAAGGGCCGGATTGAACTTAACCTCAAACATCTCCCAAAGAAGAGTTGCCAGTTGCGGATGGGAGGCTAGCGCGTTTGATATTACTGAGCGTGAAGCAAACTTGTTTATCTGCCAAAGCAGTGCACAGTATGCGCGTAATAGGCCTATGGCACTAATATTAAGGTCAGCCGTCATCAAGAGGCAGTTGAGAGCATCGTTTGTTGCCTCTTCTCTAAATATCTGACACAGCCCAGGAGCAACATTTTTCTTGAAACTTTCATCGCTAATATGAGAACCACTTCGCAGCTGGCAGGAGAAACGGTGTATATAAGCCACATTTCCTGAGATGAGGCCAATGCGGGAGCAACGTTCACTCAAAACTGTAAGTCCGGTATTCTCTAGGATTGGGAGGGTTTTACTGAGAGTAATATCGCATCCAAGGCTGTACAATGTTAAAGTATAACACCTCTCAGAGCTTGGCTTGCTTAATGTCACTCCTATAGGCTTAGTCTCACTTAAGCCTTCAATCTGAACAATATCAGAGATGCAGTCATCTACTGAATGCAGAGCGATATAATCCTGTTCGAAGGCGTTACTATATCTGTGCCCTATATCGTCAGGCTCTGAGAAGAATCCTGATTGAGCAATCTTCTCTAATAAATTGTCTTTCCAACTGCGTGACAACATGGCTACCTCTGCCTCGATGACCCTGAGATCTATTCGTGGAGCATCGCCGCCACCAAGTGGAACGTAGAAATAAAAACGTGCTAGTGGTCTGTTACTTAAGGCAACTCGGTAGTCGCTCGAGCCAGGAACCGCACCAAATGTTACTTCTAGATAGTTCTGGAGTTTAAAGCGCAGTTCGGTATTAAAGCAGTCGCGAGGTACTGCGATCAAAACGGAAACCCCTCGGCCAGACTCATCCCAGCGCATAGAAACCTTCGTCTCGCTGCGACGTTGTATCGAAAGTATGCCACTAATGTCCTCGCGTAAATCATCGATATTTAAGCGCAGGATCTCCTCTTTAGGCATGCTGTCAATGACTGCAATGATACTTTTATAGTCATGTGAATTAGGGGTTGCATCCTCCAACTCTACAATCCGCTGAAATTTCCTTCTAATTATCGGTACGGTTGAGGATTCCTGAGCCATGGCTTTAGAGGTAAGGACACCGATAATTGTATGCAATGCTGTGGTGTTGCCCTGCGCTGATAGCTCCTGAACAATTATGTTATTCATTCTTACATGCCGGTGAACAGTGCTCTTAGAGCGCAGTTTGGCAAAGCCGATCAGATCATTGTTTTTAATCAAGCTGAGACAGTCTTCGTGTGCCTCTTTGCGCAGATCCGCGAGTAAGCTGTCGTTGCAGTTGAACAACCCATAGGTCAGTCCAGGTGTCTCAACAAGGCCGGCTGAACCCATCTTCCACTCGGCATATCCTAGAAATACAAAACCTCCATCCAAGAGCCAGCGTAGAAAATCAGCAACTTCTTTTCTCTCCACTGATGAAAATGACAAAGTCGAAGGACAGCTCTCAAGTACGCGTGCCAGTGTCTCTACGCGCGCAAGTGTAGGTGTGTAATCGTCTGTTGCTATAGTTAGATCAGTTAGAGAACGTTCTAATGCAGCTTTCAGTACTGAGAATCGTTCAGCACTTAATTGTTCAACCTCAATGTAGTTAAGTGATATTCTGAAGCCGTCAGCTACGATAACAGGATGTAGCAAAGCAACTGGATGAATATTAAACTCTTTAAGACACTCATTGATTGTGTTTACGATAAATGGCCGATCACCAAGTGCTATATATAATGAAGAGTGACGGCTTGTATTGACTGAGCTTATTAGAACTGAGGTTTTAGCTGAGGGTGCATTGATTACCGTTTGCGCATTTTTAGTAATTTCGGCCAGGTCGCTTAATGTCTTTCCTTCTAAAAATTCAGGATGAGCCTTAGAGAACAAGGATGAGGCAAGGGCGCTATTACTTAAAGCCAGGTTCTCCTCGCGCTTGAGATCCTTTTCTGCTTCCAGTAGAAATGATCCTAACTTTTTAATCTTAGCTTCAGAACGTTTACGCTTATCTTCTATATTACCTGTATCTTCTGTGCTCATTAAGCCTCACAAACAAGATTTTAAAATTCCGATATAGGGGAGAGAGTATATACGATTTTTACTAATAATTCAAGCTATTTACAATACTCTGCAGAATCTGCGCACATAACACTCTGTCCTCCTACCTACTACGCAAAAGTTTCCATAGGTTATGTCAGAATTCTGTTCAATATTGTGCATGAAATGGTGTTAGTTAGATACCTCTCTAACATGATGTGTCAGTTATATGTCTCCAAATTGAAAAAACTTAGTGTGAATATAATTATTTACGTAACTAACGTTGTTTATATCTCATCATAAGTCAAAATTCTGTGAATGCCACAAGATTTTGGTATGAGGATTGCCATAGATCTGACACCAAGTGGCCTAGCGGTTTTGTTACTTAACTCCAAGGAATTCGGAGTTAAAGGTTTTTTTAAGGAGATCAGGATGATCGGTTTTGATAATTCAGCTGTTCAGTCGTGTCGTCAAGTTTCTCAATCAGATAATCTTAGCCAGAATACTACAGATCGAGCATTCATGGGCATTCTAAGTGAATGTGCAGAGATGCATAAGATCTTCGGTGTGATTGAAAAAGTTGCCAAAACAAATTCTACTGTTCTAGTACTGGGTCAGTCCGGCACTGGAAAGGAGCTTGTAGCACGAGCTCTTCATCGCCTAAGCGGACGGGAGGGCAAACTTGTTCCGGTCAACTGCGGGGCGATACCGGAGGAGATATTGGAGAGTGAGCTCTTTGGTCATGAGAAAGGATCCTTTACTGGAGCGATTAATTCAAAAATTGGGAGATTTCAACTTGCTGATGGAGGGACGATTTTTTTAGATGAAATTGCAGAGATGAGCCCTAAGCTGCAGGTAAAGCTTCTACGCGTACTTCAGGAGCGCAAGGTTGAACCAGTAGGGTCAACTAGGACTATAGAGGTTAATGTCCGAGTAGTAGCCGCTACTAATAAAGATCTACGTGAAGAGGTGAAGGCTGGAAGGTTCAGAGAGGACCTCTATTATCGCCTGCAAGTAGTGCCGATTGAATTGCCTGCGCTACGTGATCGAGAAGGGGATGTTGAACTATTAGCTCGTCATTTTATGAACCGTCAGTGTGCTGACATGGGCAAACTCCCGTTAAGATTTAATGACGAAGTAATGACACGTTTTCAGTCATATAGCTGGCCAGGAAATATTAGGGAGCTTGAGAACTTGATTGAGCGTATAGCGGTTTTAGGAGAGGGAGATTCCGTGACTGTTAAAGATCTGCCGGAATATCTAAGTGCTGCTGATACTACTACAATAGTAGAAACGATGGAGGAGCTTCCAAGCGATGGATTGGATTTTAATCAACTGATAGATCGATATGAAACTAGGTTGATAACTATGGCTTTATCAAAGACGAAGGGTAACAAAAAAGCTGCCGCTAAACTTTTGCGACTTAATCGAACTACATTAGTTGAGAAGATTAAGAAGAAGGGACTAGAGAGCAGATTAGAGGTCATCATTGAACCGGCAGAAGAGGTATCAGTAAACTGTTAAGGTTGGAGGCAGCTTAATAACATGATAACAGTTAAAAGAATCCTCCTCTTGCTGTATATGCTTACTAATAGCAGCGCTCTTTTTGCACAGCATCCGATTGAGGTGCAGCGCTTGGCTTCCAGTGGAGAGTATATGCAGGCACTTAGTACATATGAAAAAATGCCGAGACGCATTGCAACGACAGAGTCTATGGTGGCTGCGGCGCGTAGTGCCTGGGCGCTAGGACTAAGCGGCATGGCGCAATCTGAGTTCGATCGTGCTTTACACGATAAGAATTTAAAGACAGAGGAGCGTGCCCGCATAAATCTCTCCAAGGGGGTAATAGAGTTTCAGGAGGGGCGTTTCCAGGTTGCAATACTGTATGCTGAACGATCAATTGAGCCTTTACAGGATCAGAGCCCACTTCGCGCGAAAGCCTACTTGCTCTGGGCAGAAAGCTTAGCAGCGCTGCATAAGTATGGAGCGGCCGAAAGTAAATATCGACAAGCATTGGCGGAGGGTTCACCAGGAGATCAGCCGGACATGCATTTTTTGCTGGCTGAATGTGAGCTTAAGCTTGCAAACTACGAGGAGGCTAGAAAAAACTATGAGATGATACCGCAAGATCACGGACGCGCTAGTCTCGCTGTTCGACGTTTAGCAGAGGTGGCCATAAATCAACACAATCATGCGGCAGTTGCATACTGGCTAAAGCATGGACGCGCTAATTTCCCAGATGATTTTCTTGATTCCTGGGTGGATTATGCACTTGTTAATGCAGCCATCAATCAGGGCAACTTGGAGGAGATGCGTGAAATTAGAAAATTAGCAGAAACAAAGTATCCACCAGGAGATTACTGGAGAACACTCCTTGAAGCAGCAGCAGAAGTGGATGAGTGGCGAACAACTATGAAGGCTTCTCCCAAACTAAGATGATTTTTATATGGAACAAACGGTGCTAAAAGATTCTGAATTACTTAGCAGGGCTGCATTAGAGGAGGCTTTCCGCAGGTTTAATGATGCTAGTGGTAAGCTTGATGAACGCTATGAGAGTTTGCGTTTAGAATGTGAGGAGTTAAGAAAGAAACTTGCAGAGAACGAGGATAAGATAAAGAGAACGGAGCGCCTAGCCACCCTAGGAGAGACAGCCGCAGCTTTAGCTCATGAGGTACGAAATCCATTAGGTGCGATTAAGCTCTTTCTCTCACTAGCCAAGGAAGATTTAGCAGATCGCCCGCAGAGCCTGGCGATGCTTTCCAATATAGATAAAAGCATTGAGTCCTTAAACATGCTGGTTTCAGATATACTTGAGTTTGCGAAGGACCATCGTCTTAAGTTTGGTCCGGTCAATGTACATGCACTACTCGGTGCAGAGGCTATAACTTTTGAGCGTTTGGTAGACTGTAAAGGAGCAGCCTCACTGGAACTAAACGGCAATCCATTTATTCAAGGTGATGAAGACAGCCTGCGTCGTGCGTTATACAATATACTACTAAACTCTGCGCAGGCTACTAAATTTAAAGGCAGGATCGGAATAAAGACAGAAGATTTCGGGTCGGGAATTCGGATAACAATTACCGATAACGGACCTGGTATCGAACCCGCAAGTATTGAGCGTCTATTTGACCCTTTTTTTACTACAAAAAAAGAGGGCACCGGGCTAGGACTAGCAATAGTGCGCAAAATAATAGAGGGGCATTCCGGATCAATTGAAGTTAGAAATAACACGGGGGCAGAATTTGTTATTCTGCTGCCGCGCAATGGGAGACAGATATGACACGAAATATTAAGATACTAGTAGCAGATGATGATGCTCAGATGCAACTTGCTGTGCGTACTACATTAGAGCGCGCCGGATTTGAGGTGGTTACTGTAGGAAATGGAGCCTCTGCATTGGAGAACCTGGAGAATGATAGTTTTGATCTGATCATAAGCGATCAAAAAATGCCGGAACTGACCGGTTCGGAGCTTTTGACCAGTATACAGGAACGCAATATTACTACCCCTTTTATTATGATTACGGCATATGGCACCATCAATCAGGCGGTAGAAGCGATGCAGTTAGGGGCTGCAGATTTCATTACAAAACCGTTTTCGGCGGAGGATCTGCTAAGAATTATTGAACGTGTGCTTAGCCCTGAGAGTAAAAGTTTTAGGGAGAAGAAAAAGGGAAGAGCTGGCAAGATAAGCCGGCCGATTGTAACTACAGATTCGAAAATGATCCGCATCTTAGAGGTTGTTGAAGCTGTGGCGCAGAGCGATGCTACAGTGCTGGTACAAGGAGAGTCAGGAACTGGCAAGGAGTTGATTGCACGGCTTGTGCATAGTGCTAGTTCCCGTGCCAATCAGAGTTTTGTGGCTGTGAACTGTGCGGCATTGCCGGAGATGCTCCTGGAGAGTGAATTGTTCGGTCATGAGAAGGGCTCTTTCACCGGAGCGCAGAATAAAAAACTAGGTAAATTTGAACTTGCACAGGGTGGCACTATACTGCTTGATGAGATCTCCGAGATGGCGCTTCCGCTACAGGCCAAACTCCTGCGTGTATTGCAGGAGCGGGAGGTTGATCGGGTAGGTGGTCAGCAACCTGTTTCAATCGATGTGCGCGTAGTTGCAACGACGAATCGTAATTTACAGGAGATGGTTAAAGAAGGGAAGTTTAGGGCGGATCTATATTATCGCCTTAATGTCATCCCGGTAACATTACCACCATTGCGTGAACGCAGAAGTGATATCAAGCTTTTAGTAGAGCATTTTATGCGCCAGTGTCTAGGTGCGAATGCTGCTCCGATTCCGCCAGAGATACTTAATACGCTGCTAAACTACAGTTGGCCAGGTAATGTGCGTGAGCTTCAGAATGCGGTTGAGCGCGCAGCGATTCTCTCTCGAGGAGGAGAGCCTAAGGAGAGTGATTTCCTATTAAGCCCGAGTAGCACACAGGTAGAAGATAGATTGCAACAGGTCGAATCAGTGTCGTTTGATACCTATATGCCTGAAGCTACTATAGCAACTGCTGTTATAGCGCAGGAACCTAGCCCGCTACAGATTCGCTCCGGCACAACTGTGCATGAGATGGAGAAAGCCCTGATCTATGAAACACTTAAAAGCACTAACTATAACCGTACACAGGCAGCCAAGATGCTGGGCATAAGTATCCGCACATTACGCAATAAACTGCATGAATATGAAGGCGGCAGCACAGAGGTCGGCGATGGATGTAGTGATGAGTAGGACTAACTCGTAGTGTGGGTAAAATTATAGGGGCGGATGGACGCGCCTGGGCAATGCGAAGCTTTGCTACCAGGCAGCGTAAGATATCCCCTACATTAGGGAGCGCGTAAGCGCGAATCCGCCCATAGTGGCACAATGTTGTCTCGCCACCACACAAATGTTTCCATATGGGCAGAGGGTAATCCACCCATCGTACAAAATCACACAAATGTTTTCGTAGCGGCAGCCTGACTTCGGCGAGCTCAGTCGAGTAACGGCTGACCCAGCGGCCGCGCCGCGCGCGTACGAAAGTCAGCTTGCTTCTCAACTCATATCATACTCTGCCTAATGCTCCTCCAAAGTTTTTTCACGTTGCCCCACCTTGTCACGCTTCTCAGTCGGAAAATCCTCGCAATACTCCAGT
>CAZKXU010000114.1:0-7901 GCA_964556665.1 uncultured Bdellovibrionales bacterium | reverse complement strand
ATTCGAGCTTGCAGCAGCGATAAGCGGGCTGGAAGCCCGCGGTCCCAGTTTTCGAGCTTTCTAGTATCTCTTGTTCTCTTTTGTTGCCCTCTTGCAGCGGCCGATTCTTGCGACAGGATCATCTCTTTGGCGCCCAGCATAACAGAGCTGGTCTATGAACTTGGCTTGGATAGTAATCTCGTAGGAGTCACTCGATTCTGTAAGTATCCAGCGCCAGCTCAGAAAAAATTGCAGGTTGGCGGCTTTTTAGACCCAAACTATGAAACTATTCTATCTCTTTCTCCTTCGATTGTTCTAACACTTACCGAGCAGCAGGGAGTTAAGGAAAAACTTGAGATGCTGGGCGTAAAGACTGCAACCTTAAATCATAAAAGCGTTACAGGAATAAGAGAGTCCTTTCTAAGTCTTGGAGATCTGTGTGGAGTAAGAGCCTCAGCAATGATGAAGCTTGATCAGTTAAAGCGGGAAGAAGCAGAGATTATTAATCAACATGCAGTAATTGATAAAGTTGAGAAACGGGTAATGCTTGTGGTTGGCAGATCTGGTTCGGGTGGTGTTTTTTTATCAGGAACAGATGGCTATTACTCAGAGATTTTGAAAATACTTGGTGCAAAGAACGTCATTGAGACTGCTACTCAGAGCCTGCCTACAGTTTCAAGTGAGGGCATTATTGCACTAGATCCGGATATTATTATTGAGATCGTACCGCCCTATGATGAGATACGCCCTATAAATTATGAAAAGGAATGGGAAAAACTTCACCTAGTTAGAGCAGTGAGAAATAATCAGGTTTATATCGTTTCAGATGATTTTGCATCTGTACCGGGGCCGCGTTATCCTATGATTCTTAGGAGGTTTGCGGAGATTTTGTATAGTAAATAGCAATATGGCGGCTCTAACTTTAGAAAATCTCTCCGTCTCTCGAAACGGAGCTGCAGTACTTAGAGATGTATCATTCTCAGTAGAAAGCGGAGGGTTTCTAAGCATCGTTGGGCCAAACGGTGCAGGGAAAACAACAATTCTTCGCACCATACTTCAGTTTATAAAAGCACACGCCGGAAGGGTTATCATTGAGGGGAAAGATGCTACGCTTTACACCCGAAACGAACTTGGGCGTTTAATAAGTTATGTGCCGCAGCAGTTCGAATCATCCTTTCCTTACACCGTTTCAGAGTTTGTAATTATGTCCAGATATGCATCGATCGGGAGATATTCGCGGATTGCAGCAGCAGAGTATCAGAAAGGGGAGGAGGCACTTAAGAGAATTGGGATCCTCGATCTTAAGGATAAAGTATTAAACGAACTAAGCGGTGGAGAAAGGCAGAAGGTGTTAGTGGCGGCGGCATTTGCATCTGGTGCTGAATTATTATTACTGGATGAGCCTTTGACCTACCTTGATCCTAAGGCACAGTTCGAAGTTGAGGGAACATTATTAAGGCTTAGAGAACATGGAGTTACTGTCATAGCGGTAAGTCACGATATAAACAGTATTCTCTCTTTGAGTACCAGGATTGTAGGGCTAAAAGAGGGGGCAGTTCTATATTCAGGAACTCCAGCGGAGTTTTTGCGTGAAGAGACTTTAAAAGAGCTTTATTCTAGAGAGTTTTCAGTGATGTTAAATCCAAAAAACGGAAGAACTATAGCTGTAAGAAGTTAAGCCCATACTATGAAATTTTGGCTTTTAGTCATTATATTTTTGATACTCTTAGTTGTCGCGCCTTTTGTGGGGGCATTAGATATTCGTCCCGCCTCGATTCTTGGAAATGAGTTATTCTCTCAGGTTTTTTGGGAGCTAAGAGTTCCGCGCGTTCTGATAGCAGTGATTGTAGGTGCCGTACTAACTGTTAGCGGACTTGTCTTTCACGCTCTTTTTAGAAATGTTCTGGCCTGCCCGTTCACGCTAGGTGTATCGAGTGGAGCATCATTAGGCGCAGCTTTGTTTTTTAAATTTGGACTAGGGTTTATAGCAGGCCCGACACTTTTTGCTTTCAGTGGAGCGCTTATAACTATACTCCTTATAACAGCTGTTTCTAGGATATCTTATTCCTCTGATGGGATTCTTCTATCAGGAATCATATGCAGCTTCTTCTTTTCAAGTCTTGTGTTGCTGGTGCAGTATCTTAGTGATGTTAATGAGGTCTTTAAGCTTAACCGCTGGCTAATGGGAGGATTGGATGTTGTAGGTATGCAATCGATTTATACACTGCTTTGCACAGCCGTGCCGGGAATAGCAGCAGTATTTATCCATCGCCGCGATTTGGATCTTCTTTCATTTGGAGATGAGATAGCAGAGAGCCGAGGAGTAGATGCTGCACGGGTGAGAAGAAAGCTTCTATTTTTTACAGCACTTATGGTGGGTGGTGTAGTTTCAACCTGCGGACCAATCGGGTTTATTGGAATCATTGTGCCTCAGATAGCACGAGCTATGTTTGGGCTTAAGCATGAGGATCTTTTCCTATCTTCATTATTGCTTGGCGCCTCTTTTCTTCTTCTTTGTGATACGATGGCGCGCACTCTTTTTCTTCCAAACGAAATACCGGTTGGTGTAATAACTGCTCTCTTTGGAGGGCCATTTTTCCTATGGATATTGCTTAAAAGATCTTAAAGCGGTAGTCTGTTAGATTAGCTGGTTATGATATGAATAGAGTCTCTTTAGAAGCTCAGAATAAATCTATTAAAAAGCTTCTATCCGTTGTCGACCTGATGGAATTTAGCATCCGAATGATGCGACAGAACATAGTACGTGCACTTCCAGGTGCTGGGCAGGATATAATTGATGCAGAGCTACGTCGCTGGATATTTGAACAGCCGGTACATTTTGTAATAGGTGAAAAATCAAAGATAAACAATGAGCGGCATCCTTACAGCTCTTAAGTATCTATGTGCGGATCTTCTTGACCTCGACGTTCCATGGGCTCTAATTGGAGCAATGGCAGTTGGTGTTTACACTGAACCTCGTACTACCCGTGATATTGATATTGCAATTTCGGCTGATAAAGAGAAACATCAGGATCTAATCAATACTTTAATTAAGCGTGGATATCAGAATGAGCAGCTATTAATGCACAGCGACCCTGCTCACATCATGGGCACACGGCTAGAAGTTCGAGGTGGCCATGAAATATTTACCGCTGTCGACTTTTTATTTTCATCTTCAGGAATAGAAGCAGAGGTGGTAGCATCTGCAGTTAAACTTGAAATATTTCCTGGCCTGCACGTTCCTATCGCCTGTCGTGGTCACTTAATTGCAATGAAAGTTATATCTCAGAATGACACCGATCGTGCGCGTGATTTGATTGATCTACGGAACTTACTATTCTCTGCTAACTTAGATGACATAACTATCGCCGAGAACGCATTAGATTTAGTTTCAATGAGAGGCTATAACAGATCAAAGGATTTGCGAAGTGATTTTAACAAAATTAGGTCCAAAGCTTCTACTCGTCTGAGCGGAAACTAATTAAATCTTTTAAAAGTTGCAATCAGATTGCTATAGTCATCTCGCCAGTGCCACTTTTCTTGAGGATCAAATTTTAATAGATGCACCGTTTCGTTTTGCGATAATAGATCCTCCGGAAGAGGAGTCTCTGAAAGTATCATGTACACCGATTCCCGCTGACCTTCCTTTATAATGCCGGGATCTACTACAACGTATGGAATAAGATCGGTGTGAGTGGCTACGGTTGCCACTACGGGAACTAGGTCGAGGTACATATTGGTCAGATGAAAAACTAGTATTCCCTCAGTTCTTAGTTTTGATCGGTACAGATTAATAGCTTCTTCAGTTAATAAATGTGTCGGTATAGCATCTCCTGAAAATGCATCAACTATAATAATGTCATATTTTTCAGACTGCTCAGCTATTGTAAGCCTTGCATCTCCAGGCACAAGAGAGATTGCAGCTCTGCTCTCTTTAAGAAAGGTAAAATACTGCTGCGCCAGGGTAATTACATCAGGATTAATCTCGAAAAAAGTTATCTGATCCCGTTCGTTTCCATAAAACGCTAATGTGCCTACACCAAGGCCGATAGCCGCTATATTCCGTGCTTTATCAGCTGCAAAATTCCTCAATGCAACTCCGGCGCCGCTTTTTGGTCCATAGTATGTTGTAGGCATAAGATGTTTCTCTGCTGCCTGGAACTGTAGCCCGTGTACTACCTGGCCGTGAAACATCCGTTTAAAATAGAAAGATGGAGTGTCCACATTTTTTTCACCTACCTTTACAACTCCGTAAAAGCTCCGTTTTGCTGATAAGACATCGAGTGGGCGAAAGATGGCAGTGCTTGCAGTAAGAAGAAGAGAAACTAAAGCAAGCTTAATTAAAGATATGCGCGGCTGATCGGTGAAAGAGGCAAGCATTAACCCACAGACTGCGGCTAATAGCAGCTCAACTTCAAAATAATCAGTAAAAATTAGCGGAGCAAGAATAGCTACAAAAAAAGTTCCGACAACACCTCCGATCGAAGTTGTAAAATAAAATGAGGTTGCCTGCTCTGAGGTCGGTTTAATACGGGCAAGCTCTCCGTGACAGAGCATGCAGGCGCAAAAGATATAAAGTGCCTCAACTATGAGCATGCTGCCCTGCGGCAAGGCTTGAATCTTAAATGTTGTAAGTAGTTTGAGTGTAGATGTAACGATAAATCCGATTAGCAGGAGCCTTCTTGGATAGAACGATCTATTAGCAAATACTAGAATAAAGCTTAGTAAATAAAGGGTAAGAGGGATAAGCCAGAGAAATGGAGCTGCTGCAATCGATTGAGTGATTAAATTTGTTTCGGCTACCAGTATCGCGCTGCCGCATGCGGAGAGAAGGAGCCATCTGATAACATTTGATAAGACTGGAGGATGTGTGGCTTCTGGTACAATCCTGCTAGTATCAGTAGTGCTGCTATACTGAACGATTAATGTAAGGAGGAGCAGGGCACTAAAAATAATATAGGTACAACTCCACGCCATAAATTGCTGTTTAAGTCCAAGCTGTGGTTCAAGTAGGAACGGATACAGGAGCAGAGCTAACACTGAGCCAGCGTTGGATACGGAGTAGAGGCGATAAACTCCTTTGGACTCAGGACCTCTTCCTAAGATCCCTTGAATAAGAGGGCTACTGGCAGAGAGCGTTGTATAAGGAAGTCCGACCATGCTGAAGAGAAGAGTTACTACGGCAATTGCAGGATTTCCGGACTGTTCTGCGGATAAAATTTTGTATGACCACGGTAAAAAACTGCAGGAGAGTAGCAGAAGGAAGGAGTGTGTTAATAGCCTGCTGCGAGGTTTTAGATGTGTAACTACTAGATGCGCGTACCCATATCCTATTAAGAGGGCTAACTGAAAGAACAGCATCGCACTGGTCCATACAGCCGAGGATCCGCCGAAAATAGGTAGGATTGCTTTGCCTATAAGCGGCTGAATAGAGAAGAGTAAAAAAGCACTAAGAAATATCGTTATTGAATAGATCACAGTTCGATTTAATATTAAAATATTGATTTGCGAAACCGGCTGGTATCAGTTAGCCTTTTCTAAAAAGATAGCAACTAGCAGACATGAAAAAATATATTTTACTATCAATTTTTCTATTTACAACTACGCTCGCAGCACAGGATCTTCACGATCCGTTTGAGCCTGTTAATCGCGCAGTCTTCAAGTTTAATGACACTCTTGATATTCATCTATTAGAGCCAATAGCAAGAGAGTATGAAGAGGCGTTGCCAGATCCTCTTGAAGCAGCGATCGGAAATTTTTTTCATAATCTTCGTTATCCACGCTACCTGGTAAGCGATCTTGTTCAGTTTAAATTTACTCAGGCATTAAAACATACGAGTAGATTTGTTATAAACTCAACCGTTGGATTGGTGGGATTATTTGATCCAGCCAAGCGTTTTGGTCTTGAAGAGCATGAGGAGGATTTTGG
The DNA here is from genome assembly GCA_964556665.1 of uncultured Bdellovibrionales bacterium. GTDB lineage: Bacteria > Bdellovibrionota_C > UBA2361 > UBA2361 > CAZKXU01 > CAZKXU01. The sequence continues at coordinate 1,993 of CAZKXU010000114.1, read as the reverse complement.
TGCTGCACTGGGGTATCACGGCGTGCCGGAGGGGCCCTATATCGTCCTCCCGCTCTTCGGGCCAAGTAATGTTAGGGACACCGTAGGTTTCCTAGTTGATTTAGCTTTAGATCCGTTCTTCTTTTATAATTTTAAAATTGACACGACTTCGGCTCCGACTATAACAACTTTCACAGCCAGCACTCTCCGCTTTGTTGATATTCGCGCTGGACTTTTGGAGGCGGTCGAGGCCGGAAAAGACAGCTCCTTGGATTACTATCTCTTTGTTCAGTCTGCTTATCATCAGCACCGCCAGGGTGTGATTTATGATGGAAACCCGCCGGATGAGTGGGAGGATTAACCATTGGGACCGGGACGCGCCTGGGCAGTGCGTGATCGCTGCTACCAGGCAACGTAAGACAGCTAACTTCCTTAAGTCGGCGCGAAGCGCCGTTCAGCCCGCAACGCAGTGCCGTGAAATTAAATTGTGGGCAAGATGCCCGCGCTCCCAGTGAATCATTCTAATGTCCGCCCTGTCCCTCCAGCCACCTCTCTGCTTCAATCGCCGCCATGCAGCCTGAACCAGCTGCTGTAATGGCTTGGCGAAAAACATGATCCTGTACATCTCCACAGGCAAACACTCCAGGCAGATTAGTTTGAGTCGAATTAGGCTTTGGTTTGAGGTACCCGTTAGCATCCATATCTAGCTGACCTTTAAATAGATCACTGTTCGGAGTGTGACCGATAGCGATGAAAAGTGCATCGGTACTTACCTGAGATTCCTTTTTAGTTTTATTATTAAAGAGAGTTACGGAGCTTACTCCGGCCTGCTTTGTTCCTTGGATCGCTTTAATTTCGGAGTTCCAGAGGATCTCAATCTTTTTATTTGATAGTACCCGCTCCTGCATTATCTTTGAGGCTCTCAATTGATCACGGCGGTGAACCATATAAACCTTACTTCCAAAGCGGGTCAGAAAAGATGCCTCCTCGCAGGCAGAATCTCCACCGCCGGATACCATGATCACCTTCTCTCTAAAAAATGCTCCGTCACAGGTCGCGCAGGTAGATACACCGAAACCCATCAGCTCCTTCTCTTCTTTTAATCCAAGAAGGCGAGGAGTTGCGCCGGTTGCAATAATCAGTACATCACAGCTTAAGCTAAGCTTGTTAGTAGTAAGAGTAAATGGCCGCTTTGAGAGATCTGCCTTGGTTACGGTATCTACAATAATCTCTGTGCCGAAACGCTTTGCCTGTTTTTCAAAGTTCTGCATTAAATCAGGTCCTAATATTCCCTCAGGGAACCCTGGGAAATTCTCTACCTCAGTTGTGGTTGTTAGCTGGCCTCCAGGCAGTGGTCCGTGAATAAGCAAGGGCTTAAGATTAGCGCGTGCTGTATAGACTGCTGCTGTTAGTCCGGCTGGACCGGATCCAAGGATAATAACACGGTGATGGTTTAATGTTGTCATAGATAATACTTTACGATAGGAATTAGAGTTTTGTCGAGGTTCATGCTAGTTTTGTCATGCGGGCTAAATTTATGAAAATTACCAAAGTTTTAGTGGCTAACCGAGCAGAGATTGCACTTAGAATTAAACGTGCCTGTTCCAAGCTTGGGATTGGCACTGTATTCGTAGCCTCTGAGGCGGATAAGCATGCCCTTTTTGCTCGTGAAGCTGAGGCGCTTGAGATAATCGGCCCAGCGCCAGCAAAAGATTCTTACCTTAATATAGACAACCTTATAGATGCAGCTAAAAAGCATAACTGTGATGCGGTGCACCCGGGATATGGGTTTCTCTCGGAGAATGCCGGATTTGCTAAGCGGGTGATCGATGAAGGGATGATTTTTATCGGACCGGATCCAGAGAGCATAAGAATCCTAGGAAGTAAGACCGAAGCGCGCGCCAAAGTCGCCACATTTAATGTTCCGTGTGTTCCTGGTAGCCAGGGGAATCTCTCAGATGCAGAGCTTATTAAACGCGCTAAAGAGCTCGGCTTCCCTATTATTATTAAAGCA
>CAZKXU010000113.1:0-7933 GCA_964556665.1 uncultured Bdellovibrionales bacterium | reverse complement strand
GGTGGGGCAACGATGTGATGCTAGACGTGAAAAAACTTATTTGGAGGAGCGCTAGGTGACCTAAATCCGGCAACTGCCGGATTTAGGTTAATAAAATAGGGGACAATTGGTACTACCCGCTATAACCACCCCTTAATCTTCTCCTTAATCTTAGCAGGCGTAAACCCAAACTTCTCAGCTATGACCTCGCCTGGAGCAGAAGCACCGTAATGATCAAGCCCGATCTTTAATCCGCTACCTACGATTCTCTCCCATCCGGTAGTGACTCCGGCTTCAATCGAAACGGCTTTCATACCTTTAGGAAGAAGTGCTTCACGGTATTTCTGATCCTGTTTTAGAAAAAGCTCCATACAAGGCATCGAGATGACGCGCGCTGAAACATTCTCAGCTTTTAATAGTTTAGCTGCCTCTACTGCCAATGTCAGCTCTGAGCCGGTAGCAACTATCGCCACATCCTTGGCATCCGCACCAGAAACAAGATAACCGCCTTTTAGCAGATCATCATTATTAAATCCGGCAGCGCGTTCAATTGGCGGAAGATTCTGGCGTGTGAAGATCAATACGCTTGGTGCATTTTTCTGCGAAAGCGCTGAATAATAAGCATACGCCACCTCTAAACCATCCGCAGGACGGTAAACATACAGGTTTGGAATAAGCCTAAGACTCGCCACATGCTCAATCGGCTCATGTGTCGGACCATCCTCTCCAACCCAAAAGCTATCATGCGTAAAAATAAATAATGATTGTAGGTGAGAGATCGCCGCAAGCCGCACTGATGGACGTAAATAATCAGAGAAGACAAGAAAGGTCGATCCAAACGGAATCCAGCTTCTTGTATAAGCAAGTCCATTAACAATACCACCCATGCCGTGCTCACGCACACCAAATCGGATGTTACGGCCTTTAAATGACTCTGCCTGGATATCAGTCGTATCTTTTATCAAAGTCTTAGTTGAGGGCTCTAGATCGGCAGCGCCACCAACAAAGCAAGGCATGTGTTTCGCAATTACCTGAATCGCCTTACCGGAGAGATTTCTAGTCGCATCCTTTTTCTGATCCTTAAAGGCCGCAACCAATGCATCCTTTAATGCTGATGGAACCTCTCGTGAAGCTTGTGCCTTTAGCTTTGTAGAGAGCTCTGCATTCTTCCCCTCCCAGCCCTTAAACTCACTCTGCCAACCATCATAAATTTTCACTTTTTCACTCATCAGTTTGCAGCAATACTCACCAACCTCTTTCGGAATATAAAATCGGGGCTCTAGAGGCCACTTTAAGTTCTCCTTAGTAGCCTTCAACTCATCCTCACCAAGCGGCGCTCCGTGGACCTCGGAGGTATTTGCCTTATTTGGACTACCAAATCCGATAGTTGTCGAGCAGCAGATCAAAGACGGCTTCCCTTTATTGGCGATAGCCTTATCCAGTGCTGCGCTCACTGCATCCATATCATGGCCATTAACACTCTGAACAAACCAACCGTACCCTTCATACCGCTTTGCTACTGACTCTGTGAAACAGACCTTGGTTGGATCGGCCAATGATATTTTGTTGTCATCGTACATATAAATCAGATTATCGAGCGCAAGATGCCCTGCCAAGGAGGAGGCTTCGGCGGAGATCCCTTCCATCAGATCTCCATCGCTGACTAACGCAAAAACCCGGGATTTAAAAAGATCACTGCCGTATGTTTCAGCCATCATTCTAGAGGACATAGCAAGTCCAACTGCATTAGCACTCCCCTGTCCTAGCGGACCGGTGGTGCATTCCACGCCAGCAGTAATCCCGAACTCAGGATGACCTGGCGTCTTACTCTCCCACTGCCTAAAACTCTTAAGATCAGCTAGTGAAACTTCGTAACCGAATAGGTGCAGCAAGGAATAAAGAAGCATAGAGCCGTGACCGGCGGAGAGCACAAATCTATCTCTTCCGATCCAGTTTGGATCTTTCGGGTTAAATTTAAGATAGTTAGCCCATAACACCGCAGCAAAATCAGCCGTACCCATGGGCAGACCCGGATGCCCAGAGTTTGCCTGTTGAACACCATCAGCAGAGAGAAAACGGATTGTATTTGCTAATTTTTTAAGATTTTCGCTGTCAAGTTTCATCTAAATTCCTTAATAATTATGGGCGCTTATAAATTGTACTTCTATTTTAAGTATAGTGTAACCAAATTATGGGTAACATGAAAATGAAAAAAGAGATAAAACTCTTGGCACACTTCTAGCAGTACTAAAGAACAGAACCCTTTCAGATTATCGTAGAGATTGGTGACGATAAAGAAACCAAAAGCCTGACTCCTTGTTAAGTGGGCTCCCCCGCCCACTTAACTTTTTTTATTTGTGGCTGTAGCCACAAATAAAAAAAGTTACCCGCCGTAGCTCCCTTAAATCATCGTTCCGATGATTTAAGGGAGCGGAGGCGGGTGGAGATAGATATCACTTGGCTTGATGCCAAGTGATATCTATCTCCACTTTATCGAACACCCGATCGGGTGCACAAACGATGGCTCAGGTTTTTGACCTTTGAGTGCCTGAGTTATAGCTTCTGCCAGGTACTCTCTCTTTGCTAGCATTCTATCTTTAGGATTGTCATTAACAGTACCGTGAAAAATAAGGGGACTAGCTTTATCAAATAGAAAGCATTCAGGGGTACAGGCTGCATCGAACGCACGCGCAACAGCCTGAGTTTCATCATAGAGATACGGAAATGGCAGCTTAAGCTCAGTTGATTTGAGCTTCATATTATCAAAGCTATCTTCAGGATACTGGATGGCATCATTAGAACTGATTGCTAAGGTTCTTAATCCGTCCTTTTCAAAACGACGAACAACTGCAACGATCGCCTCATCGCTGCCCTTAACATACGGACAGTGATTGCAGCTAAAAATTACAAGCGCAAGCGTGCCGCCCTGAAGGTATGATGTTCCGTATCGTTGGCCATCGGTAGCGAGCAGCTCAAACTGTGGCAGCTTTGAACCGATCGGGAATTTCTCTGATGAGAGATTACGCTCCATCTTTTTACTATTTTCTATAGAATCGTGAATGCTTACGCACAAAGCCCTCAACCTGCTCAGCAAACCACTGCGGATACTCAATCATCGGTGCATGTCCACATTTTTTCTTAGTTATTAACTCAGCACCTGGTATATTTTCCTGGAAAGTATGCGCCACGTCCATGGTTGTTACTAGGTCATCCTCTCCCCATATAAGCAGAGTCGGCACCTTGATCTCCTTGAGTACAGAGAGCATATTATCCTTTTTTGCGCTGCGGGCTGCGTGGATTAGATTAAGTACACGTCCGCGCTGCTTCACAATCTGATAGATCTCATCAATTGCAGCTTCGGTTACAAACTTCTGATCATAGAATACCTTGGACATCTGATCACGTATAAAGCGAGGATCGGGTCGAACCGGCAGAGCTTCAACTGTATGTTCGTATAAACCGGATGTGCCGGTAAGTATCATACAATCAACAAGTTCAGGACGGGCAAGACATAGTCGTAAAGCGACATGACCACCTAATGAATTTCCACACAGTACGGTCGGTGCAATTTTATTTTTTCGAATATAATACTCGGTAAAAACCGCAAGTGCTTTGACTTTGACTTCGCTGCGATGACCGGAAATAATCGGAAACTCAAGCGCAACAGGCTTACCAAACTTTGAAATGAGCGGAATAGTGTCGTTCCAATTTGAAAGCGCACCGAAAAGTCCGTGTAGCAACACAATCTCAGGCCCATTACCGGAGTTACCAAAGACCTTAAACTCAGGCTCCCTCCTCTCTCTTAACCAGAGCGGCTCTACCGCTAAGGACGAGGCAGTAAGTTCAACTTCATCATAATATACAGTTTGGCGGGGATCGGTGACCATTCTTAAGAGAGACAATTAAAACAACATCTCAAGCTCTATAACGAAACTCAAGCGTAAAGATTAGACCAGTTACAGATCCAGTTCAAGCCTATGGGCGTTATCCTGAATTAAACGGTAACGCGCAGAGCTGTCTTTACCCATCAGATCCTCAAATGTCTGCTCGACTGAGGCGATGTCATCTACCTGAATTTTAAGAAGATTTCTAGTCTTTGGGCTGAGCGTAGTCTCCCACAGAGTATCAGGGTTCATCTCTCCTAATCCTTTAAACCTAGTTATAAGTTGAGTGCGATTCTGTTTACCTTTTAACAGCTTATCTTTCTCGGCATCACTATACACCCAACAAACCTCCTGCTTTGCCCCACTGCCAAACTTGATCCGATATAATGGTGGAAGACCTAAATAGATATGCCCATTATCGATTAGAGGACGAAGGAATTTAAAGAAAAATGCCATCAACAAAGACGCGATATGCATTCCATCCGCATCAGCATCTGTAAGAATAATAACCTTTTCGTAGCGCAACTTTTCAAGTCTAAAACTCTCACCAAAACCACAGCCGATCGCAGAGATAAGATCAATAAGCTCCTTGTTATCCTTAAGCTTTGCATCGGAGATCGAGATTGAGTTAAGAATCTTTCCACGTAATGGCAAGACAGCCTGCGTATTACGATCCCTTCCCTGCTTTGCAGAACCACCGGCGGAATCACCTTCAACAATAAAAAGCTCACTTTTTTCCGGACTAGATGAGCTGCAATCAGCAAGTTTCCCAGGAAGATTCAAACGATGACTAATGCCGACCTTACGGGAGATCGATTGTGATGCAGTTCGGGCTGCAGCACGAGCCTTAGCTGCTAAAAGAATACGTTCTACCAGTGCTGCTGCAAGCTTAGGTTTTGAATTAAGCTCATTTTCAAGACTCTTTAATAGTGTATCGACTGGCTCAGTTACCTCTGGGTTATTAAGCTTATCTTTAGTCTGCCCCTGAAATTGGAGCTGAATGCTGCCAGGAATATTAACCGAAAGAACCGCCACTAACCCCTCACGCATATCCTCCCCGGTGAGCTTCATCCCCTTCGGCAATAGATCATGAACAGAGATGTAGTTTCGTAGGGCTTTAGATAAACCACTCTTAAATCCATCCTCATGGCTGCCACCCTGTCCTGTATGTATTCCGTTCACATAAGATGAAATCTGCTCTTTTGTAGCCTCAGTCCAACAGCAGCAACATTCGATCTTGATTCCATTTGCACGCTCTAGATAGAAACTCTCGCCGCCAATCGGCTCTAATTTACCTTTCTCGAGCTGCGCCGCTAAAAATGACTTAAGCCCCTCCGGATAATGAAATGACTTTTCGCTCTTCTCATTTTCATTCTGAAAAACGACCTTAAGCCCTTTATTAAGAAATGCCTTCTCCTGACAGATACGCTCAATTCTTTCAGCAGAGAATTTAATACTCTTAAAAATATCAGGGTCAGGTGTAAAATAGATTCTCGTGCCGTGTCCCTTGCTGGCTTTTACCTTTTTTAACTTTGAGGCCGGTATTCCGCGTGAAAACTCCTGTTCCCATTCTGCCCCATCACGCCAAACTGTGGCTCGCAGATCTTTTGAAAGCGCGTTAACCACCGAGGCTCCAACACCATGAAGTCCGCCCGCTGACATATAGTTCTTATCAGAGAACTTACCACCGGAGTGAAGTGTGGTTAAAAGTAATTCGAGTGCCGGCTTTTTATACTTAGGATGAGTATCAACCGGAATTCCACGACCATTATCTTCGACTGTAACAGCTTCATTATTGGCGTGCAGTGTAACGGTAATCGAATCGGCAAAGCCGTTCATAGCTTCGTCAACCGCATTATCGATAATTTCAACGACTAGGTGATGCAGGCCGGCCGGTCCTTCCGTACCGCCAATATACATACCAGGGCGCTTACGCACCGGTTCAAGACCTTCTAAGACTTCAATATCAATTGCTGAATAACTTTTTGCCATAAAAATATCTTTCTCGAATATGTCTAGTACTCTGGAGCAGAAATACTTAAAACCTGACCGGGACCGCGGGCTTCCAGCCCGCATACAAATTAGCAGGTAGTCTGTTGCGGGCTGGAAGCCCGCGGTCCCGGTCAGGTTTTAGAGCACTGTTTACAGCTACTCAACCAACTCCACCCCCGCCAACTCGCCCTGCGAAATTATCTTTTTCCCTTTTAAGGCGCGATGACCTTCAAAAATCTCCTTACTATGAAGTTCATTCGTCTTGCCTGAAGCAAACTTCAAAGTAACCTTAGTAGCAGTTTTAAAACTTATAACGTTGATTAATTTATCATCATCTCTTACGCCTATTAACGAGATCCCAACGCCTGCTGACTCACGCACTGGAATCTCCTTCTTTTGCACAACTAGTCCATAACCTTGCTGTGTAAAAAATGCGAATCGATCACTAGCTATCGCTACCGCAGCCATCTGATCCCCCTCACGGAGCTTCATGACACGCTTACCGTTCCGTTTTACTGCGGCTAATCCCTCAAGCTTGAGAATTGATCCGGTACCCTGAACGGAGACTAATAATACTTCACTCCCTTCTGTCAGAAGCTGCTTATAGGGTGGTTGCCCTTCTTTCACAGCAGCACGGATGCCAAAGCTTTCGATGACCCTCTCACCATCCCTAAACTTAAAGAGCTTCTGGACAGGTTCTCCATATCCGCTCGAGGCAGGAAAATCAGCAACCTTTAACATGAAGATCGAGCCAAAGTTAGTAAAGAAAACAACTGAATCTAAGGTACTTAATGGGTGCGCCCTGGTAATTGCATCCCCTTCCCGCAGCCTAGTGGTATTTAGTTCATTATTCTGGCGGATACGTTTTACCCAACCATCCTGTGTTACGATGGCGAAAACATCCTCCTGAACCAGATAATCCTCCTCTTTAACCTCTATCTCAAAGTCATCCTTTACAATCTTACACCGTCTATTGTCCCCATACTTCTCGGAGATTGATTCAAGATCTTTGCGTACCAGGTCTGTTATCTTTTTCTTAGATTTTAAAATCTCCTCAATTTCACTGACCCGATCCTCCTTCTGCTTTAATTCTGCACGCACCTCATCAATATTTGTTCTAGCTAATTGATAAATGCGCATATCGACTACTGCAAAGGCCTGAATCTCCGTAAGCTTGAATCTCACTCTGAGTTTCTCGGCAGCATCTGAGCGGCCTTCGCTCTTTCTTACGATCTTAAGCGCCTCATCAAGCGCGTCAAAGATCTTTACTAACCCTTCTAATATGTGGATTCTCTCCTCTAGCTTCTTTTTTTCGAAAATAAGCCGACGTGTTGTTACTTCAGATCTGAAATCAAGAAAATGCTGCAAACACTGCTTTAAAGATACAAGTTCAGGCTTTACCGACATTCCGCCAGCTGGCACTAGTGCGGTAAGATTTACCTGAAAATTACTCTCAAGCTGCGAGTTCTTGAAGAGGTAGGCCATAGCTTTGTCAGCGTCTGCGCCGCTTGCAAGCTCAATTACTATTCGCACAACATCAGTACTCTCATCTCGGATATCATTTATCTGCGGTATTTTTTTATCGATAATTAACCCTGCGATTTTCTCCACTAGCTGCGCTTTATTAACCGCATACGGAATAGACTCTACGATAATAAATCTCTTACCACGGCTCCCTTCTTCGATCTTCCATTCAGCACGCATCCTGATCGCTCCGCGTCCGGATTCATAGATATCATTAAGCTCTTTTTTAGTGTTTAGGATCAAGCAGCCTGTCGGAAAATCAGGCCCTTTAATAATCGTTGCAAGCTTTGAGTTAGTAAGTTCAGGATCTTTTGAAAGCTCTAAAAGAGCTACGACTACATCCCGTAAATTATGCGGCGGTATGCTGGTGGCCATACCGACAGCGATTCCTGAGGCGCCATTAATAAGGAGATTTGGCACACGAGATGGAAAAACTATACGCTCGACTGCGCTACCGTCCAAATTAGCGCGAAACTCTACGGGTTCCTCATTAATTTCACCAATAACCTCAAGCGCCAGAGGCAGACGCCTAGCCCCTCTATATCTCTAGGCAG
>CAZKXU010000112.1:0-7958 GCA_964556665.1 uncultured Bdellovibrionales bacterium | reverse complement strand
TTTTTGGCTTCGTAAGGGTAGAGGCTCTTATAACGTCTCGTCTAAAATTTCTCTAAGGATCAATAAGTTATCAAAGCTCACTTCAACTAAGTTAAAAATATCAACGTGTGTGAGAAAATGTTCTCTTCTTCTTCTCGTTCTCTTGACCCCTAATCTAATCAAAGATGCTGGAAGCTATCTATTTCATATCCTACTTAAATAGTCGGAAGATTCTTAAAAATAACCTTTAATAGTTCTGGTCTTAGCGGTACGACTATTTAAAAGTCGACTTTTAAATAGTTGCGACTAAAGCAAAAATGTGTTTTAATTGGTCTAATGCGTTATTTAGAACCAAATATAATTGCCGACCTGAAAAAAAAACTACTCTTTCTCGCCGGCCCGCGCCAAGTTGGCAAGTCAACCTTAGCCAAGTCGCTAGTCAAATCAGCATCCAACTATTTGAATTGGGATGTCACATCTGATCGGCGAGCAATTCGAGAGATCGCTTGGCCAAAGCGTAGTGGTGTTGTGGTTTTGGATGAGCTGCATAAATTTATTAAGTGGAAAAGTTTCCTAAAGGGATTGATTGATGAATTTCAAAATAACCCGCCGCTGCTTGTTACTGGGAGTGCTAGACTTGAAACCTTTCGCAAAGGTGGTGACGCTTTAACAGGCAGAACCTACATGTATCGACTTCATCCGATAGATCCGCTTGAAGCGGTTCAGCAATTTGGGATAAAAGACGCACTGCTTGCATCACAACAATTAATAAAAAGCGGTGGATTTCCTGAGGCCTTTCTAAATCCAAAAGAGGCGGATCGTTTACGGGAAGATCGGCTGCAGGTGGTATTGCGTGAAGATATTAGGGACATTTCGATGGTCTCCGAATTACGCGGCATGGAGCTTTTGATTGAATTGCTGCGAGAGCGCGTCGGCGGAACAATTAACTATTCACATTTGGCAGCCGACATCGGCATTTCTCCTCCTACAGTAAAAAAATGGATTGAGTTATTGGAGCGGCTCTATGTCATTTTTATCGTATATCCGTATAGTCGCAATTTGGCCCGCAGTATCCGCCGTGAACCAAAAGTGTACTTCTATGACTGTTCGGCAGCCACAAACGGAGATGGTTTTCGTTTTGAAAACTTAATCGGTTCATGTCTGCTAAAATGGATTCACTTTCTTAATGACTCAGCTGGTCGTCGCCTGAACCTACAGTATTTTCGGGACAAGGATAAGCACGAAGTAGATTTCGTAATATGCGAAGGGCTCCAGGCAAAAATGCTGGTTGAAGCCAAGTTGTCTGAAACCGATCTGCATCCTGGCTTATCCTATCTTAATCGGGTACTGCCCAAAGCGCATGGATTTCAGATCGTGGGAACTCCGATAAAGGAGAAGCAGATAGGTAGTATCAGTATAAGAAGTATTAATAACATCGCTGCTATAGTAGAGCTACTCACCAGACTAGCTTAGAACTGAAGGTCAGAGGAATCAACAACTTGATCAATAAATAAGTAATTACTCATAAAGTGTGGGTAATAAATCACTGGGAACGCGGGCATCCTTGCCCGCTCTCTCACACCTTGCCCGCTTTCTCACCTTGCCCGCTTTCCTTGCCCGCTTTCTCACACACGTTGATATTTTCAAGTAGCTTAAATTTAAATCACACAGTTCGTTGATATTACTTATGTTATAAAAGTTTTATACCTTTCTCTTTTTGGCTTCGTATGGGTAGAAGCTCTTATAACGTCTCGTCTAAAATTTCTCCAAGGATCAATAAGTTATCAAAGCTCACTTCAACTAAGTTAAAAATATCAACGTGTGTGAGAAAGTGTTCTTCGGGAAAGTGTTCTTCTCTTCTCCTAGGGAGGTGGTTCAAAAATCTTAGTCAAAATCACCACCATCAATCAATTCGACTAGTTAACCAGTAGCCTGATGAGACACTGCTTCAGTAACATCATAGTTAACACTTTCCCAAAAGCCCCTACCCTCCTTCAGTTATCATCCTTTCTATGCTATAACCAATAGCTACAAGCAGAGTATTGCTATAGCTTGATTGAATTAGAAGTTCGGTTCACAGTTGTAATATACATAATTTTCAAGATTACATAGTAAAGTCTAAAGTTTATGACAAAGCTCGATCTAAAGCCCAGGATAATTATAAATGAAAGTGGCCGTCCTAATACTGTAGGCATATGGATAGATGCTAATGGTAAACGAGGGAAGAAAGGTCGACATGGTGTTTCTGCAAAGATTAGAAGGGACGGTTATGGTGTTGACGGTGAGGATGGGGAGCATGGGAGAAAAGGGAGCAACGGAGGAAAAATTGAGCTATCACTTTCTTTGCAACCCAAAGAAGCTCCCGCTACTATCGCAGTTACTGGCTATATGCAGTTAAATCCAGATTCAAAGCGATTATTAATAAACGCGAGTTTCCCTTCAAACAGTAGACCAATTATTCATGCAAAAGCTGTTGGTGGCAATGGCGGGGATGGAGGACACGGTGGAAACGGCAGCCCTGGCCAAGCAGGGCGCAATGGTATTGATGCCACTCCTGCAAGCAATGCTTCACCTGGTCAAGATGGAGGTGATGGTGGCAACGGTGGGCATGGTGGGGATGCAGGCCCAGGTGGCGATGGAGGCGTAGTAAACGTTAGAGTGCCTATAAGTGACCTTGATCTATTACTACTTGGTAATCAAGTAGACGTAAAGTCAGTAAAAGGGGGAGGGCCGGGGATCCCTGGTGAATCTGGATTACCTGGCGAAGGTGGCCCAGGAGGTCGCGGTGGAGATGGAATCAAATGGACGACAAATGAATCTAAGACACGAATGGAAAATAGAACTACGACTGACGGTAAAAGTTCTTATCCTGTATATGTTTCATACACTGAGCCAGTCTATCACGAAAGACCCCCAGCTTGTGACGGGCTTGAGGGTGTACAAGGTGAGTATGGAGAAGAGGGCCTACCTGCAAACCCTGGAGCAGATGGTAAATTCTATATTTCTGTCTTAATGCCGAACGGGCAGGTAGCAGAATTTAATTCAGCATATAATATTGAAGTTCAGGATTTTGAAATAGTTTCCTCGAATGGAGTAGTTGAACCTGGCTCTGAAGTCACTATTAAAAATATTAAGATTAAGAATGTTGGAGAGATGCCATCCCCTAGTAATAAAATACTATATATATATCTGACAGATACTACAGAAAGTTCAGCTGAGAGCTGGGCAATTGAAATCCCTGAAATAGGGAGTAATGAGTCATTAACACTTAGTGGAGAACTTAAGTTTAAAGTTAGAAATTATGACGTAATACCAACGGAAGAGAGGTTTAAGCTAAAATATGTTGTTAATATGGGCATCGCTAGCCTAAGGCTGCAGACGGGATGTAAGCTTGCCTATAATAAAGCGTTTGACGTCACTTATCCAGTTGAGATTAGCCATACGATATTTCCTAATGGGATTGAATGTGGGAAAGAGAATGAAGGATGGATCGAAGTAAAAAATATTTCAGAGTCTGATATTGGTCAGAGTAATATTAATAATAAAAGAGCAGCAGCTATAAGAATTAAAGCTACATCAAAGGATCTGAAAGCTAAAGATGTTAACATTTCAGTATGTGGCTCTGCACTCATTCTAGAGGATGAGATTACTATCCCAATTGATGAATTAAAAGCAAAGAGCACTTTGCGAATTCCAATTAAAATATCAGTTGGATCAGATGCAAGCGCACTCTCAGATATTCAGCTAGCAACTGCTTTGAATATTGGCAACGCTGACACCCCATCTAAAATGAAGATTATACAAACTACAAAGGATAAATTTAACATAGTTCATCCTTACATATACGATCCTAAAGCTGGAGCAGTTTTTGTTACAAGCGCTTTAAATGAAAGGACAACCAAGGTTAACATAGGGTATTTATCAGAGGTACTGAACTTACCAATTTCAATAGTAGACACTTCCCAAAATGTATTTTCACCAACTAAAACTTGTCACCAAGGAACAGGACATGTTAGTGATTTCTTGGGTAAATTGGTCATTCTTGAGCTAGATCCTACTTCTAACAATTTGAATCTACAGGAAATCGTAGATCAAGCTTGCTTACATCGAGTAAGATATGCTCTTCTCTGGCCACCATTATCACAAAAAGATTTTTTCAATAAAATTCCAAGAACTCCAACTGTTAATAAAACTATTGAGACGCAGACTTTTCATGCAACTACCTCTGTTATAGAGCAGATTCTACAAAGCAGCCAAAACTTTGGCTGGGGTATTAAAATCAAATTTGGAATAAAAGCAGATAGCCCACATGCTCTAGAAGCAAGGATGAACAAATATACTGCCAAACTACTAAGATTTGTAAAAAAGCATCACCCACAACTAGATTTCAATATCATACCAATTACTGATAGTAACAACTCTGGAACAATAGAGATCCAGAGAGCCCTAAGTAGGAGTGATAAAATAAGACTATTCCCAACGTTGCATTTTAACAGATCACAAGGCTTTGATTTGGGAGTATCTCATTCAATAATCATGCTTGCCTTGATAGGTAAGGCAGAGCTTAAAAAAGGCACAGATAGTCAGCATAGAAAAGAATTTGTTACGAAACTCACTTCTCAGCTTGAAAACTCTATAAACAAGTTGGCAGATAACTTATCAACTGCAACAGAGGCTCAGAGAAATTACGTAGTAAGCGAGGATATAAATGCAACTATTCAGGCTATTCGAGCAATTGACTGGTTAGATTTTCGAAATGCTATAAGTAACAGAACCGTGCTTGAAGACAATTCTATTTTCAGAATTTTTAAAGTTTTGGATGCTGTACTTAAAAACCACTTTACATGGATACGCAGATTGACCAAAGGAAGCGCGAGAAGAGTATTAACAGACTTCAAAGATCAGTTAAGGCTACATATTTTCGGGGAACATTGAACTTTTCTCACACACGTTGATATTTTCAAGTATCTTAAATTTAAATCACACAATTCGTTGATATTACTGATGTTATAAAAGTTTTATACCTTTCTCTTTTTGGCTTCGTAAGGGTAGAGGCTCTTATAACGTCTCGTCTAAAATTTCTCTACGGATCAATAAGTTATCAAAGCTCACTTCAACTCAACTAAGTTAAAAATATCAACGTGTATGAGAAAGTGTTCTCTCAAAATTTTCTTCTCAAATGTTCCTTCTTGTAATCGGCCTTATTGATATTATCTACTCAGCCTATAAAGAGATCATAGAAGGCGATAAGAAAGCCGTATCTCCGGAACAGAGTGAACAAGTCGGCGAAGCTGTACGAAGAGTGCAAATTTCGTTGTAGAGAGAGAGCTCTGAAAATCAATAATATAATGAATATCCTTACTGCTAATTTCAGAATCTGATCTATTCAAATAAGTTTGTCGTTTTGGATAGTTATCACCGCAGCTTGGTAATTTTCAGCAACAAATCAGGTATTTATTCGAACACTATTAAGAACTTGTGTTCACTCGTACATTAGTCGCTTGCAATATTGACAACTTTAGTTTACAATGCTTATTAAGAGATTATATATTATCGATATCAAAAGGCTCGAGCTCAATAACGGCTCCTGTCCTTTTGACAATTGGTACGAAGAGCTTAAAAGTGACCTTTATCGCAAAATAATAGATGCGTATTTATCCCGTTTACAGTCTGGAAATTTTGGTAATACACGGAGTCTAAAAGGCGGTGTTTTTGAACTAAAAATAAATACCGGACCAGGGTTACGTATATATTATGGGGTAGTAAGCCAGAAATATATTTTATTATTATGCGCTGGAGACAAATCAACCCAGGCGCGTGATATTGAATTAGCTCGTTCTTTATGGTGGAGGTTCAAAGATGAGACTAAGAGATTATAGAGAAGATTTAATTAGCAGATTAAGAGATCCAGAGTATGCTTGCGGTTATTTGGAGCAAGCCATTTTACTTGATGATCATAAAACTTTTCTATTGGCCTTACACAATGTAATTGAAGCTGCCGGTGGGATGAGTGTACTCTCCAAAAAGACAAAACTTAAGCGGCAGAGCTTGTATAAAATCGTATCTAAACGGGGCAATCCGACTCTTTATAGTTTAAGTATCCTGCTAAAAGCACTAGGCATGCAGCTATCATTAAAGACAATAAGAAAAGCTGCTTAGTAAAATTTAAGCAGCAGCTTTCTCACCAAAGGCGCGTTTAACCATATATGCCAAAGCTTCGGCTTCCTGTCCTCTAGTTACCCCAACAGTATGTAAAATCATAATGGATGGAGATGCCAAAGGATCAGGGGCATAATCCCTTGTAGTGTATCCTATTCGCGTCCCTGTCTGGATAGTAGATGCACTTGCATGTAATGCTGGGCCACCACGGGTCAAGAATCCGGAGCCACCACCGCCAAAATCAAAGGAAGAGCCGAAAGAAATTGACGAGAAAGAACTTACTCGAGTAGCAGTCTCTCTTGCTCTCGCGTCATCAATTTCAGCAACTTTGGCTAGAACTGCAGTGCAAGTTTCTTCTGAAAGCACCCCTAATCTTTCTAACTCATTTAAGGGGTCCTTGTTAGTTGCGTCAAGCCAACTTTTAGCAAACCTAGCAATATCAAGTTTCCCTTGTTTTAACTCTATCGCCTCTCTGCGAATTCGTGCTTTGTCAGGATCAATTACTTCACGGAGCACGACTGTAATACTAGTAGAAACATCCTCTCCCCATGCAGCTGCTTCTTCTGCTCTCTGCCTACCTAATTGCTCTACTGGTCGTACAGAAAAATACCGTTCCTGTCCATGTTCAACATTGCTTAATAAACCAAAAAATTCATAATCAGGACTAAAAGCCTGGCCTTGTCCATCAAATTGGAATCGATTGCCGTCTGTTTCACACTTTCCGCCGATTAAAATATCTCCAAACCGTCTTGGGCCACCTTTCATATACTGATCGATTTTAAAAAGTGTTTCAGGACGAGCCGGTAATACAGGAAGTGCTGCTATCACATGAGTTACTGAGGTTCTATCTATTACTGCTCTATCAGGATAATGACTCTCCGGAAAGAAGTCAGCAACAACTTTCCTCTCACTAGTTTGTGGTGCTGCGCCTAAATATCGTGACTCGTATACATTTTTGCCAGGAGCAGGGCGTGCGCCTACAGTTGGGCACTCTGCTAAGGTAGATACACTTACTGTGTATCCCCTAAATAATCCAGCAAAACGGTTATTGGCATCGAAAACTCCCAAACTTAGATCTGCACGATCAACAAAAGGCGCTGCCTTAGGATCCTCTCTGGCACGCCTTTCAAAATCACTATTAACCTGTTCGAGAGCGGCAGTCGCGGCAAGCCATTCGATTGTTTTCTTACCCTCTACAAATAACCTACCCCTTTCAGCTAAGGTTGCCTCATCAGGTGTCGGCTGATCAATAAAATGATTAAGAAATTTTAACGCTTCAAGATAAGCTGAAGCAGCATCTTCAAATTCATTCTGTGTGTAACGGGGCATAACATCTATATCGATGAGTAGTTGACCTGTTGCAACAGTTATAAGTGCAGTTCCAATCAGAGGGTTTTTTAATTCTTTAACTGCGGTCATGAATGCACCGAGGTTACTGGTCTCTAGGGTCGTGATATCGAGCTTTGCCCCAAATTGTTTAGCTAAACCAACAATACCGTTTGGCGTGGTGAGCCTTTCATCAATATCTAACTCTGTACGTCTATTTTTCAGTTCTCTTACTAAGTCCGGTTCTGGATCTGGTTTGGCTGTCGCGTTTCCTGTAATCGCCACATCAAAAATCTCGCGAAAATTGCTTCTAAAAACCTCTCTAGAATGATCTGCAAAATTTGGCATTGCCTTTTACCCCCTAAGTTTCAACTAACGATTTATGATACTATAAAAAGACTCACTATCCAAAACATAGGGGGAGCAAAAATAATCCCCAACTTGAACTTTTCTCACACACGTTGATATTTTCAAGTAGCTTAAATTTAAATCAC
>CAZKXU010000111.1:0-8113 GCA_964556665.1 uncultured Bdellovibrionales bacterium | reverse complement strand
CGTGACAAGATGGGGCAACGATGTGATGCTAGACGTGAAAAAACTTATTTGGAGGTCTAGTAAATAGAATTTGCCTCTACTTAATCTCAGCCGGAGGGCCGCTCTGTCTACGAAAGAAGAGAAGCTTGGTATTTCCATAAACCTTCTCTCTTAGCAGCTCGAAATCTCTAAATTCTAACCTCTCATCCTCCTTGGGGTCGATCTGTACTATTATCGTGCCAGACTTAGTAAGGAGCTCGGGGCGCTCAGCTATAGCACGCAGCGCCTCTCCCCACAGACCTTTATATTGCGGTGGTGCGATAAATATATAATCAAAGCTTTTCGCACACTTTTTGAGGTAGCCGAATGCATCTGTGTGCCGCACTTCGGCTTGAGAAGTAAGTCTCGTTTTTTCTAAGTTACCTTTGATGACCGCTACGGCTTTCTTCTCTAAATCAACAAAAACTGCATGCTCTGCGCCTTGGCTCAGAGCTTCAATGCCAACAGAGCCGCTGCCGGCAAATAGATCAAGAATGCTTTTGCCAGCAAGCTCAGGGCGCAGGATGTCAAAAAGTGCGGTTTTAACACGATCCAGGATTGGACGGGTGCTCTCTCCTGGAACCGAATCTAACTGAATGCCCTTGGCTGATCCTGATACTACACGCATTGGTTGGGCTTGAGTTGGTGGAAGGTCTTAAACATAAATATTGCATAGTCGACACCTGTGTGAGCTGCCGCTCACACCTGGGGCAGATTGCCATCTGCCCATACGGACAAATAAAACCATCACACCTATATTAATACAACGGCCTGTTAAGGTCCCAGTTTTCAAGATAATCCCGTAAGAAAGCAAGATACTGACCGCCTAAAGATCCGTCTACAATGCGATGATCGTATGACAACGTCAGATAGCAAACCTCACGAATTGCGATCATATCATCAATTACTACCGGACGTTTCTTAATAGCTCCAAGGCAAAGAATAGCTACCTGCGGCTGATTTATAATTGGCGTTCCGATAATCGTTCCAAAAACTCCTGGGTTAGTAACGGTGAAAGTGCCGCCCATTACATCGTCAGGGAGAAGTTTTTTGTTTCGAGCTTTAGCAGCTAGTTCATTAAGACTGCGCGCCAGCCCGACAAAATTTTTCTCCTCTGATCTTTTAATGACCGGAACGATCAGGCCGCTATTGCCCAATGCCACCGCACAGCCGAGGTGAATATGCTTCTTGAGGATGATCTTTTTGCCGTCAATAGAGGAGTTTATATAAGGATACTGTTGTAGGCCCTTAACTGCGGCCTCAAGGAAGAACGGGGTAAAGCTAAGACTAAAGCCCTCCTTCTCCTGGAATTTATTTTTGTACATTTTGCGGTACTGCGATATCTTGGTGCAGTCAACCTCCTGAATCGAATAAACATGCGGACTGGTAGCTTTAGAGCGTACCATATGGTCGGCGATAGCTTGGCGCATGTTGTCCATCGGCACGATCTCGACATCGCTGCCCCAGTTTATCTGCGGCTGCGGTGCAACAGGTTTAGCTGCTACAGCTATGCTTTGCGGAGCAGGTGTTGCTGCTTGTGCAGGTGTAGCAGTAGGTTTTGTGCTGCCGCGAGTAGCCACGTAGTCTAAGAAATCCTGCTTCGTAACTCTTCCACCTTGCCCTGTTCCCTTAACAGAATTTAGCTCGGCAAGCGGCACTCCATGTTTCTCAGCCAAGCTCTTTACAAGCGGTGAGTAAAAGCGATCATCCTCTTCGGAATGTCCTGAGCCATTCATTGCATGAGGGACGCTCGACTTGCTGCCTTCGACAACAGATAGTCTATTCTCCTGGACAGGCGTTGCTTTAGCTGGCTGCGCAGAGGCGCTAAGCTCAGAATCGATAATCGCAATCTTGGTTTTAACCGGAACTACATCTCCTTCGTTGAAGAGAAGCTCAGCCAGCACGCCAGCAGCTGGAGCAGGGATCTCGGAGTCTACCTTGTCGGTTGATATCTCAAGAATGATCTCATCCTTGTCGACCTTCTCGCCTTTGCTTTTTCTCCATTTTAGAATCTTTGCTTCAGTTATCGATTCGCCCATCTGAGGCATTACCATATCAACACGCATAGTTGTCCTTTTCTGTTAGCTGTTATCCGTAATTATTTTACAGGAATCAGTGATTTTATATTTTATACTTGCTTCACTTTTTTACCGCATTTAAGGCACTTTTTCAATCGGCGAAAAAATCAATCTGAGGCGTCAGATCAAGCCGTATCCTTAGAAATCTAGACTTTTTACGGTTTTTCAAATACTCTCATAAGATGCAGAGTCACTCAGTTAGACCCGTGTTACGGGCAGGAAAAACAAAAATTAAGATATCACGCAACGGTGCCGCTAAAGGTACTAAATCAAAATGGCTGCGTGAAAATGTACTTAAACATTACCGTGTTGCCTTGGAGAGCCGCTATGTCAGTTTGATTGGCCGCAAAGAGGTGTTAAACGGGCGCGCTAAGTTTGGTATTTTTGGTGATGGCAAGGAGATCGCTCAGATTGCTATGGCTCAGGCGATGCGTCCTGGTGATTGGTTGGCCGGGTATTATCGTGATCAAACAGTTACTTTTCTTCATGAAACTGTCAGCTTAGAGGAGTTCTTCCAGCAACTGTATGCAGATCCAAACTATGATGGAGATGTAACCACAATCGGTCGACAGATGAACGGCTTCAGCGCAACCCGTTTTATAGCAGAGGACGGTAGTTGGCTTGATCAAACAAAACTGTATCATTCCTCATCGGACACATCGCCAACCGCTAGTCAGATGCCGCGCTCGTTAGGATTGGCGCTCGCCTCCCGGATCTACCGTGAGAATAAGGATCTTGCAAACCTATCTAATTTTTCAAAAGGCGGAGATGAGGTAGTCTGCGCGACGATTGGTGATGCCAGCACCTCGGAGGGTAATTTTTGGGAGACCTTAAACGCTGCAGGTGTGCTTAAGGTACCGCTGGCTATCTCTGTTTGGGATGATGGTTATGGTATCTCCGTACCGCGTGAATTTCAGACTACAAAGAACAGTATCTCTGAGATAGTGGAGGGATTTCGTGTGAATGCCGCTGGTCAGGGTATTGATATTTATGTTGTTAAGGGGTGGGACTACGCGGCATTAGTAGAGGCATACTCAACAGGTCTTTCCAAGATGAGAGAGACTCACATCCCAGCGCTTTTTCATATCACTGAAGTGACGCAGCCGCAGGGGCATTCGACCTCAGGCTCGCATGAGCGTTATAAAAGTAAAGAACGTTTGGTGTGGGAGAAGGATTTCTGCTGTATAGCCCGCATGAAGAGCTGGATGATTAAGGAGAAGCTCGCTACTGCGGAAGAGCTCGCTGTTATCGAGAAGGAGGCGGAGGCTAAAGCTTCTGCGGCACAGAAGAGCGCTTGGAGTAAGTTTAGGAGTGGGGTTGTGGAGGAGATAGAGGCAGGCAGGGGTTTGATTACCATGCTTGCAGAGACTTCCCCACAGGCAGACAAGATCTCTGCTGTATTATCCGATCTTTCTAGCAATCCTAATCCTGTTAGGCGTGACATTATGCATGCCGTCAGAAAAACATTAAGGATTACTAGAGCTGAAAACACGGAGGCTCGTAGTAATTTAGAGAGTTGGGAGGCTAAGTACGCGGCACTCAACTATCAGAGATTTAGTACCGATCTATATTCTGAATCAAGCAAGTCAGCCTTGAATGTCGAATCTGTGCCAGCTATTTATACAGCTGATTCCCAGATTCTTAACGGTAATCAGGTTATCAAGGCTTGCATGGATAATATTCTTACTCGCAATCCATTAGTTAGTATTTTTGGCGAGGATGTAGGAATAGGGGATGTTAACCATGGCCTAGTAGGCTTGCCTGAGAAACATGGGAAACACCGTATTTTTGATACCGGCATACGTGAGGAGACAATTATTGGACAAGGTATAGGCATGGCGATGCGCGGCCTTCGTCCGATAGCGGAGATACAGTATCTAGACTATCTGCTATTTGGATTTCAATCCTTAAGCGATGATTTAGCCACATTACGTTGGCGCAATAAGGGAGGGCAGGCAGCACCCTTAATAATTCGTACGAGAGGGCATCGCTTAGAGGGGGTTTGGCATACGGGCTCTCCAATGCAGATGATCTTAGGAGGCATGCGCGGGATCTATGTGCTCGTGCCGCGCAATATGGTGCAGGCTTCTGGGTTTTATAACACCATGCTCAGATCTGATGACCCGGCTCTAATCATAGAGTGTCTAAATGGATATGGACTAAAGGAGAGATGTCCCGATAATCTTACCGAATTTTGTCTGCCGCTTGGCGTGCCTGAGATTCTTAGATCTGGAACCGATATTACAGTTGTGACATACGGTTCCTGTTGTCGCATTGTATTAGAAGCAGCGGATGAGCTAGAAGCTCTTGGCATCTCGGTTGAGGTTATTGATGTGCAGAGTTTGATTCCGTTTGATCGCCACCATCTCATCGCAAAGTCTTTAGAGAAAACGAGCAGAGTTGTATTTGTAGATGAGGATTATCCAGGTGGTGCCTCTGCCTATATGATGCATAAGGTATTAGAGGAGCAGCAAGGATATAAACTACTTGATTCAGCGCCATTAACCGTAACGGCTAAGGATCATCGCGGCGCCTACACCTCAGATGGGGATTACTTTAGCAAGCCAAATATGGACGATATTGTCGAGGCTGTTTACAAGGTTATGAGCGAGGCCAACCCCCGAACATTCTCATAAATTCAAGGCACAAGATCTCTGTAATAGAATCAATTGTTTGAGTTTCCCCCTCTTCTTCAATGGAGGTCATCTGCACTCCTACCAAGCCGCATGGATGTATTAATGAAAAACCGGCGGTTTCCTTGTTAATGTTAAGTGCCAAGCCGTGCATACTGCACCAGCGTGATAAACGCACACCGATTGATGCTATTTTTCTAGGTTGTTTGCCTACCCATACTCCTGTTTTCCCTGCAACTTGATACCCATCAATACTAAAATGGAGAAGTGTCTTTATGATTACCTCCTCTAGGCAGCGCATATACCAGCCCACATCCTGTTTGCGTCTGCGTAGATCTAAAATTGGATAGGCGATAAGTTGACTTGGTCCGTGATAGGTAACATCACCGCCGCGATCTACTGCAATTAGTTCGACACCCCGCATTCTTAATTCATCTTCGGAAAGTAAGATGTTTTCCCGCTTTGCACCCTTGCCATAAGTTATGACGGGAGTGTGTTGGCAGATAAGTAGGTGTTCAGCACCGGATCCGTTAATTAAAGCTTGCTGCAATGAGCGCTGTGTATGTAAAACTTCGGAGTAGGCACGAAGGCCGAGATTGATGACGTTTATCTGCTCGCAGGAAGTCATTTTATCTTTGATGTAGTTCTGGGACCGCAGAGCTCCAGCTCCGCAGAATATGGCATATCTTAGAGTACAAGGCGGAGCTGGTGCTCCGCGATCCCACTAAAAGTTAATCGGTCTTCCCAGCGCCAACGCCATCGCCTCCATTACCGATTCAGAAAGTGTTGGGTGCGGGTGGATAGTCTCAAGTACGCTTGAGGCGATACCCTCATGCGATCTAATGACTGCAGCTTCAGCTATCAATTCAGTTGCCTCGGAGTGCAGTATATGAACCCCCAACACTTCACCAACCTCTGCATCAATAATGACCTTTATCATCCCTTCTGGTTCGCCGATCGCTATTGCTTTGCCGATCGCGGAAAATGGAATCTTTCCTACTTTATACTTAAGCCCTTTCTCCTTGGCTGCTTTTTCAGTTAGACCCACTGAAGCCACCTGCGGCTGACAGTATGTGCAGCCTGGTATGTTGTCATAACGCATCGGATGCTTATTCTTGCCGGCTAAAACCTCTGCGGCCACGATTGCCTCATGACTTGCTTTGTGCGCTAACATCGCTCCGCCAGTGCAGTCACCGATTGCGAAATGATTAGCTACATTTGTGCGCAGCAGTGAATCCACCTTAATATAGCCTCGATCTGTTGCTATACCGACATTTTCAAGCCCGATATTCTCTGTGTTAGGATTTACACCGATTGCAACTAAGCAGCAGTCTCCACTCCATGGCTCCTCGCCGTTCTTAGTTTTAATCGTAGCGCTCGCAGTTTTACCGGTACGTTTAAGGTTCTGCACAGCAGCGCCTGTTCTTATAATCATCCCTTTCTTGGTAAAGATTTTTTCTAAGTTTTGAGCGATCTCTTCATCTTCAACCGGCAAAATCTGTGGCAGCATTTCACATACTGTTACCTGGGTTCCAAGTGAACTAAAGAAGTAGGCAAACTCCATGCCGATAGCGCCGGCGCCGATCACTAACATTTTTTGCGGCAAACGTTTATTTTCAAGAATAGTGCGGTAGGTATGAATTACCTCACCATCTATCTCAACACCCGGAATGCTTTTCGCTCTTGCACCTGTCGCGATAATAAGATCTTTAAATGTATAGGTTGTGCTTTTATTCTGCGCGTCAGTTACAGTTAGTTTGTTACCCTTTTCAAGTACACCATTGCCGTTAATGACCTCAACTTTATTTTTACGCATTAGAAAACTAACACCACCTGAGAGTTTTCCAGCAACCTCGCGTGAGCGTGCGATAATCTTCGGGAAATCAACTTTGAGAGCGCCTGTTTCAAAACCAAATTCAGAGGCACGCTTCATGTCATGATATAGCTGTGCAGATTTAAGGAGCGCTTTTGAAGGGATACAGCCCCAATTTAGACAGATGCCGCCCAATAGGTCACGCTCAACTATACTTACAGAGCGGCCCAACTGAGCTGCTCTAATCGCTGCTACATAACCGCCTGGTCCAGAACCTAAGATAATACAATCACGTGCTTGAGTTGTCATAAGTTTGCAAATCTAAAAATAAATGGTGAAAATATTCTCTAATTTTTTATATTGAAATGCAATAGTACGCTCACTAGGTAGAAGAGAGAGCCTTGGAAAAAGCTAAAAACTGGCCCACTCCGGTGCTAGTCTCTTTGGCGCAGTAAACCGCATTCTTTTCTCTAGAAAAGGATGCATAAATTCAAAGCTATAACTTACCAGATGCAGAGAGGAAGCCTCTCTACCACCATAAAATTTATCTCCTACTATCGGAAACCCAAGACTTGCGCAGTGCACCCTAATCTGGTGTGTACGGCCAGTTACAGGCTGAGCTTCAAGCACGGCATTGTTCTCTATATTCTGCAGCACTTTGAATTTTGTAACTGCAATCTTTCCATCTCTACAAACTCTCCTTAATACCGGATGACTTGGATCCAATCCTATAGGAGCTACTAGCTCTTTTTCCTGCCAATCAGGGGTCTGGTGTACGAGAAGTCGGTAACTTTTATTGACACGACGGCCCTCAAAGGCACGTTGCAGCCGTGCATGCATGCGCAGTGAGCGGCTTGTTACGACCAGTCCTTGCGCTGAGGTGTCGATGCGCGAAGGCATGTGCAAGCTAGATCCTAAATATCGTTCGAGATAGGCCTGTAATGAATAGTGCCTTTGATCTTTTACTCGAGCTGAGGGTAAGCCCGTGGGTTTATATGCGATCAATAAATCAGGATCTTCATATACAATTAACTCTTTACTAAATACAGGAAACACCTGGTTGGCATCTTCGATCCTATATTTTGGTTCATAATACTCGATTTTGCACGGTGCTATTAGCTCTATATCCTCTAATACTGCGATCCCGTTTACATATACACCACCAAACTCAAATCTCTGTGCCCAGGAAGATGTTTCGATATGCTTAAGACCTGATATTAATACCTCCATTAGTCGAGCAGGGCATTCTGCCTGAGTATAATATTTCCAGCACCAATACCGGCTTGAAAGTGCAAGATCTATAGCTGCCAAGTTGGACATGTTGCTTAGACTACCCTAAATTTTGAGACTCCTCAAAGGATCTTACTTCTTAGAAACACGCGCTTTTTTGGCACTTTCATAGTTGTTTAAGGCCGTCTTAATACGTGAAAGACGATCCACGATCTCTAAGGGCGGAAGCTCCGAGCTAAGCTCAGTTCCGTAAGTGAGTCCGAAGCCTAGCTCAAGTTTTTGTAAGCGCCGTAGAAAGTCATCTTGCAATATGCGTTTAAGCTTAAAGGCAGCAAGTTCAC
>CAZKXU010000110.1:0-8341 GCA_964556665.1 uncultured Bdellovibrionales bacterium | reverse complement strand
CTGCTCAGTAGTTACGCTTCGCGTAACCTGAGCGCCTAGCACTGCTACCAGGCAGCGTAAGATAAATGCTTGCGAAGCAAGCTTCAACAAGTCCACGCGAAGCGTGGTCCAGCCCGCATACGAATTTGCAGATAATCCGTTGCGGGCTGGAAGCCCGCGGTCCCAGTAAAGCAAGATTTTTAGAGAGGAATTTCTACTAGCTCATTCGTCCTAACATCCGTTATCATACCTACTATGATGACCTTGGGCGGTGCGCTCTCTGCGCTTTTGATATTATTGTTGTTTACCTCATTTGTTAAAACACTCACTACGCTTAGCATTTTACGCTACGGTATGGGGTTGCACGGGGCAGGGATCGGTGTCGGAGTGCTGGCACTTTCGATTGCTTTGGCTTTGTTTGTTGCCGACCCGGAGCTTGAGCATGCCGGTGGTTTAGAAGGGATCCTAAAATCAGATCTAGCTGCAAATAATGATGAGCTTTTAAAGAGTTTTCGACCGTTTATTGAAAAACATACAGACACAGCAGTTAGATTGAAAATTGAGAAATTTAGAGTTAGCGTTGAACCCAAGCAGGCAGCAGTTAAGTTAGCTGAGAATAAGGTTGAGATCATACAGTTGGCTGCCTTTATGATCACGCAACTTAAGGAAGCTTTCGAGTTGGGACTAATGCTTCTTATCCCATTCCTTGTGATCGATCTGCTTACTGTGAATGCATTGATGTCACTTGGCATTACGCAGCTATCAGTGCATGTTGTAAGTCTTCCAATAAAGATTCTGCTTTTTGTAGTTGTTGACGGCTGGAGCCTTCTTTCTACGAAACTTTTAGGGGGGTATTTCTAGGTGAGCAGTGTTGATTTAGCCAGTCAAGGGTTACAAAGTTTGGCTCTAATTGGATTACCCATTCTGTTGGTAATGACTGTTGCTGCTATATTGATAGGTATACTACAGGCTGTAACATCGATACATGACGGCGCGGTTTCGTATGGATTAAAGCTTTTAGTGTTGATTGTGACCTTATACGCTATGTATCCGTTAATCTCAAAGACAGTCATTGCGCTGATGATCTCAGCGTTGAGCTAGATTATATGGAGATTATTGTATTGATATTACTAGCGGCAGTCTGGGGAGGTTTTGCACCGGCGTTATTGTTTTTGCTGCTGGCAATTGGTCTGCTCCTTTCTAAGATTGGCACAACACAGCTAGTACTAATTTTGTTATTGCTCTCAGCAATACCGTTAGCAATCTACATAAGCGCAGCGTTACTCGAGCGCTTCTGCTTTACGGTAAACAACAGAGCAATGTTTTTGCCGACTGCATTAGCTATAGGTGGCTATTCGCTATTAAATAGTGAATCTTTTTTTCAAATCCTGGGCCTTAGTACTACTCTACAATCAGGGCAAAGTGGTGCTTACATATTTGGCATTGCCTCAACGCTACTATCGAAGGTTATATTCTGTGCAGCCTTGCTGGCATTCTCAATCATGACAATCTCCCTCCTCTTTGAGTTGCCGTTCAGGTGGGCTACGGGTAAGTCAGTGGCAATTCCTTACGAGAGTCTTAGGTTTATGTTGGTTGCTCTAGCACTCTCTTTGGCAAGTACTCTTATCTTCTCATTTTTGTCGGCTGAACTTGGGACTAGCTATTTATCCAGTCTTGGAGTCTTTCATTAGAAAATGGAATTCAAAGAATATATAAATGCTGGCAACAGTAAACGCGTCTTTGGAGATTTATCACAACGCGCTTTTACTTCTCTTATTGTTATAGCTACTTACTATTTTAGCTGGAGCCAGATAGTAAAATTATTTAGTCTTTTTTCTGTTGATGATAGTGCCTTAGTGCTCAATGCAGCAACATTGAGGTCTGCGTTAGAGCTCTTAATAACAATTACTCTCTTTACTACATTATTAGGATTGCTCTTTGGTCTTCTTAGAAATAGGGGCAGAGTTTCTGCTGAAGTGCTAATGCAAGGCTCGGCTATCAACCCTTTTAATAAGCAGCCTACACCGTTCTTTTTCAAGACAGTAACAGCCGTAAGTGCGATATCTCTAGGGATAATATTTTCACTGGGCTTTACATACTTCAATATCTCATCGGTATTATCTTTGTTTGCATATTCAAGCGATCAGACGGCCTATACTCTCGCATTAATATTTAGGCGTATATTAGGTATTCTGGCTGGCAGCTTAGTCTGTTTAGTTTTTTTAGCTTTGCTTTGTAATTACGGTAGGATTATGCTTGAAGAGGGAGATGCTTCTGAAAATGAATAATCGTAAGTTATCTTTATAACGAAGTCGCCAGCGTACGCTGTATTGACTGCTATAAAGATCTTGTAGAGCTTATTTTATATGTATGACTGTACACAATGTTAGCGACTTCTTAATATATGCCTAAATCCTCACTTTTAGCACCAGATCCATTCTCATTTTCCCCATTTCTCTCGGTACTTCCGGAGATGGGCGATGTTTCCAAACTTAAAGCGGCTGTTTCATCCTTGTATGCGCGCTTTCAGAGAATGCATGAGCTTTCTAGGGAGCTCGAGGCCAGAATGAACCCAGAAATCCATAAAAAGGTTCTTGCCGAGACGCAGATGCTGCAACAGATTCTAAATTATTTAGAAGTAGATACGGAGGTAAAGTAGTAATGGCTGAGACTCGAGAGAGATTGCCAAGTGAGGTTTTAAAACGTGGCTATAGTGATGATGAGGTTTCTAATATTTATGCGTTAGGAAGATTGTATCTTGAGGGCGGCCATCTTGCATCGGCGGAGACCCTTTTTGTAGGGCTAATAAACCTTGCACCGGATTTTTACCCAGCTTGGATAGGAATGGGCTATCTACAGATACAAGGCAAGGATTTTGAATCTGCTGCGGATTATCTTAAGGAGGCATTACGGCGGAAGCCTGATTCGATTGAAGCAATGCTTCTTATATCTGCATGCCTTATCTCCAGCGGAGACTATAGTACGGCTGGTACATACTTAGGTGAAGTAAGGGAGAATATTGAGTCAGGTGGAGTGAGTAATAATAATCTGCTGCGCTTCTATCATCTGCAATTAGCTCGATATTCAGGGGCGCGCGGATAGGGTACTTGGTACTCTGCTTACTGGGACCGCGGGACGCGCCTGGGCAGTGCTTCGCGCTATCGCGCTCCGTAAGGAACGGGAACAGACTTAGGCTGCTCAGTAGTTACGCTTCGCGTAACCTGAGCGCCTAGCACTGCCCAGGCAGCGTAAGATAAATGCTTGCGAAGCAAGCTTCAACAGGTCCACGCAAAGCGTGGCCCAGCCCGCATACGGATTACCTGCAAATTCGTTTGCGGGCTGGAAGCCCGCGGTCCCAGTAGGAGGGCAGGCGCTCCTTCCTACTTTTTCTTATCTTCCATTAAGCCCGCATCAATCGCCATTTTTACAGCCGCCTTGACAGCCTCCTTTTGGCTATTAGGAATGCCTTCCTCTTGAAACAATTTCTCTGCCTCTTCGTCAATGATCTTCATGAGAGCTTCCCGCTCGGCCAGCGTCATGGTGCGGGTTGGGCGTCTCTGATTAATTCCGGAGATTCCGCCTATCGCGCCAACAGCTGAAGTCGGTTTAATCGGGTTAATCTCCTGAACTTCCTCAACCTTCTTAACTCCTTTGGCTGCAGTTGTTGATTTGATGCCATCTATTTTTTTATCTGAGTCTTTCCCCTTCTTAGTCATAGCTTGCTTCCTTTAACCATTTCAGTAAACGGTCCATCCCCTAGTTTGCGCTTTAGCCGCAGCGCTACATTCTTGAGAGCCGGGCGAATCTTAAAGCCTTTTACCTTCTTTGGAGAGAGCTGCTTAAATAGATCGACAAGGATTGTTTTATGTTCCCTGACAACATTTAATTCATCAGTCTCCCATTCGTCAGCAAGGCCACGCAGTGAGTACCCCTCCCAGTATATTTTCCAAACTAGCAACTGATGAATCGGTGGAAAGCTAGCAAGTGCTCCTACCATTTTTTTATAATCAGCAAGTTCCTCCGGAGTCTGTTCAGTGACAGTGTATTTTGACACCAAGATACTGGCGCCCATTAACAACTGTCTTACTGCACCGCGTGTCTCATCTCCTGAGCCTCCATCCTCAGCTAGCGGCAGCTGACCAGAACGAAGCTCTGGAAATACATTTAACAAGCCTACCGAAATCTCGCGCCCGAGATTCTCAGCTTTACTGGCTGAGCCTATGCCGCGCTGCCAATTCTTTGATTTGCGTGCTTGTTCGGTTGAGGCTTCATGTATGCGTCTATGCGCATACCCACGAAATGGAATACCCATGCCTGGCTTAAAGCGACGCGCACAGAATATTAGTGCCTCCATAGCAGCACCATCAAGCCCATCGGAGCGCCAATCCATGCTCCAGGCCCTCGCTACGCCACGTGCAACCGCCTCAGCCCATTCACGGTGCTCCTCAACCAGGGCGTTTGCCTCTTCTAGGGTAAGTATCTCTGTAGAATTAGGTTTTTCCAAAACAGCAATAAATTCAACAAGTTAAAGAAATATAGAAGTATATACGCACCTTCCTCAGATTAGTCTTTAGAAGTCTGTGATGCATGAACTTATCACAGCTTTTACTGCCTTGGAACTGTTAAAAGTCTAGGCGTGTGGCGCAGAAAGAGCTTTCAACTTAATAGGTTTAAAGAAGGGAGAGGTGATCATGGAAATTTCAGCACAAGTTGCAGATGGAACTCGTTCGAGAGTCTCAAAGAATAGTAAAAAACCCCATCTTCGTCTCGTAAAGAGGGGAAAAAAGAGCAAAACAAAGGAGCGCGGACTCAGTCTTGCAAAACGTCAGAACCTGATAGTTGACTACCGTATAAAGGCTAGAAAATTAGGACGAAGCATTCTTCGTAAGTGGCATGCTCGTTTAGATCTTCAGGAGCTGGACAGTATCGTTGATCTCTCCCTATGCGAAGCCGCAAAGCATTTTAATCCTAATAAGGGTGCAGGATTTCTTACATTCATGTTTTATCATCTACGTGGAAATTTGATACGAGCAGTTACAACTGCTGCTACTGAGAATGCTGTACCAATGACCTATTTTGGTAGCTATGAAGCTGGGCAGGAGGAAGGCGCGGAATCAGGCCGTAATGTCTACGGATCCTTCAAAAATGGTAATGCCATGGAGATTGCAGAAGCACTGCTTGGTGAGGATGAGATGCTTCCTGATGAAGCTCTGTACCGCAAAGAGATCGTCGAATTAAGTCAGACAGCGTGCACTAAATTGGATGAGCTTGAGAAGGAGATCATTCAAAGACTATTTGTACAGGACCAGCAGATACGTCAAATAGCAAAAAATCTCGGTTATAGCCGTTGTCATATTTCAAGAGTTAAGAAAAAGGCGCTTGATATATTGCAGAGTCAACTTGGGTCTAAATTAGGCACTCATTCTGATCTTGTTGAACTTGGTTTACGTAAGCGTAACAGTCATGCTCCGAAAAAGCTTAGAAAGTCTAAGCAGCGTAAGGTCGAACAGCTCGATCTTGATGCTATAGCGGCGTAGCTTTCAGCTGAACAAAAAGATAGATAGGCGCTTTCCAAACCTTTACCATAGATCGATAATACTGTATAAATTACTAGCTGGCATTTCTCATAAACTCCGATGTAATTTCATGCAGATCGGCCTTCGCAGTAGGAGGCTTATGAGAAATGGCGGCTGGCTTTATTACAGGTATTCGTTTTCTATGACAGGAATAGAGATAGTAGCATTCCTCTTTGCAGGTGTAATGGTTTTGGCCATGGTATTTGGTAGCTGGTCCTAGGTTACTTATCCCCTGTAGGCCAATTGCGAATATGATAGTAAGTATCAGTCTCTAAGGTATGTATTATTCACTGGGACAGCTCGCAACGCAGCATTAAGCTATTTTGCGGACAAGATGAGCACCTCTAAAAACCTTGCATTACTGGGACCGCGGGCATCTTGTCCGCAAACGAATTAGTTGCCACTATGCAGCGGGCTGGAAGCCCACGGTCCCAGTGGGTTTTTAGAGCTGCTCAAGATGTCCACGTTCCCATATGAAATTATCCCTTTCCTCCCTGATAGTTTTCTCTCTCAGCTGGTTCCTTTTCGCGCTCCTATTGCTTGGACTGCCGGTAATCGGCTCATCAACTGAGGGCCGGGAAGCACAGGTCATCTCTGTGATTCTACGCACTCAGGAATGGATATTGCCGCTGCGTAACGGAATAGTGCCATCGAAACCGATCTTCTTTCACTGGCTAGGAGCAATATTTGCTAAACTCTTTGGTGAGTCGAATGAGTTTACGGTACGGTTCCCCTCCCTAGTAGCAGCAACTTTCTTGCTCATTCTTACAGGCATAGCTGCTTCACGCCTGCTTGAGGGCTTGGGGTCAATGAGGGGAAGTGAACGGAGTAAACATAGCGACGGTTTATTCGCAAGCTTTATTCTGGCCACAAGTTATGGATTTGCGCGCTTAGCCAGCAGTGCACAGGTTGACATGGTTTTTTCATTATTTGCATTCTGTGCTATCTGGGCACTGATCTTCCCAATAATTTCTAGGCCAGACGATCTCCAGTCTGCTGCGCCGCTTAGAGATAGAGATTTTCTACTCTTTTATCTTATGTGTGCCCTAGCCACCCTCTCCAAGGGGCCGCTTGGAATAGTACTTCCTGCAATCATAGTAGGCACACTCTATTTTTTACTGCTCGGATTGAAGCGCAGCGTGCTGCTTTTTTTACGTCCACGCCTTAGCTGGCTCCTTTTTTTAGTGATTGTAGTGCCCTGGTATTGGGCATCGTATGCAGAAGCTAAGGGCGCTTTTATCGGCCGACAGCTTATATTTGAGAATCTTACTAGATTTATCGGAGGGGAAAATATTAATACAGAACCGCTTTGGTTCTATATCCCTTCATTTTTGCGCTCAGTATCTCCATGGTCAGCAATTTGGATAGCGCTACTCTTTTTCAATCGAGCTGCCATAGGCAATACTTTGCAGAGAAACACCCGTCTTCTGCCAATTTATGCGTTTCTTATAGGAATCCTTTTTTTTAGTATATCCTCAGGTAAGAGGCATTCATATCTGTTACCGCTCTACCCATTATTTGCAATTTCATTAAGTGCAGAGATTAGTATTTTTTACCGTAATCTAGCTGATGATCGGCGGGCGCGTATAGGAGCATTTTTCGGCAGGCTTTATACTCTAATTCCTATAGTAATAATGCTGACAATATTTGTTATCAATTTTAACGGTTGGCAGACCTTTTCCTTAGGTGAGCTAGCTATGGTTGAGTTCGATTGGATTAATAAACATAGACTGATTTTAAATATTGCTCTGTTACCGCTCTTTCTTATGAGCTGTATCGCGCTTCACCCCGTGAACAAAAAAGTACCTTTTCGTTACATTACTATGGCGACGCTCCTCTTTTTTTTCATCACATTAGGCCTGGCGTTAAAGAACAGTCTTAAGGGATTTAAGGAGGCCGCTGTTTCTATTCTCGCACAGACAGGAAATTCTAATCTGTATTTAATCAAAGAAAGCAGGGAAGAGCATTTTGATCCGCTTTTTTTCTACCTGCAGCGTGAGGTTACAATACTGGCGCCTGAGTTGGTAGGCACAATACCATGTGAGAGTTTGACAGTAGCAAAATCAATCTGGTTAGACACTGCACGGCTTGAACTTAAGCAGGCTAATAAAGGGGTTAAAGAGCTGCAAAGCTATACACAGCTTCCGGATCTTTTAAAGTCAGATCGAAGTCGGGAATATAAACTATTTCGGATTGAGTGCGGAGTAGTATCGGCAGGCTCCAATCAGGTGGTATGAGATTTATTAAACATCAATTTCTTCTGATCGATTTGCCGGATTGCCTCTGAAATATCCTATCCCCATATGAATTACCCTTAGTCCGTACGTTACCAAGATAGCAATTAGGGTAGTCGAGACAGCTACATCTATACGGTTAAAACCGACGGCCATGCCGATACCAGCAGTAACCCACATTAAAGCTGCAGTAGTAAGTCCGGAGATACCGCCACGGGAACGGAAGATAGCGCCTGCACCAAGAAAGCCGATACCAGTTACAATTTGAGCTGATATTCTTCCTGGTTCGGCACCTTGTATGCCGGATGTACAGAAAACAGACATTAATGTAAATACACAGGAACCGGTACAGATAATCGAAAATGTTCTAAGGCTTGGATCTTTACCTGAAAGCTCCCGCTCCAGCCCGATCAGGGCACCAAGTCCTGCAGCAATTAAAATATGCCAATGTAGCGGGTCTTCAATATAGGATATATCCATCAAACGGTACCAGGTGAAAGATTAGATCTATACTAAATGACAAAATAACGTACCGTTATTTTGTCTGTCGGC
>CAZKXU010000109.1:0-8540 GCA_964556665.1 uncultured Bdellovibrionales bacterium | reverse complement strand
GGTGGGGCAACGATGTGATGCTAGACGTGAAAAAATTTATTTGGAGGAGCACTAGTATATTCAGAGGTCTTACGTCTTAGTAGCATATTGATCAAGTAACGCCTGAAGAAGCGCTTTTTTTACTACGCGCTTATCAAAGTAAGCATTGATACCTACATCCTGACTTTTGCGCTTTCCTTCGCCAGTTGCACAGGCGGTCATTGCAACTATTCCGCCCTTAAAGCCACCATCTCTAATCTCCTTGGCAGCCTTATGTCCATCGATTTCTCCCATCATGATATCGAGCATTACAAGATTAAACGGAGCGCCTGCTTTGTCTCTCTCTAAAACTCTAGCGATACCTTTAGCTGGGGCCTGGCTCGTTTCAACTGTAGCACCTATACTTTTTAATAAGGTTTCGACCAGAACTAGCATCTGCAAACTATCGTCAATTACCATTACGTCTGGTCCCTTTTTTGGGGGATTAGCTGTCATGTGCCCTTCTGAAAAAATATACAAAATATGCTACTATAGATAGATGCATAGAACATCAAAATAATTCCATTTTTCTACATGTGAAAGTAAGCCTCTCCCAAATCCGTCTTAAGTAAAACGTATACAGCCGAGACGATCCAATCATTTCAGGTGGTTATATATAGCAAGTGAGATAAGTCCGCAGCGAAATTCGCTACGGACTTATCTCACTCGCTACAGACTGGCCATGGATGGTCAGCCGAGCCGCAGGCTCGGAGAATGGCTTAAAATTGGCCTTTCGGGACCCGTTTTAAGCCATTCGAGGAGGATTTTGACCAAGGATGCTCAAAATCCGACAGACAAAATAACGCTTCGTTATTTTCTCATTCACTATATATAAACGGTTTCTGCTCATAAACCTAGAAAGAGCAGTTCGAACTAAGAAAAGGCGAAAAATGCCCGAAAACACAGAGCTTTATTAAGTTTGCGAGTTCACCCAAAAGGTGAGGCTGCCCGAGCGTGCGAGCTGCGCTCACACAGGCGTGTAGATCCTCTCAGTAAGTTCTCAACCCTACTTTTCTAAGAACACTAGCTCCCCTTGCCAATCATGTGATGGGGGCGAGTTGTGGAATGACTCTATCTGATGTTTATACAGCATAGCACCCTTCTTTAAGATACTCTCTGCACTTGTAAGCTTCTCTAGTAATTTTGAAGATTCTACCCATTCCCGATTACGATAATAATCGATCATTTTAAGCCATGACTGAGTTAGCTCTCTTGGCAGTGGATCTACTAAGAGGAGATAAAGCTCTACTCCCTCCTTTTTGCCAGCTACACAGATAGAGCCAACATTTAGAGTATTAAAGATGCCTGGGACCTCTTTTAGCACTGTACCGCTTATTAAAATCTCTGTACCAAAATATTTATTAACACCTTCAATACGGGATGCTAAATTAACAGAATCACCGATGGCAGTATAGTCGAATCGTTTTGCCGATCCAAGATTGCCAACAACCATAGGCCCTGTATTAAGACCAATTCTCGTATGTAAAGCCGGAAAGCGCGCAGATTGGTTAAAACGTGCTACTTCTCGCTGAATCGCCAGTGCTGTTTTACATGCCTTCTCCGCATGATTATTAATTCTTACCGGCGCACCCCAAATTACAAAAACAGCATCTCCGATAAACTTGATTAAGGTGCCGTCATTCTGAAAAACTACATCCATAACCTCTGTAAAGTAGGCATTTAACATCGCTGAAACACGTTCGGCTGGAAGCTCCTCAGTAATCGATGTAAAACCAGCTATATCTGTAAATAGTGCCGTGGCCCAAACCTTCTCACCTCCTAGCCCCAAAGCATTCTTATTTTTTGCTACCTCCTTTGCCATCTGCGGAGAAAGATATAGCTCAAAGGCACTCTCCATTTTAAGCTGTGCTTTACGTGTGACGAAGTAGTAGTAAAGAGTGCTACCCAAGAAGGCGAGCGGCAAAATCCTCATCACTAATACGAATCCGGGAACAAAGAAATTAGATATATATCCAAGGTAGGTGATAATACACCAGCCGATTATAGATATTACTAATAGTAAAATTCCCCACTGCGGTCTTAACAGAAAAAACCCTATGCAAAGAACAAAGCAGAAGATCGCCAGCAGAATGCTCTCAGCCCACCTAGGCAACCGCCGAATCCACTCACCATACATTAAATTAAGAGCAGCAGTGGCATGAATTTCTACACCAAAAACTCTTCCATAAGGTGTCATGAAAATATCCTTCTGTGCTGGGCCGAATTCGGTTTGTAGATTGAGTCCCACATAAACCACTTTGTTTTTCAATATTTCATCAGCGATCGGCCTATCAGGATCGAGCACTTGGGCATATGAGAGAGTAGGTATTGTACCTCGCGGACCATACATTTTAATAAAATCACGAGCCTTAGGCGCTTGCTTAGGCGGCTCGATAAATCCTGCACCTCCTTCTGATAGCGTAACCATCTCTTTCGTCATTGAAGTGCGTGTAGTATTAAAACGCCTGACATAACCATTATCTTCAGGAAGACCGACCAAACCTAAGGTTAGTGCTGCCTCAGCAAAGGGCTCATACGGCCTAAGCACCCGTTCAATTTTGAAAGTACCGGCTCCGGTCACCTGATCCTCAACACTTGAATCAGCTCCAAGAATGACCGGCAATCCGGTAAGAGCTTTTGCTAATGCTAAATCAGCTTTACGATCCGTACTTTGATCTAAAAATAAAACATCAAAGGCAACCCTCTTTACCCCAGCCTCAGCGAGTCTCTTTAATAATTTGGCATGCAGAGCACGTGGCCATGCCTGATTCATCGGCACATTTAAGACACCGTAACTAGTCTCATCCATTGCTACCACAATTATGTCATCCGGAACGGCTGAACTTATCGGCATCATCGCCAATAGGTCTAAGGACTGCGGCTCGATCTGCTCGCCTAATGAAGAAAAATAGACCACCAGCTGAATTACGGTGACAATTAGAGCCAGTAGTCCAGCTATTAAAAAGCGTGTCATCTATTGAATTGTAAATTCATCCGAATCCGGACTACGGGAAGTCTTACCGGTAGTCTTAAATGCTGCTAACTGCTTTTGCGCAGAGAAATCTCTTAACTTGTTTCTCTCTTTGATTGTTAAATTACCCTTTCTTTTAAGATCGCTAATTTTATCATTAATATCTGACTGTAAAGATTTCTTTTTACCAGTTGGCCTGGTCTCAGCTTCTCGCACTAGATAATTAGCAACATATGTTCCTGCAGCGAGTGTAATTGTACTAAGATTAACCCCACTAGCCTTAACAGATGAAGAGTTACTACTAGTATTAGTTGAGCTAGCTGTAATCTTGGAATTAACCGTCAATTTCCGATTTTTATAGTTTTTTGACAATGCTGATGAAC
This sequence comes from uncultured Bdellovibrionales bacterium, assembly GCA_964556665.1. Lineage (GTDB taxonomy): Bacteria > Bdellovibrionota_C > UBA2361 > UBA2361 > CAZKXU01 > CAZKXU01. The sequence goes on along the minus strand of CAZKXU010000109.1, from coordinate 5,168 downwards.
CGACTGCTGCCTTTATCTGTAAGTCGTATAGCACCGTCTTGGGCCCAGCTAGTGCAAACGGTTTAAAGCCAGCTGCGCTGCTTGAATTAGAAGATGAAAAACTTAATAGATTTATCGTTACCTCTCCAGTTTCACTATCAACTGTAATCTCAGGAGCATCCGTAAGAGGCGCTGTAGGATCAAATGGCACTGGCGGCAACAATACTAAGCTAACAGGAGCATCTACACCATTTGTACTATCAACAATAGTACTAGCTACAGTGTCTGAACTAACATCAAACTGAAAAATCGTATGCGTTACCGGGTTGACACACAGAACTGTTGGGCCTCCTTCAGGCTCGACAACTAGATCCTTACATTCATTACCAGATCCGGAAAGTAGTACCTCTGTATTAGCACCATCAGTATCGGCTCGGGTCAAATCGCCTGTTGAGATATCAGACCAATACAATTTGGCATTAAATCGATCGATGTCGAAAGGAATAATTGCAGTACGACTAGTCAATCTAACTACTACCTCTGTGTTACTGGCGATATCTAGAATGTCAACTCTATTAATTAAAACCTCCGATGCAATCTGGTCTAAATGCGCCCAATAGACGCGATCGTCTGTTGGATCGAAATGCACATCACCAAAATAATCTAGGGTGCTAAAATTACTAGCTACTGTCTGAATGTTGCCGCCGTTAAAATCGGAAACCTCCACCTTATGTGGAAGGCTATTCGAGGTCCAAAATATCCTCTGATTGAATAGATCTAATGAGAAACCACCCGGATCGACAATGTCCGTAATAAGCGTAGTAGCATCGCTACCATCAAATTCACTTCTATATATGGAGCCTCTCGCCGAAAAACCGCTACCTACGACTATCATTGTATAAAGCAAACGATTGAAAGGATCTATGGCCAGCATAGCCGTAGTACCAGTAAACGTGCTAATAGTACGCTTCCCGGTGCCGTCTCGATTGACCCGTACAAATTCCTGAGTTGCCTCCTCAACAAAAAAGATCTCTTGTGCCTGATCTTCCGCTACAAGCTGATCGATTGTGACAAACAGCGAGAGAAACAACGAGAGTACTGCAACTCTGCTCATACAGTTACCTAAAAATTAAAATTCACTGAAAGTACTCCATACCGCTCCGGAATTACAGCCTCTTCCAATCCAAAGCTCTGATCATATGAAAACTCCCGGTTAAAAATATTATTAACTGCTAGAGTCAGACTGCCGTGGCGACTTGGCAGACGCATTCCTATACCGGCATTAGCCAATACAAAATCATCACTCCCGTCTTCCAGGAAAAACCCATTTTCTCTCTCCTGCTTGCGCCATGTAGCTCCTCCAAACAGAAACCAACCTGTACGATCAAAATAACGCAAAAATGCACCTAACTTATGAAGTTTAAAGTCTTGTGCAATCTCCGGATGTGTATTTTCAATGCTATCATAAGTATAATCAAGTGTGCCCACAATGCGGCGAGAAAAGATCTGATATAAATATGCGCTGGTTTTAATCTGATCAGTATGCAGATCAACAGGGTCTAGATAATCTAACTGCTCTGTTTGTGTCCCCTGATCAAAATCTATCGCGAACGTGTTTAGGAAATCGTTATATTTATCGACATAATGTCGTTTAAAAATCTCCACTCCCATATAGGTTGATTTAGCAAGCTTATAATCGACTCCTACGCCTGTATTAGTAGAGCGAACACCTGAAAAATCTGCAAAGACCTGGTTTAGACCTCCAACAGTCGTGGGTTCAAGGCTGCCTACATCTTCGATAGCAGACTTACGCAATCCTTCAAAATAAGCTGCACGTAAGGTTAGGCTCGGTGTAATATAAAATGAGGCGCCTATTTTAGGGTTCCAAGCGGTGCGCGTCTCGCCCTCGTCCTTAAAAGGAGCAAACTCTCTTTTTTCAAGCTGTAGCTCTGAGTACTTACCACCGACAGTAAGATCGACCCATTCAGCCAGATGAAAAGTAGGGTAAAGATAGATATTCTGTGAATTAAGGTCGCGCTCTCCTTCGGAATTTAATTCAGTATCGGTTCCATCAAAAATACCAAGATCATCTGCGGCAATGAGACCATCTTCATATCGATGCGGATTGGCATAATAGGACTCTGCACCAAATACCACTGAAGCCATCGTAGAGTCTCGGTAATATTGCACACTCATTCTGGCATCGCGGATATCCTCTCGAACTAGTGAATCAATTAACAAATTATCCTCATACTGCTCAGCCTCACCGTCAAGGACAAGATCTACGAGGGAGCTTCGCACAAAGCTGCCATGCAGACGATCGCGCGTATCACGGTGCGACAATTGAAAGATTAACTGCGAGCCTGCATCGATCTTATGTTGATATCCAAGATTTATATCATGCTTCTCATAACGTGTATCGAAAAGTGCAGATTCTATACTTTCATTTCCGGTATCCTGATAGTTAGCTGACACAACGATCCGATCTGATGGTGTTAACTGATATTGAAAACTACCGCGAACCCGTTGATCCTCATCATAGTCTCCTGGGCTATCTCCATTTGCGTACGTTCCCTGCCCTCCGATTAAGTAACCCATTTTCTCAGTACGACCTGACAGAAACACCTCAGGTGTTAATCGATCCTGGTAGGTACTCCACTGCATTGAGAGATTACCCCTATTTTCAGGACGTTCAAATAATGCGTTATATTCATTTAGGCCGGCACTTCCACTAGAGGTTGTAAAAAGATTAAAGCTAAGTGGTGAGAGAAGGCCTGCAATGGCATACTCAGAAATGGCTGCATCCGAGAGCTCAAGAGAGCTTGAACTGTCAGCAAGAAAACGGTGCGCAGAATAGTTGCCATAGTCTTTATTAATCGCCTTGACTGCCTCCACCTTGGCTACTTTTTCAAAACCGAGCGACTTAAATACCTCTGCCAATCCGGCGCTTCTTACCGCTGCGTCTTGATCGAGCAATAACGCGGATCTAAATACGGCTCTATTACGGTTTCTGCTTATTGAATCCTCTACATCATCAAGAGCGCCAACTACATTATTCCCTGAAAGGTTATTAAAGGCGCGATAAAGATACGGGGTGGGGTCGTTAGGATCCAGTGCTATCGCACGGTCATATTCACTCCCTGCCAGATCCTCTCTTTCCTCCTCAAAGTATGCCTTGCCAAGATAACTTCTATACAAGGATGAGTTAGGTTCGATAGCTGCGGCCTTCTGCAACTCGGCACGTCCAGCTGCAAGTTCTCCTTGGCGAATCATCGCAAGTCCCAACCCGAGATACGCAAGGCCAAAATTATCCTCTACGCTTAAAGCCTCCTTGAAACGATCTGTTGCTTTGGCAGGTTCAAAATTCAAAAGCTCAGCAAACCCTAATGTTGTAATGGCACGTACCGAACTAGGTTCGATCGAGACAGCTTGAGCGGCGAGCTTACGCGCCTCTTCAGTATTGCCATTTGCAAGTTCAAGCTCAGCCAAACGGGAGAATATCTCACCATTGTTAGGCTCAATACCATGAGCCTTTTTAGCTGCCTCTGCAGCACCTGTCAGGTCAAAATGGGCCTGCCTAGCAAAGGACAGTGCAATTTGAGCTGTAGCAGATTTTTGATCATCTGCAACCGCCTGCTCTGCTAATGCGAGCGCCTCTGCTTTCTGATTTTTTGCTAGAAGTATAATTGCACTATAAGCTTTACCCACTGCCTTGGGCATCTCTGCGGATTTAAGTAGTGTTTCCGCAGCAACTACATCGCCACTAGTGAGCGCCTGCTCCACCTTTCCAACCGCCTTTGTGCTTGAAGCATGCCCTAGCTTAGGATAATAAAATGTCCATTGAGCAGCATCGAGTGGCTTTAAAAGAATAGCCTTAGAAGGGGCCTTCCCGTTAAATGCCGTGATCTTCTCTCCTCCATTTGCCGCAACACTTCCAAACTTATTAGCAGCCTGCACGGCGCCATCTATAACCGAGATGACCGTGCCAGTCGCTGAAACCGCTACAGTAAACTCTGTTCCACGAATTGCTGCGCTGACTGATGATGTATGTATAGCCGGATGAACGGTAGGCTTGCGGCTAAAAGAATATAGCTCCCCTTTCTCAACTTTTAAGGGCTGCTCAGAATTACTCCCCTTTTCAAGCTGAAGAGCTGTGTTTGCGTTAAGACGCACTACGACACCATCTGCAAAAAGAATTCCGGCTCTACTTCCACTTCCAGTTCGGATCGAATCATGCGCGTTAAAGGCAGCTCCTTTTTTTACTGCCTTCCAGCTTTTATTAGGTGCGATGAGCGCCTCAACTGTGCCCTCAGCTGAGAAAAGCGTAGCTACTTCCTCGCAATACGCATAGTATGGGAGGAAAAGAAGGGAAAATAGAACTATTTTGACAATATTATTCATACTATATGTTTTAAAATAAAAACCCACTGCTTGGAACAGAGAATCTAAGTTATAATAACAAGTGACTGAATAACGTACCGTTATTTTGTCATTCATATACAAGCGCTGTGAATAAAAAATTAATTAATAAACTAAGCGGCCTTCCTATAATCACCGCAATTCTCAATCTCCTCGAGCGAGATCTGTCCGCTAGGCTTGTATTTCATAGTGCTTCACATACAAGAGATGTTTTAGCTGAGGCTATTTCATTTGCTAGCGACGCTAAGCTTACACCTCGGGAAATAGAGCTAATTGCAATTGCCGCTGCTTATCATGATGCCGGTTTTTTAAAACAGGATTCGAATAACGAGAGGATCGGGGCGACCATGGCAACTGATGCTATGAAGACTGCCGGAGACTACTCTACCGAGGAGATCCTGTTAGTAAATCAGATGATTCTTGACACAGAAATAAAACAGGTTAACGGAGCACTAGTTCAAGAATCAAACTCCCCGCTCTCCCCGTACCTACTCGATGCTGATCTTAGCAACTTAGGAAGGGATGACTTTTTTGAGCGTATTCATCTTATGTTTGCTGAATTAAATGAAAAGGATGAAAAAGCATTTCTCAGGTCAACTCTGAAGTTCATTGAAGCTCACGAATGGAAATGTGCCGTGGCAAGGAACCTACGACAGTCCAAGAAGGATGAAAATATTATCAAGCTGCGAGAGTTATGTAGGTGATATCTCTGCTAGCCTAGTGCTTCGCCAAATAAGTTTTTTCACGTATAGCGCGCAGCGTTGCCCCAG
>CAZKXU010000108.1:0-8663 GCA_964556665.1 uncultured Bdellovibrionales bacterium | reverse complement strand
CTGACTGTACACCATGTCTTGGCACTATCTGTTAACCATGTCTGGGCCGGTACCGGATTAGCTGCAAATCCGTTGCGGGCAAGGATGCCCGCGGTCCCAGTAAGCCGGTCCCAGTGATTTAATAGGAAACTTTTCAAACTTTTCTTCGAAGCTATTAATATGAGCTTCGAAAAAGTACACAATCCATTAAAATACTCTCAAGATGGCTGGCATTCCAGAGGTTATCTGCCTCATTTCAACAGAGGGGAGGTCTTACAATCTGTAACGTTTAGACTTTTTGACTCACTGCCAAAACGTGCTATCCATCTTCTTGAGCATGAACTAATCAATCTTCCGGATAGTGATATCAGAAGGGAAAGATTTAAGAGGATCGAAAGCTTGCTGGATGCGGGGTACGGAAAATGCTATTTGCTAGATCAGCGCATAGCAAAAACTGTTGAAGATACGCTCCTATATTTTGACGGCAGCCGTTATAATTTACATTCCTGGTGCATAATGCCAAATCATGTTCATACGATGCTGCACCTACAAAAACAGCAGTCTCTCGCAGACACTATACACAGCATAAAATCCTTTAGCGCTAACAGATGTAATAGTATTTTAGGGAGAAACGGATCCTTCTGGTATGAGGATTATTACGACCGTTACATTCGCAATGCAGCGCACTATAATTCAGTAATCAATTATATTGAAACTAATCCGGTAAAAGCTGCTCTGTGTAGTAGACCTGAGGAGTGGCGTTACGGTTCGGCTTGGTGGAGGGATAGGGGTACCGATACTGGGAGCGCGGGCATCCTTGCCCGCTTGATGAAATAGCAGTCCGTACAGAGCGGGCTGGAAGCCCGCGGTCCCAGTACCTGCAGTCCCAGTACATGATATTTTATAATTAAAAAAGGTGGGCGACTACGTAGGCATTAAAACCTTTGTTGGGTTTTAATCCTTTTATTCCCACTTGTTCCCTGGGGCCCCGCGCATCGTGCTTGAAGTGGCACGAAGCGGGGCCCCAGAGGCTCGGTCGGCTAGCTCATGCGCTGGCCGAAACCGAGCCGCCGTCACCGGCCGCGGGCTTCGCGGGGAGGGCGGTGGGTGCGGCTGCAAGGCGCCGGTTCAACTCCTCCACCTTCGCCGTGAGCACAGCAACTTCCGCCGCCGTAGCAGCCGGAGCGGCCGAAGCAGCTGCCGGTGCGGCCGCAGCCGCAGGCGCCGCTGCAGCTGCCGGAGCAGCCGGAGCCGCGGGCGCTCGCTTCGCGAACGCCTTGCGGACCCCCCAGATCGTGCCGATAAGGACGGCGAGGGCTGCGGCAAGAACTCCGAGCCACTTGAGGAACGCCATGGCGTTGGCGGACTCCTCCTCGGCTTCCTCGCTCTTGGCAGGGGGGAAAAGGCTCGCCTTCACGCGAGCCTTGATCTCACGACCAGCCTGTCGGCTGGCCTCCTCCTGCGCCTCCTGCAGCATCGCGTCGAGGGAGAGATCCTCCTCCTCGTCATCCGCGGGGACGACGACGCGCGGTGCCTTCCGGGGAGCCTTCCCCGGCGGCGCATCATCAGAGACCACGCCCCCCGGAGGGGGCGGGGCCGCCTGCGCGTACGCCACCGTCGTGGTGGCGCAGCAGAACAGGGCGGACGCGAACAGGACCTTCATGAGCGTGGACATGGGACCGATCTCCTGAGTCTGAGAATGAGCCGCCTCAACCCATAAGGCGGCTCGGATGTGCGAAACGTGACAACCGAACTCGGGTGTATAGATGAGTATTCCGTATACTGGGACCGCGGGACGCGCCTAGGCAGTGCGCTAGCACTGCTACTAGGCAGCGTAAGATAAATGCTTGCGAAGCAAGCTTCAACAAGTCCACGCGAAGCGTGGTCCAGCCCGCTCTGTACGAACAGCTAATTCATCAAGCGGGCAAGGATGCCCGCGGTCCCAGTAGCCCACCTTCTGAACAGTGACAAAACACAGATCTACACAACCGAATCCGGCCGTCTAACCTTATGCACTACGTAGTCTACCCGTATGATGGGGAACAAAAAGAACAGAGTTCAGAGCCATATTCCCCTTACAATAGTTATGGTGGTTAACAACAGAAATGTAGCAAGGCTATAGAACTAATTTAATTTACTTATAAATTCAACGCCTCCTACGGCAGTAGGATCGGGCTAAAGAGAAACTTTAAGAACCTCCTCTCGAATACATATAAAAAGGAGATCCTTCTTATGCCCGAAATTTCGCGGTTCTTTGGAATAATAATAGCGATGCACTACGATGATCATGAACCTCCACATTTTCATGTTCGGTATGCAAACTATGATGCTAAAATATCGATTATTGAACTACAACTGATTTCTGGTAAAATTCCGCAACGGGTGTTAGCATTGGTTTTAGAATGGGCCTTTAAGTATAGACCTGAATTACTGAACAATTGGAAACTATGCCGCGCAAGAAAAGCTCTAAGAAAAATTCCGCCGTTAAATTAATTAATTGGCATGTCAAAGAGGTCGAATACCTGGAGCAGTATAGACTTCTACTAACATTTGCTGACGGTAGTAAGAAGATAGTTGATTTAGCTCCACATCTGCACGGCCCAATCTTCTTACCGCTAAAAAAGATGGCTTACTTTAAATCCGTACACGTTCATCCGGAGTTAGAAACAATTTGTTGGGATAACGGTGCCGACTTTGCACCGGAGTTTCTCTATGAGATTGGTGTAGCTTCAAACGTTAAACGTTCGGCATAAACCTCACTGGGACCGCGGGCTTCCAGCCCGCAACGGATTACCTGCAAGATCGTATGCGGGCTGGAAACCAGCAGTCCCAGTGTGGCCCACCACCCATCTATGCTCCGGCACAATCACTCCTAGCTGCTTGAGCGGCCAACGCACGGTGAATTGCGTAACTGCTTTGTGATAATCATACGGATATCCATCCTCACGGTGCACGGCAACATCTACGGTGTAACTGCCGTCCATTAGCCCAAGTCGGGTGAGCTCGTAGGTAACAACTCCCCCTACTCCATGTTCAGATTGCACCGGCAGATTTACACGCTCGATCTCGGTGTTAGTGCCAAGCACCACCACCCCATCATTGCGATTGATACAGACTCCAAAGACTGGCTTAGGTACCGTTTCATTTACTGAATACCGGATCTCGATTTTCAATCCGTCATCCGGATGAAGTAAAACCTTCTCCTTGCCATCTCGATCAAGGAGGCGCACAGAGACGATTTCAATTTCACGGCTGCCCCAGCGAGCCTTATCGGATTTTTGCTCAGCTGATTGAGAGAGATCTTCTTCCTGTCCGTGATCAGCTGCGGATATCTGCAGCTGCGCCTCCTCTCCCTTCTCAAGAAACTCCCTATAATGATCGATTACACGCCGCGGGTCGCCGCGGTCACGCACCTCACCTTGGTGTAGCCAGATGGCCTCATCACACCAACGCTCGACCGCATCCAGGTCATGAGTCACTAGAAAAAGTGTTTTCCCCTCTTTTCTTAACTGCGCTATGCGATCCTTACACTTGGCTACAAAGGCAGCATCACCTACTGCCAGCACTTCATCAACTAATAGAAGATCCGGATCGGTATGCACAGCCAGGCTGAATCCTAGCCGCATATACATTCCGCTTGAATATGTTCGTACCGGATCATCGATTACATCTTTTAGCTCTGCAAACTCTACTATCTGATCGAAACGCTCCTCGATCTCCTTTTTGGAGAGTCCTTGTACCACTCCGCCAAGAAATATATTCTCCCTTCCTGTAAAATCAGGATGGAATCCTGCGCCGAGCTCTATCAGAGCAGCAACCCGACCGTTGACAGAGACAGTTCCACTGCTTGGTTTATAAATACCTGTAATTAATTTTAACAATGTCGACTTGCCTGAGCCGTTTCTTCCGATCACACCAACCGCTGCACCCTTGGGAACACGCAATGTTAGATCCTTAATGGCATCTGTATACTGAATTTCAGGGGAACTGCTGCCGCGCAATAAACTAAGAAGCCCAGATTTAAATGTAGTATATGAGCTGCGGGTAGTCTGACGACGAAACCGTTTTGAAAGGCCCACTATGTCTAGGGCGTATTGGATTTTTGAGTTAGAGACCATCTGTGCACATAAGATTTCACTGGGACCGCGGGCTTCCAGCCCGCATACAACCTTGCAGAGAATCCGTTGCGGGCTGGAAGCCCGCGGTCCCAGTATCCAGTTACCTTGAACCTACGTGAAGATCCGCCAATTTGCAAGAACAGAGCTGGTCTATTATAATTCCAGGATGCGTATAATCCTTCTTGCCCTTATATTTCTGATCAGCTGTGACCACTCATCAGACAAGGTGGCGGAGCTGACTAAGGAGCTACAGCGTAGCGTCGAAAAGCTAAGTCCTAAAACGGATGAGGTACAAAATATGGCCTCCGAGGAGGTCGACAAACTTATGAGTTTTGAGTATCAGGTTTTTGAGCTTCCACCGGAGAGCAGCACTGCAGTCTTAAACGGTAAACTGAATATGCTTGGCAGAGAGCGCTGGGAGTGTTTTGATGTTGAATCAGATGAAGAACAGATCCGCATCTATTGCAAAAGAAGACCCAAAACATATTTACGGTATTTATTGAGGGCGTTTTGATACTGGAGAGATTGAGGCAATGGAGGCTAGCCTTGTGTGAGCTGCCGCTCACACCTGGGGCAGACTGCCGTCTGCCCCTACGAATTATTTCAATTCCTTTCCTTGTTCTCCTCTTCACCGCCTGCGCCCCTACCCGTGCACCGATTCCGGTTGGAGTAATTCCACTGGAGCGTACACTGTTGGCAGAGGATGAGGAGTATGGGCATCAGGTTTTTGCTGGGCTTACAGAGCAATATCCGATTGACGATGATGATGGCCGCATAAATAAGGTGCGTGACCTTGTGGATAAACTATCTGTCGCTGCCAAGGCAGATAAGAATCCGTGGCATGTCTATGTGCTGGTCGATGATAATTTTAAGAATGCTGCGGCTACTCGCGGTAATTATATATTTGTCTGGACCGGTCTTTTGAAGTCGATCAAAAACGATGCTGAACTTGCAACTGTTGTTTCGCATGAAATCGGACACCTGTTGGCGGGCCACACCGATCCTGATCCGCAAGAGGAGTTAAGTGCTATTATTGCCGGAGTAGCAGGATCGGCAGGTAGTGCGGTTGCAAACGCACATCCTTCTGCTGGTATTGCACCGGACTTAGCTGAGCTGATACTGCGTGAATCAATAAAGGCGCTTATTTTAAATCCAGAGCTGCAACGAAAAGAACTAGAGGCCGATCATATTGGCATGTTTCTAATGGCTGAAGCCGGAATTGAGCCTGAGCAGGCTGTCAAATTCTGGGCGCGGGTTCAAAATGATCCGGAATTCTCAAATTTCCCTCTAGAATTTCTCTCCTCTCATCCATCCTCTGAGACACGTCTAAAGAAGCTTAGATCATATCTGTATCAGGCAAACGAAAAATATATCGAAAATCTCAAATCAAAGAAAAAACGTTAAAGTTTTTCCTCACCCAGCCGATTATAACAGTGTCTTGGTAGAATGTTCATGGAGGAGATTTCTAACTAATTGAATTTGTTAGAAATCAGTGTGGTATATGGAAGTAAAGGATTTACCGAAAGTTAGCTCACAAGCTATTCCAAATCAATCTGAGGGGCGTCAGGTAAGCTCTGGAAATCTAATATCTTCAGCTCCAAACGTAGCCGACGTCGTAGATGTCAGCATAGATAGAAAAACAACGAACCTGGATAATAATGATTTAAGAGCAAAAGTTAACGCAGCCATTAATGTTACTAATGTCGCAGAGGAGGCCACCGCTGAGGTGGAAAAGCTTGTAAAAAGCCTTGAGGGTATTGTGGAGGTTGCAAATGACGGCAGTACTCCGAATGAAAGATTAGGCATTCTAGATAAAGAGGTCAAAGAGCTTGTTTCTGCGATTGGTAATCTAACTAAATCAAAATCATTAGATGGTATAAAACCGCTAGCAGGTGACCCGATAAGACTAGATCTAGAGCAGAAGATCGGACGTACCCTGGAATTTATTCTGCCTGATCATTCCAAGGATGCTTTTGGTTTGGAGAAGATCACAGTTTCTAAAAAAGAGGCGATTATTAATACAATTGCTACTGTTGAAGAGGGACGTAAGAGACTTGAGAATCTAAAGGCCTCACTAGATGATGCATCTAAGAGTATTCGCCAAGTAGTCAGCGAAACCGAGGTAGCACTTCTAAATCGTGAATCATCGGAGGCTTCATTACGAGACGTTGACTCCGCAATCAAGCTTGCTAACCAAACTAAGCGCGGTATCGGATCGAATCCGGATCGAGCATTACGATCAACCGGGGATCTAAGCGCTGTATCATTGAAATTGTTGGAGTAAAAGTCCTCACTGGGAGCGCGAGCATCTTGCCCGCAAACGAATTAACCGCCACTACGTAGCGGGCTGGAAGCCCGCGCTCCCAGTACCCCCGCACGCTTGATCTCCCCTCCCCAATCCGCCATAATTTCCAGATGTTTGATGCATTACATACAAAACTTGAATCTGCTTTTAAGAAAATCACCGGACGCGGTGTAGTAAATCAGAAAGATATTGAAGCCACCATGAAAGAGGTGCGTATGGCGCTGCTTGAGGCCGACGTGAACTTTAAGGTGGCAAAAGAGTTTTGTGATCGAGTTGCGGGAAAGGCACTAGGTGAAGACGTACTAAAATCTCTATCACCAGGACAGCAGATTATAAAAATTGTAAATGAAGAGCTCTGTGCTACTATGGGCGGAGAGGCAGCAACACTGAATACCTCGGTCGCGCCGCCCTTAATCATAATGTTAGTAGGACTGCAGGGTTCTGGTAAAACCACAAGTTGCGGCAAACTCGCCCGTTATCTGCGTGAAAGTTTAAAGCGCAAACCTCTGCTAGTTCCAGCTGACGTATATCGTCCAGCGGCAATTGAGCAGCTCAAAACTTTAGGAAAGAATCTTGGAATAGAGGTGTTTAATTCAACTGCCGATCAGGATCCTGTCAAGATCTGTGAGCAGGCTCTGCAATATGCGCAGGGGCATCTATTTGATACTATTATTTTAGACACAGCCGGGCGGCTGCAGATTGATACGGAGCTCATGCATGAGCTGCAAGAGATCTCAGAAAAGGTGCAACCGCACGAGATCCTGTTGGTGGCTGATGCGATGACCGGACAGGAAGCGGTCAATGTTGCTAAAGGTTTCGATCAGGCACTAGAGATAGACGGCTTAATTCTAACCAAGCTTGATGGCGATGCACGTGGCGGCGCAGCGTTATCAATGCGATCCGTAACAGGAAAGCCGATAAAGTTTATCGGTATCGGTGAAAAACTTGATGCTCTTGAACTTTTTCACCCTGAAAGAATGGCGTCCCGTATTCTAGGTATGGGCGATGTACTTACGCTCATTGAAAAGGCTGTTTCTCAGGTTAATGTTGAGGATTCACTCAAACTGCAGAAAAAGATCAAGAAAAATGAGTTTGATTTCGAAGATTTTCTTAGTCAGATGCAGATGGTTAAGAAGATGGGGAGTATCACCTCACTTGCCGGCATGATTCCTGGATTGAGCAAGGTGGTAAAAGAGGTTGATCCGGATAAAGCAGAGAAAGAGATGAAGCATATCGAGGCTATTATCCTCTCTATGACCCCTAAAGAACGGAGAAATCCAGGAATCATTAACGGCAGCCGACGAAAGCGGATCGCCGGCGGTTCAGGCACTAAGGTCGAGGATGTAAATAGATTATTAAAACAGTTTCTAGAGATGAAAAAGTTCATGAACAAATTCTCAAAGATGGGGATGGGCGGGTTAATGAATATGTTTGGGGGGAAGATGTAGTAGGAATAATACTGGGAGCGCGGGCATCTTGCCCGCTACGGATTACTTGCAAATACGTTTGCGGGCAAGATGCCCGCGCTCCCAGTACCTACACCACCAAATTCTTTAACAGCTCCAAAATACTACTATCATCCTGATACTTCCCGAACTCAGCCTCAAAGTACTTAAATTTCTCCGGAGCAAACTTTATTAATCTTTCAGGCGAGAGAATATACTCGGAAAATCCCTCGGCCCAGTCCTCCCAAGGATTTGTGCGGCTGTACGTTACAAGTGAAAAACCGGCATGCGACTCATACGCATAAAGCATACCGAAATTCCATGTTAAGATAATGTCGCGGCCGTTATGAACTATCGGCACACCGACCGCATACTCAACACCATCCAGCACTACGGACATGCCCTGATTTGTAACATGGTACCGTGATCTTTGTATCAACTCCCAACCGGAGATAAGCAGATACTGATCGAACTCATACTGTCGATCTCCCTGTTGTAAGATATAACTTCCATCCGACTGTCTTACAAAAAAAGCCTTGCCATCTCCTATCTGCACACCATGTCCAATTTCATGAGTAAGAGTGACTTCGAGCGAATCCCGACCTTCATACATAATACTGACCATAGTATTGTCGATGGCAATATCGGAGATACAGATCAATCCATTTGGCTCGCGTACACCCAATACATCAGGAGCAATCTCAGAAACTCTACGGATCTCCGACAATAACGGCGTAAAGAGAAATAAGCGCTCTGGAATCGCCTCCAAGGCCTGCTGAATATCAATCAGATCTTTCTCTCTCCAACGCGGGGCAC
>CAZKXU010000107.1:0-9114 GCA_964556665.1 uncultured Bdellovibrionales bacterium | reverse complement strand
AACTGCTGCCTCCCGTAGGAGTCTGGACCGTGTTCCAGTTCCAGTGTGGCTGATCGTCCTCTCAGATCAGCTACCCATCGTAGCCTTGGTAGGCCTTTACCCTACCAACTAGCTAATGGGAATTAAGCCGCTCCTCTCGCGCCTTACGGCTTTACCGACCAAAACCGTAGTTTCAGCCGGATTATTCGGTATTAGCTAAGCTTTCGCCTAGTTATCCCCAGCGAGAGGGAGAGTTACCTAATTATTACTCACCCGTGCGCCACTTTACTTGCCTTGCGACTTTCTCGTGCGACTTGCATGTCTTAAGCACGCCGCCAGCGTTCATTCTGAGCCAGAATCAAACTCTCAAATTGAAATTATCTGCTACATAAAGACAGAGGTTAATCTGTCTATGTAAATTTTTGAAACATCTTGCTGGAGCCAATCCTCGATTATTCATCTAAGATCGCCACAGCGGTTATATTTACGAGATCTTATGCTCAAACCATTCTAAGTAGCTTCTACCCATTACCAACGATGTCTTCTACCCTTTTTTTAATTTTAGCTTTAAGAGCTGAAATTGAAAAAAGGGTAGAATGTTAGTACTGCAAAATACTGAATTAACAAACTCAAGCACAAAGCCGTACTTTTCAACCCCTTTTAAACAAAGAGAGTGAAAAATAAGGCCTACCGATAAATTACGGTTCAAAAAAGGCTACACGCCGGGTCCTTCTAAATAAGCCGCTGCCGGGAGAGGCCATAATACAAACATCTCATTACCGAGCATTTATGACCTAATTACCCTACCCTGTTTGAAGCGATTATGGTTTAGAGGACCTCGCTTCTCCCAAGAAACTCAACCGAATTTGGTTGAAATTGCTTATCAATCAAGGGGAAGGAGATTTTAGCAGCAGAATTGTTTAAATGTCAACATAGGATCAGAATAATTCTTACAAAGACTAAAAAAAAATCCTGTTTTGGTCTTTAAGCAGCTCTTTTACAAGTTTTCAAGCTACAAATTATTCCCTTCAGCCATAACTACATAAGAAGTTCGGAGTAGATAAACACTCCAAGCTTAGGTTTTATATATTTTTATGAGGTAGTTTATGAAAAAAGTAGTAGTTCTCATGGCTGCATTCGTAGCCAGCACTTTAGTTGCAGATGTTTCGATTGCACAAACAAAGATTAAATTTCCAAAATATGTTGCTTGTATCAACAATTTTACTGGAGAGGTAAGCTTCCGCCCAAAATGCGCTGGTGGTGAGACTAAAGCGAACACAACAGCTACACTTGGACAGTCAATATCCGCACAGGGCCCAGTCGGTCCAGCCGGACAGCCAGGCGCTAGAGGTGCTAGTGCATTTGATCCAATGCCAAGTGGCACAACGGTTACCGGTGCGTTTGGAGTAGCTTATCCTTACATTGACGGTAGTAAACAGGTAATTAGAATCTTCCAGAGCCTCCCTGCAAAAACAAATCAATCATTCGGTGCTCGCGATGTAGTGGTTGCGTTAAACCAAGAAATGATAAATTTTTGCGGCCAGGGTGTCTCTACCTGTTACAGCGGCTTAGAGTTAGCTGATTCTTCAAAATGCACAGGTACAAGCTCAAATCCAACCGCACCAGCAGGAACGGTTTGTATCTATCCAACAGAGATTATTGGCAACTCTTTAGGAAATCTTGATGCTATCCCAGCTGGCAAAGAAGGTTTTGAGATCAACTTTGCAGTGGATGGAGCACTTCAATTAGGCGCTGGCATGAAGGGCGTGTACGCTTATACAGCACCATAGTTTAGTTGCAATTATTTGATACTGGGACAGCGGGCTTCCAGCCCGCTACATAGTGCTAATTAATACTAAGCGGGCAAGATGCCCGCGGTCCCAGTACTCCGACACTTTGCTTAAACTGACTGACTGTAGGTAATGCTAATGAAACTCCCAGCACGACTCAACTTCCTATCAGTAATAGCCATTCTCCTCTGCTCAAACACAGTCCTTGCGCAGTGCAAAGACGCCGTACCTGGAGAATATATTGTAAGTTACGGAAATGCTGTAACTCAGAGCGGATTGTCAACAAAGGCAGCAGAGTTAGCGCGTACTGAGGTAAGAAAGGAGCTAGGGGCACTAAAGTTAGTCAGTTTTAAAAACTTCAATGCTGAGCGGATCTTTATCATGAGCGCGGTACCTGATGAGGGTAAGATTGCAGCTCTCACCAAATTAAATAAGATTAATGGAATTAGACCTAACTGTATCCGCGAACTAAGGGCGAACGGTTTTACTCTCTCAGGAAAAGTAGAGCTAACTAATGCCCCTATTAATTCAAAAGGCAGTCTTTCACTTTCAGGCACGACCGCTAGTGAATTAATCCAACTTAATTTTGATAAGAGTAAGCAGAGCTATCCGATAGAAAGTGCGCTAGACATAGGAAAGATAGCTATAGGTGATGGTGTTTTCGACAATGATGGGTTGCCGGATATGTTGGTGATGGGCAGAAGTGATGTAAATGGTACTATCGAAACCAACCTTTACATCACGCAGAACCTTGGGAGTGGACATTTCCAGAGGCCGGGAGATGAGATACCTTTCGACAATACTGGTCTAGTGATGGAGGAGGTAAAGAGCGCTGATCTAACTAACGATCAAGGTGATGATTTAGTTATCTCATTTACAGACCCTGCAACGAATAAGAGCACTATCTTTATCTACTACAGCAACACGGATGGAACCTTTACTTCAAAGGTGCTCAATCTTGGCGGTAGAATTACTGGCTTACAGATAGCCGATTTTAATGAGGATAAGCTTCTCGATCTGGTTACGCTAGAACAGACCAATACCGGTGCAGGAAATCCGGACTGGGTGGTCTCTGTATATCTCTCACAAGGAAAAGCGGAATTCTCAACACCACAAAGTTTAAAACCAACATACAATGCTGGTAACTCTGTATTTGGGCCCTCAATCGCCGATATTGGCGGAGATCAATACTTAGATATCGTCGTTGTTACCCCGAATAGGATCGAGGTCTTTACGAATAGTGGAAATGGTGTATTTCCTACAAGTCCTGCTGTTAATCAGATCGACAATCTTGGCGCAGGAGGGCCTGCAACCAACTTTAACTCATTAACTGTTGTCGATCTAAATCGGGATAACCTTGCTGATATCGGACTTAGTAGTATCGGTACTGGAGTCACAGATTATGCCGTACAGGTAAGAAATCAGGCAGGAGCATTTCTATCTACGAATCTTACCTTTACCCAGGTTGGTAGCGAACTGGTTGATACGATCGCAACAGATTTCGATAATGATCGCGACTATGACCTTATATATACAGACAAAACAGCAGGCGGCCCACTAGTGTTTATGAATAAGTTTAAGGAAAATGGTACTGCACCTGGTGGAGCTCTGATATTTCAGCAGGATAAAAGTTACCCTACTAATATTACAGTAGCTCCTTTAAACAGTGTTGGATATTCTCATTATGGAGTAGCAGGTGTAACGGTCACACTTACATCTAAGAGTAATGGAGAAACTGTTACTGCTCGTACAGATACATCTGGGGAATTTAAATTTTTCGGTATTCCAGCTGACAACTATTCGATCAGTGCAGCCCGTCAGAATTACTTAATAACTCCAAAACTTGGCACAGATATTACCATCAATGGGAATAATGACTCTCTAGATTTTACTGCCAAGCCAACTGTCCCGCTGGCTCCTGATCTACCAGCAGATGCTCCTTTAACCACTACGAACGATCCCGGATTTGGAGATATGTGGGGAATATATAATTTCGGACAGCATGGTGGGACTACAAACATAGATATGGATGTTACGGAGGCATGGGAACTTACCAAAGGTACAGCTGATACAGTCATCGCTATTATGGACTCAGGCATCGATTCTTCGCACATAGATCTTAAAGACAACCTCTTTGTTAATACTCTAGAGATCGCCGGCAATGGTATTGATGATGATAATAACGGAATCATCGATGATATTCACGGGATGAACGCAGTACTAATGAATGGTGACGTTACTGATCTTAACAGCCATGGCACCCACGTAGCCGGCACAATCGGTGCCATAGCTAACAACCAGGAGGGCATCGTTGGCCTAAATCAGAATGTAAAACTAATGGCTTTAAATGTTTTTCATGACCAGAGAGGTGCAAGTGATGCGTCCATGTTAGCCGCTATTGATTACGCTATTCTTATGAGAAATCGCGGCATAAATATTAGAGCTATGAATGTCTCTCTTGGTGGGCCTGGTAGTTGTCCAGCCGATTTTACGAATGCCTTAAATGCACTCAATGCGGCAGGTATCGTCTTTGTTGCTGCAGCTGGTAATGCTACAAATAATAATGATACAAACCCTGATTTTCCTAGTGGCTGCTCAAATGAAAATCTTCTTTCAATTGCTGCGCTCGATCGAAACGGCAATCTAGCTAACTTCTCTAACTTTGGCCAAACCACAGTAGATATCGGCGCGCCAGGCGTAGAAATATTAAGCACTATTCCTGGGAATCGGTATGCATCTTTTGAAGGAACCTCCATGGCGGCGCCTCACGCCAGCGGTGCAGTGGCATTACTTTCCAGTTTTTTTCCGAGACTCACCCCTGCTGAGCTTATCAATCGTATACTTAGAAATCCAAAATTTCTTGGGAACTTGAACGGCACTATGCTTGTTCCAGGTATTATTAGTGTACGTAACGCCTTAGATGATAGCGTCAATATAGAACCAGCAGAGCCTCTACCGCCTCCGCTTGCTACCTCTGTGCCTATTCCTACAGCAACGGCGACCGCACAGCCAATTACAGGGGTTGGACAGTCTCCTCAAAATCCAACTATTTCAGGTGTAGTAATAAGTAAAAAGGTAAATAATATAAAGAAAACAGTAACATTTAACATTGCTTCTGCTGATATAGTCTCCGCTAGCTCAGCAGTTTCGATTGTGCGTGTCGTAGCAACAGCCGCTAATGGCAAGACGCGAGAGGCGATACTTCAACCATTCTTTAACAATAATTCTAAATTTGGCGGAAAGGTGCAGGCAAAATTCAAATCGACAGGCAAAAGCCGTAAACTTACCTTTCTTCTTACCATAGAGGCTTTAAATACAAACGGTCAGCTTGGTAGATTTGAGCAGTTGATAACAGTAAGAGTTAAGTAGTTTCTGTCCAGGAACTCCATTTTTTCAAAAAGTCACCTTAGAGGCCCGTCCAAAAACTGTGGGGCTCCCTGTCGGTCGCCAAGGGAGGTGATTCGATGCTACATATTAATCAACATATTTAACCGTCCGAATCTTTTCAACTACTTGTATGAAAGATTCGATTTAGATCTATGCCTATAGCGGATTGCAAAATCGGCCTTTTTACTAGCCGCCATTTCTCATAAGCCTCCTACTGCGAAGGCCGATCTGCATGAAATTACTTCGGAGTTTATGAGAAATGCCAGCTAGCAAATTCCTATACATTGAACAGCTGGTTTCTGTCATAGCGAAGCAGTCTATCCCTACTTCCGTATCGTATTAGCTCCAGGTTTAACAAAGATTGGACCTGAAGAGAGATCGGCAGAAGCCCCTTCTCGACTACGAGAGGCTCCCGGCTTAACAAAGATCGGAGAGCTCTCCAATGATTCTGTATCACTCTGATCTGATGGATTTTGCAATAGCGCTGGGGAGGAAAGATCCTTTTCTATACTATTCTCTATAAGAGGATCGCTAGCGCCAGACTTAAGACTTTTAAGCTCTTCAATATCTAACTCAGCGTCTAGCTCAGCCCTATTTTTTGAGATGGTATCCGCCTCATCATTTTCAGGAGGCTCTAGAAACTGCTTTAACTCTCCGCGCCCCCACAGAGCAACCCTGCCATTCTCAAACAACACAAAGGTTTTCCCATACTGCCATAGCTCCTGCCGCTTAGGCTCATACTCTATCTTTTCTGAGGCAACACCCCAATGGCTAAGGACATCAGACCTAGTCATACCAGGATTGAGCAAATTCTGAGTACTCATAGTCAGACCTGGTCTGCCTATTAATGCCAACAACAGGGCTAAGAGAGAGAGAGAGATCGAGGTGTATGAAATTAGATTTTTTCCGCTCACCTGCTTTGGATGACATCGCTCTGGAAACAGAAGCTAAACTCCCTGACTATCATCTACGAAAATTTATTAACGCCGTTTCTCATTAATATTGCATCAAAACCGTTGTCTAAGTATCAGATCTAGTTTTTGTAAGTAATTATATTTATTAGGTTTTCCCAGATGTGGGTATCTTCAGGGGCACTAAAGGCTGCCGTCATATTAATAACGATGTTTGTCTTTTTCTCGACAGCTCACTCCGATGAGAAAAAGCTAATTGTTAAGCTGCGAAAAGGGGACAAAGCTTTCGGTTTTGCACCATCTCTGTTCAGCACTTTTTTAATACAACAGAAATCAACTTTGCTCTCCTCTAGTTTGCAGCTCATCTCCTCTGATCGACCATGCTCTGACCTAATCTCCAACGAAACTGTAGACTACTGTGAGGAAGATCAGGATATTCGAGCGGAGGCCTTAAGTCTTGACCTGCACGCAGATGAGCAGTGGAGCCTAAATGACCGCCGTTACGGACTAGGTATGCAGGAGGCGTGGGAGCTAACTACTGGATCTCCAGAGGTCATGATAGCAGTACTGGATAGCGGTGTTGATTATAACCATCTCGATCTCGACAATAATCTCTGGAGTAATCTTGGTGAAATCCCTGACAACGGCATGGACGATGACAATAATGGATTCGTTGATGATCAGCGCGGATTAAATCTTCTTACTAATAAAGGTGATGTGTATGACAACAACGGACACGGTACCCATGTCAGCGGCGTTATCGGCGCAGAAGGGGATAATTTTCTTGGAATAAGTGGAGTAGCAAAAAAAGTTACCCTCATACCTATAAAAATTCTTGGAGCCTCAGGCTCAGGATCCTTATTTGATGCAATTCGTGCCATCGATTATGTAATTGATCTCAAATCAAGATACAGACTTAACCTAGTTGCAATCAACGCTTCCTGGGGTGGCGCGAAAGAATACAGCCAGGCTTTAACCGATGCAATTATAAGGGCTGGCAACGCAGGCATTACTTTTGTAGCCGCCGCCAGTAACTTTGGTGAAGATAACGACCAAACACCTATGTACCCTGCGAGTCTCAATCTGCCAAATTTAATATCGGTTGCAGCCACCGATAGGCATGGAAATATAGCTGATTTCTCAAGTTACGGATATCATTCCATCAAAGTCGCTGCACCCGGCATTGAGATCATAAGCACATATCCGGGCAATCAATATCAAGCTATCTCTGGCACTTCAATGGCCGCACCTATGGTAAGCGGAGTAGTTGCACTGCTTGCTAAATTTCGCCCAGAGCTAAATGCCAATGATAGAGTTACAATGATTCAAGGAAGCACCAGGTATCTACCAACATTAGACACCGTCGTAAACAGCGCCGGTATAGTAGATGCATTTGGAGCACTTACTATCTCACTGGCAGATGCTACGAAGCGAGTTCAGGAGATGGAGATAGCTGCTTCAGAGTCAGCGCCAAGCATAAACATACAGATGAACTCCACCAAATTACGAGGCGGCAAAAGATACAAGGTTCTACTCTCTGGTGGAAACAACAACGAGTACGGGAATCTGAATATAAATTTTGGCTCGGCTCAATGCTCGTTAGCACTCTACAAAATGGCCAATAACACAGCTCAACTTACCTTTAAACTTCCACGAAAAACCCCTCTAGGCAGCGGATCTATTGAAGCACATGCAATTGGCGGAAAAATCAGAGGCAGTCTAGATCTTAATATTAAGGCCATGGCCGGTCAGCAGAAGCAGCGTAGCGTCACTTCAATCTCAAGCAAGGTTTTTAGAAATTGGTGCGAGGCGGTAGCTAACAGCGCTAGGCAGGAGGGGTAACGAGAGCTCGATTAGTGCTACCGAGCAGCAGACTCAAGCTGCGTCCTGAATTCAGCGGCAATTGCCTCTCCGACTTCGTTAGTACTTGCCCGACCGCCAAGATCTCTTGTTTTTGTTCCAAAGGAAGTAACAACCGCTGCCGCTTTTCTTAATGCTGCTCCGAACTTGCCATACCTGCGGTGATCAAGCAACATGGCAAAGCTAAGGATAGTTGCCAAAGGATTCGCGATTCCTTTACCTGCGATATCAGGCGCCGAGCCTCCGGTAGGACCGCCATCGGCCCAGGTATCGCTGAAGGCTAGACAAGGGGAAACTCCAAGACCTCCTTCAAGAGCGGAGGTGGCATCAGTGATAATATCCCCTTCAAGGTTGCCCGCAGGAAATACGGCGCCGGAAAGAGACTGAGGGTCGAAGGTTACCTGGCGGATAAATCGATCTATTGTGATAAATTCAATCGCAGCATTCTCTCTGGCAGCTATATCATGTGCAGTAGTAACCCAGAAAGCTCGCTGCAAAGGAAGGAGACTATCGGGAAGCACCACAACTGCTTTCTCAAAGCCTAGCTCCCGAGCTCGTCTGACAGAGGTTCGGATATTGAATTCGACAGCTTCCCTTGTATAGCGCCCAATCTGAGTCCCAAAATCACCTTCGACCCCACCCACTCCCACATACAGTCCCATTGTATTCTGTCTTCCTACGACAAGTCTCAGGTTTTCAGGAGTGGAGGTGCGATCTCTGGAAGCAAGTTCTTTAAGGGTGACATGCAAAATATCTGCAAACTGTCTATCACTTACAACATAAAATGGCTGGCGCTGCGGAGCTGCGACTAAACCCTCTACGAAAGAATCAACAAGGCAGCACCTTATGGAGATATTATTCCTTTCTCCATACTCTTGATTAAGCTCTTCAGCAATCTTAATCCAACTCGCGTGAAGAAAAGGCAGAGCGTTATGTTTGAGAATGAGAGCAATTGTTATCTTACCAGCAGCATCTTTGCGGTCATCGGGACAGCCTTTTTGCTTTGCTTCCGCGATTACTTTAAGCAGAAGCTGTCGCATAGCTTCAGGCCTGATTTTAATTATGCATTCTACCCCGTTGGTAATATCTTTTTCAGAGACGATATGCGCCGACTCAGGAAGAACAAAATGACGTAACTCCACACGTCCCGAAAAATGAGTAAGTGCCGTATCCCTGCAAAGCGGAGC
>CAZKXU010000106.1:0-9293 GCA_964556665.1 uncultured Bdellovibrionales bacterium | reverse complement strand
TCTGGGGCAACGCTGCGCGCCATACGTGAAAAAACTTATTTGGCGAAGCACTAGCAGCCATCAATCACAGCCACATACAATACATTACTTCAAATCAATTGAATTTATCAGCGTTGCTGAGACAATTATTTAATTATCTATGCTCTAAGAAGATCGAGAATAATATTTGATGTTTGTTTTGATTGCGCAAGAAGCGCCACTTGTGCTTGCTGAAGAATCTTTAGACCAACGACTTTAGCACTTTCCTCGGCGACGTCGACATCAGTGATGCGACTATTGGCAATTGTATAGTTATCTGTAAGATTTCTTAAATTTGAGATGGAGGAGCTAAGCCTACTCATGTTAGCACCAATTTGTCCCTGCTCCTTACTGACTTTTGCCATGATCTCTTTTATCGTTGTAAGCGCCTCTAATGCGCCCTCTTGATCTAGTAAGTATACTTTACCAATAGTGCTTACATCACTAGTATTGGCCATATGAACATCAAGATCATTAGTATTGGAAAGCGCGATATCAAGCGCTCCGTCACCATTAAAGTCACCAAGTGTTGGAAATGCATTTGATATCGAAGTGGTGGTAGTTTGTCCAGCTAAAAAAGTCCCATTTCCGTTTCCAAATGAAGTAGTTAATGTTGTGCCGTTAGTGCCTACAATATCTAGTGTACCGTCTCCATTTATATCCTCTAGCAAGACCTTGGTAGCTGATATTCCTGAAACAGAAACGCCTGCTTGCACCGTGCCAACGCTAGTTGCAATAAATGATAAAACGTTTGCTGATCCATCCGCACTAACGATATCATCATAGCCGTCACCATTAATGTCACCAACATCTATGTTATTGCCTGCAATTGTTGTATATGAGGAGCCGTAACTAAATCCACCAGATCCGTTTCCTAAGTATATTTTATTACTGGTGCTTGCGGCACTGCTGTATGTAAAATCAGATTTTCCATCACCGTTAAAATCTCCCACGCCTATATCCAGTAGACTTGTTGATTCAGTAAGAATAGTGCTCGCTGTACTAAACAATCCGTTCGAACTATACGTTGAGAGATACACACTTGAGCCGGATCGAAAAAGTAGATCTAATGAACCGTTGCCATCCAGATCGACAAGCTGACTTGCAAGTGGGGTAGAAATTCCTGTTGCTGTTTGCTGGGCAGCGGCAAATGTTCCATCACCTGCACCAGCAAAGAAATAGATGCGACCGCTAGTATCAGTAAGCACAACATCTTGCGTCCCGTTGTTATCAACATCTCCGGCCAATACTGAGCTACTACTTGCAGCAAGACTAAGATTAACACTGCTAAAAGTACCATCGCCATTGGATAGTAGAACTGTTGAAGTTGTGCCCGGACCAGTCGAGGTTACGATATCATCGTAACCATCGCCGTTAAAATCAGCACTTGCACTTGATTGTCCTGCATTACTTGTAGCAACATCGATTTTAGTTGCAAACGTTCCGCTTCCCTGAGCGCGTTCTAAGTATTGTGCAAATATAAATCCTAATGAAGCGTCTACCCCATAGCCCATCTGAATTCGTGTCTCACCCTGACCTCCAGCGAGAAGATTAATACCATTAAAAGTTGTGCTACTTACGATGCGATTGTACTCATCAATCAAACTGCCAGCCTCAGCATTTAGTGCTTTACGTTGAGTGAGACTATAGACACCATTTGCTGACTGCTCTGCAAGTTCACTTACTCTGGTTAATATTGAGGAGAGACTACCTAAGGCGCCATCGGCGATATTGAGCGCACTAACTCCGTCATTGGCATTTCGTAAACCCTGATTATATACCCTTGCATCGCGCTTAAGACCTGCCGAGATTGCCAAGCCTGCTGCATCATCGGATGCACTGTTGATCCGCAGACCGCTCGATAGACGATCAAACGTGCGACTAAGCTCACGTGAAGTTGAGTTGAGGTGATTGATTACACCTGAAGATCCTAGGTTTCTAAATGTAATAGCCATCCTTAGCTATTTTACTTTCAATAAAATTTTAGAATGTCGATACAAACATTCCTCCAAATAGAATATCGTAATAAAATCAACACCCTATTATGATCTGAGGCTCAATACTCAAGGCTTATAGTCATAATCAGATTAGCCAGCTTAGAGAGGACAATAGACATACCTAGACTAAGAAAATTACCTAGGCATTTCTGGATATTCTACGAGTATTTCGTAGAAAAAAGGGTGGATGGGATTACTCGTTCTCAACTTGAAAATTCTAATATTTTACCCAATCAAGACTCAGTCCCCAGGCCGGGGCAGTTACTCCAGCCCTGCTACGATCCTTATATGCGAGCAGCTCCAAAACCGATCCGACTTCAAGCTGGCCTCGGCCAATATCCACCAGAGTACCAACGATATTGCGCACCATCTGCTTTAGAAATCCTGCACCTACAACACGATATGTCAAATAGGGTGGTCGTATGATCAATTCACTTTCAAGGATACGGCGCACTGTCGAGGAGGCTTCTGATTTTGCTCCTTCAAAACTTGCAAAATCGTGCTCGCCGATAAGAAGCTTTGCCTCCTCTGTAATACGAGGCAGATCAAGCTTGCCGCTAATAAACCATACCAATCCTCGATCTATAGTTTCAGGAACTGGACGGTTTAATATTGTGTAGGAGTACTGCTTTGTTTTTGCATGAAACCGGGAATTAAACTCATCTCCAACAAAGTCAGCACCAATCACAGAGACCTCATTCTTCAGCAGACTGCTCACAGAATTTGCTAGACGACCAAGATCAGGAGTCGATTTACATTTAAAATTCATTACCTGTCCACGCGCATGCACCCCGGCATCTGTGCGCCCTGCTGCAACCAACTCCCCCACCTCCTCTCGCAGCACAGTTTCGATAATTTTTTTAAGCTCTCCCTGCACTGTCCGCAGTCCTGGCTGCACCTGCCAGCCATGAAAATTACAGCCGTTATATTCAAGAATTAGTCTAATATTAGGCATATGAAGATGAGTCCTGAACACACTCCCTTGCGAGTAGCCTTCTGTTCACGGCGATCTCTATAGAAATAATAAAAACTCTGCTTTTAATGCACCTGCAGCATCTTTTTAGCGATCTGGACTGCATTTAAAGCCGCACCTTTTCGAACATTATCAGCAACGATCCATAGATTAAGTCCATGCTCAACCGACTCATCACGGCGGATACGCCCGACATGAATCTCGTCACCTCCAGAAGTATCGATCTGCATCGGATATTCAGTCATTACCGGATAAACCGTAATGCCCTCCGCTTTCTCAAGAATTTTTACTAGCATCTGCGGCGACAACTCCCTCTCAGTCTCTACGTTAACGCTCTCGGCATGGCTATACATGACTGGCACGCGCACTGCAGTAGAGGTAATACGCAGACCAGGAATCCTTAATATTTTCCTGCTTTCATTTACAATCTTCATCTCCTCTTTGGTATAGCCGTTCTCAAGAAACGTATCGATCTGAGGCACGCAATTAAAAGCAATGCGCCTTGGAAGGTGCTCGACCTCAATATCTCGTTGATTAAAAATTGCGGCTGTCTGATCCCAAAGCTCATCCAATGCATTTTTCCCAGCGCCAGACACAGACTGATAGGTTGATACCACAACGCGCTTCAAACCGGCTTCTTTATGAATAAGATCTAGAACCGGCACTAACTGAATCGTAGAACAGTTAGGATTCGCAATTATTCGATCCTGCTTGCCGATAGCATCAAAATTCACCTCAGGCACCACCAGTGGCACATGTGGGTCCATGCGAAAATGACTAGAATTATCGATCGCAACTGCTCCTGCTTCTACCGCAATCGGTACAAATTTCTTTGATAATTCAGCACTAGTTCCAAAGAGTGCAAAATCGACCCCTTCAAAAGAGCTCTCAGAGAGAAGCTCAACTGAAACTTCGTCAGAACCTACCTTGTATACCTCTCCTACTGAATCCTGCGAAGCAAAAAGACGAACCTCGCCAAACGGAAACTTGAGCTGCTCAAGAACCATAAGCATCTCATTACCAACGAGTCCGGTAGCACCCGCAATAGCGACAACTGAATCTGATTTCATAGATTACTGACCTTGAATATGATGAAAAAGAAGCTGATTTTAGTAACTATTCAGGTCCTCTCTATATTAGGCCGGAAATTTTGACTTTTGATGGGTGAATCGATTGATTCACCCATCAAAAGTCAAAATTTCCGCCTGATCCATAGGCGGCCTGAATAGTTACTGATTTTATCAGAAAGATCCGGCTTCATCAATGGTCTGGAGGCGCTCGGCCTTCTCAAGCTGTTTCTTAAGCTCATGTCGATCAAACGGTTTTGCAACTACGCCGACCGCCCCTGCTCGCTGAGCCTGTTTTAGATTATCAACGGTAGGTTCAGCCGTAACTAAAAAGGCGGTCTTATCCTTCATATAGCCTGCATTATGAAGTTTCTCTAGAAAATCTCCCCCACTCTCTCCACTTGGAAAGCAGTAATCTACAAACATCAGACCAAACTTGTCCGGATCAGATGCGATTAACTGAAAGGCCTTATCAATCTCTTGCAAAGCCGTTATATTCTTATACCCAAAGACACTCTCTAAAAGACGTGTAAGCAACAGTATATACTGAGGGTTATCATCAACTATAAGGACTTGTAGATTTGTATCCCTAATTTTAGACATCGTTCGTATCCATTAAATTAATCTTGCCGCTCTATCCTCTCTCGCAATTCTGAGAATGATCGATTTATCTTGTACCTTTACTCTTCCCCTATGCTATAAAACGTCTATTTTATGACATTACTTAATATTCTGGCGCTAATTATAACTCCCTGATATCATCGAAAATATAGTGATTTATGGTAGATAGCCCCTCACAAACACCTCAGAACCCCTTAGCAGGAAGCCCTCTTTTTTACACTAAGAATGGCTATAAGTTTGAGCCTCTCTCCCCAAAGAATATGGCGCTCATGCGAGCCGAGCTCTTCTCAGAGTATGGCCTTATTCCAGCACAACTTACAGAAGCCTCATCATACAGCATGGCCATGGTTGTTAGGTATGCTCTCGGACTATTTGCTAAGGATGGAAAAGTAGCCGTCCTGGTAAACAACTCTCTTTGCGGTGCAGTTGCCCTTGGAACACTACGACATCTTGTAAATGCCGGAGCCGAGGGAACTGTAATCATAGTCGAAGAGAGCAAAGCATCCCCAGATCTTGAGCTACAGCTTAATGCCATTAGTAAATTATCTGTAGAGATTGAATATTGGAGTAGATCGAATGATTCAGAGCGGTTATTAAAAAAGCTTGGTAGCTGTCATAATATGCTGCTTGGACTATTTCGCCCCAATCTTATTATATCACCAATTCTGGCTGAACTTATTGATGGTATAAACGATCTTGCCACACCAATACACACACTTGATGCGCCTTTAGGGTTGGATATAGAGTCTGGCAAAGCAGGTGATAAGATTATATTTGCATCTTCAACCCTCTCCCTTGGAGCCCCGCTGACAGGACTATACGCAGGCAGTGAATATGTGGGCAGGCATTATCTATGTGACCTTTCAATCCCTCGTAAGCTATACTCCAAATATGGAGCAGATCTTAGCCCCCTATTTTCTGAGCAACCCGTTCTTCAGATCTTCCCCTATACACCTGAAGTGGAGAAAACTAAATGATCTCCCTCTCCGCTCGTGAAACTGCGCAGAGAATTAGAAGCGGCAAACTCTCAGTTGCTTCATTGCTCAAGTCGCATCTCAAAGAGATCTCAGATCAAAATAAAAAGATTAATGCTCTCTGCTATATTAACGAAAAAGAGAGTACAAGCTTAGCAAAGAAACTCGATCAGGAGGCTAAACGCGGAAACTACAGAGGCAGACTACATGGATTACCTTTTACGGTAAAAGATCATATCGATGTCAAAGGCCTGCCACGTAGTGACGGCAATAAAAGTGGATATGAAAAAAAGGCCGACAAGAATGCCGCGATAGTACAGCGTCTATTAAACGAAGGTGCTTTCGTGATCGGCAAAGCAAATATGGCTGAATATGGGAAGTCGCGCAGCTTTACTGAAAGCTCGCTGTATGGCCGAAGCTCTAACCCGATCAACCAGAGCTATGCTCCGGGAGGCTCTGGTGGTGGAGATGCAGCTGCAATTGCTGCCGGATTCGCACAGTTTGCCTTGGGTGCAGATGCCGGCGGATCAGTAAGAATTCCCGCTAATTTTTGCGGACTATTCGGACTACATTCTTCAATTGGGACGATCTCAAACGCCGGGTTGACACTACACCCGCATACAACCTCAGGCCTCTTCAGAAGTCACGGATTCTTTGCAAAACGGCTTGAGGATGTTGAGCTAATATTCTCTATACTTGCAGGCTTCGACTCCAGTGACCCATATTCGGTTGAGTTTCCTATTGCAAACTGGCGCCCTAAAAAAAGAATAGCATATTTTTCTACTATGCTTGCTACCCCGTGCGATAAGGAGATTCTAAGCACACTCAATCAAACAGTGAATAAATTTAAGGCTATAGGATATGAGACAGAGGAGCTTACACCTCCGGCATTCGAAAAGAGCCTTGAGCCATTTATAATTTTAGCCGGTCAAGCTGCACTACTAGTCGAGGATAAGATTAACGTGATTTTAGGGAGAGCGCGCAACCAGGAGACAGAAACTGAGATTGTAAAGTCACTGCGTCAGCGGATTGCTACTGAGCTTCCGCCCTTAAGCGCTGAACGATTATTACTGTGCTGGTATCAGGTAGATCGATTACGTCTAGAGATGGTTGAGTTCTTTACAAAATTCGATTTCATAATTGCACCGGTAGCTGCCTCATCCGCTCCACTGCATGGCGCTACAACTTTTAAGATTAATGGGAAAGAGTGCGGCTCTGAGCAGGTGTATCATTTCGCTTCTGCAGCGAATGTCCTAGCCCTGCCTGCTTTGGCATTTCCGACCGGTACAGCAAAAAATGGCCTGCCTTTGGGATTACAGATTATCGGTCCACGCTTTTCAGATCGGGAGTTAATACGTGCTTTGGCAACCGTTGGAGTAATTTAAAAACTAATTTGCTGCAGGCATTCCGAAAAGGGTCCAGTCATACCCACTCTCTGGATTACCTGAGACAAGCATTAGATTCCAACCTGGCTTAGGAGGTGATTGATCTCCAGCACTCCTTAGTTGAATAAGATCTCCATCAATTGTTCGGACTGTGTCTATTCCTGGTACGCGAGCATCCCAACTACTGGGACGATCATGCGACGCATATCGTGACGATACGACCTCGACCACATTAATCTTAACTGGCAACTTAGAAAGTACTTTGTATTTCATTATGCTGGATTATCAGGTCCAATAGTTTCTAGAATCTGCATACCGAAGAATGGCGATGGTCCGTTACGCACATCACGCATCATCTCTGAGGCTTCACGTGTATCAAATGTTGACCATTGAATATTTGGCTCCCCGCGACTACCTGGCTCCTCAATTTTTGTAGGGGCGAGATAAAGATCCCCTGCAACTGCATCATGTACTGAAACAAGGCGCACTACACTGACAGGCATCTTTTTATGATCGGCTACCCTCTTTGCCATTTTTTTTAGTTCAGGCAACGGCTTGCCTATAACCCACTGGTTTTTCCCCATATTAGGACAGGCTAAAACCTCTTTACCATTTTCTATCGAACGCTCCAGCTCAAATAACCAATCTATTGACATATATACCTTTTCAAATCGACAAAATCTTATGAAACTTTACTTTATGCTGCACCATTCTCTGTGTGGTCAACTCGTTCCTTTAGTTCTTTACCTACTTTAAAGAACGGAAGCTTTTTTGGCGGAACAGAGATGCGATCCCCTGTCTTCGGGTTTCTCCCCTGATAAGCCTTATATTCCTTTACTACAAAGCTCCCAAAACCACGAATTTCTATCCTGCCACCACCGACTAGCGTTTCTCGCATTTTACGATAAATGAGGTTTACAACCTCTTCGGCTTGAACAATGTTTAATCCTGTCTTCTCTGCTAGCTTTTCGATTAATTCTGACTTATTCACCTAAAACTCCATAAAAAAGAGAGCTAACGGTTACGAAAATCTTAAGTAACTTCCTGACTTTATACCAGCCTATATAAAGATGTCAAAACCCAAAGAAAATTTCCAAAATAATTCTAATAAACTAGCAGCTAACATATCGAGAGATAACG
This sequence comes from uncultured Bdellovibrionales bacterium, assembly GCA_964556665.1. Classification (GTDB taxonomy): domain Bacteria; phylum Bdellovibrionota_C; class UBA2361; order UBA2361; family CAZKXU01; genus CAZKXU01. The sequence goes on along the minus strand of CAZKXU010000106.1, from coordinate 1,118 downwards.
ATGTTTTATGGCATCAGTAGTACCCACTCATACTCTATCGTCGCTTATCAGGCAGAACTATCGAAAAACAGGAATCACAGATCAAATATTGGAAATTAATTAGCATATCATCCGGATTACAAACTTTCAGACTGATAAAGAGATAGCCTGAGTCGACTCGATTATGCTATAATTCCCCTCCACATGATTAATATAGATGAAATAAATGAAGTCTTTGAGCGCGTAACTGATACATATGAGCAACCTGTCCCGATCGGAGGTCGTTGCGAAAGTCAGGTTTACTACCGTGTAGAGGCGCTGACAGAGAGTGATCTAAACGCCTGCGCTGAGTATGTCTATGAGAGAATCATGAACGTGGTCTCTCCGCAAATACCGGAGCTTTTTCTTAAGCTGCCGGGCGGTTATACATTTTTTGCAGAGAGACTCTGTGCATATTTCTCAGAGATGACAGGTAAAGATATACCGCTAGAGCAATACTTAGAGAGCAAGATGAGTAATGGCCACGGCACCAAGTATAAAGGCAAACACGCAATCTTAATAACAGATGTAATCACGACCGCGAGATCTAGCCTTGAGGCACACACCCGTGCAACTTTACGCGGAATCCCAGTCCTGTGCTGGGCAACACTAATTGATAGAACATTTGGACCAGGTCCAGTTCCTGTTGTTTCTGCGTTTACCGGTGCTCCTGTTAGAGTTCTTACTAGAATTGGGTAGAGAAATTTATCCCTTTAGTCCTCTATCTGAATACCTGTTAACCTTTGGACGAAGAAGCTCGACTGTATCCTGAACTACCCAAGCAAGCCGCTCCTCAGTTGGACCAAGCTCACTTAGAATACGTGCCGCTCTGTTTAGCAAATCTGCAGCCTGTCTTCTTTTAAATTCGACCGCATCCGGGTATTTTACAAGAGCTGCATCGAAATAGGAAAAAACTCGTGTCATTTACGCCTTTGTGTTAACTAAAACTCTGCCGACTTGGTTTAACTAATTTAAAGTTAAAAATCAATTAAAAAATAGTATTACTGTACAAAAAAATCTTAATTCATATCCTGTGAACTGTATCATCCTAAATCCGGCAGTTGCCGGATTTAGGCAACCTAGAAAAAGCAGTTCTAACC
>CAZKXU010000105.1:0-10059 GCA_964556665.1 uncultured Bdellovibrionales bacterium | reverse complement strand
GGGCAACGATGTGATGCTAGACGTGAAAAAACTTATTTGGAGGAGCACTAGCCTGTATTAACTTGTAAAGGTGTGCTCCTAACGAATCAAGAACTTTCCATTCTGGAGTGCTTTCTAAGCCTGAGATGGTTAGCAGTGCTTGCACTTCTCTTAATGACCCAAGAGCGATATTAAAAAACCTTAGTTGGTCTCTTCTGCCGATCAACGACGATTCTTTATTATAGCCTTTGGATCAATACGGGAATGTCAGGCAATTCTAGACCTTCTACCAGTTAGACAACCCGCACTGGAAGCTCTTTCTGATACTCTTGCAGCTTACGCTTACAAGTTAATTCAGAGCCGCCGGGCATAAGCCCACGACGTATCAGTTAACTTCACGATGCACGTCGAGGTCTGAAGTTTGAGCTTGGATGTTAGGACTTATCCCCTTCCCCAACCTTCTCAGATTTTAGCAAGACCTCTACGCGCGGCGTAATCTTTGCAAACTGATCAGAGTCAATTATAAAAGGCTCTTTTAAGTCATCAACTCCAACATAGTACGTAATCTTTTTACCTTTTCCTGTTATTTTTCTACCCACAATCAAGATTCTCTCTTGTTTGACTGAAGCAGTGCCGCTCTCTGTTATTTTTGCTTTTAGAATTGGGGCGCTAAATCCAAGATCGGTCGAAACCTCCACAAAACTACGCGCTTCTACCTTAGTGAGCTCTCTTAATAATTCCTGTACAAAATTGCTGTCGGCGCTCTTATCGTTTAGTGTCCAACCCTCATTTTGCTTAGCAAGCTTTAGAGGACTAGAGAGGACCGACCCTTCAAACTCTGCGGCTGTAACATTGTCTACGAGAAACTGGAAAAGCTGCTTCTCGCGGTAATCATTAACTGGCTTGAATAATGCTGCTATTAGATCCTTTGAAACCTTATAGATCGAAGGCTTGCCTTTAAGGTAAACATAAGATCTCTCCTCTTTACCATCAGGCTTACCATCCTTATCTCTTTTCTCCTCTAAACGCTTACTGACTGAGATCTCAAGCGCTTCGCGCTTTACAGATTCATCATACTCGAGAACAAGCTTTAGCTCAGGCTCCAAAAGTTTATACTCGGCTAGCTTACTTAGATCGTCAATAAAATCATCGGCACGCACCGTTCTAAGTTCATTCGTTAAATTTGTAAAGGCTGCGGTGTCGACTGAGTAATCACCTGGTTCACTTAATCGCCAACTCGAGTCTTTATCTTTCTGTACAAACTTAAGACTGCTACGTTTATCGGATATTTTAAGTGAGGCTAATTCACTATCAATAAAAGTTATAGGATTTAACTTTCTAAAATCAAGCTTACGCTTATCTGCCTGCGTGAAAAGGGTATGGGGATTTAGGTAAATCTCAGAGGAGCTACTCAATTTGATGTAACGTTTACTAAAATAGGTATTGTACTTGCCAAAAATAATATCTTTGGCATCCCCAAGCTTAGGAATAGATACCTTGATCTGCATCTCCGGTTTATCAAATCCGTAAACAGAGAGATCCTTTTCCAGCTCTGATTCCTTAATTGGATCTTCAAGTTTTAATTCCAAAATCAGATTTATTAAGTTGCCAATCGTGCTCGCATCAAGCTCCGAGCCGGGGACATCAGCTAGCTCCCAAAGATCGGTAGGAGTAGGGCCAGTCTTATTCTCCTCTTTACCATAACTACCGTTCTTAAAAGCGATCGTTCCGTATTTACCAGTTATCTCAATTTTCTCTAGATCATTAGTCAAAACGCCAGGAAAAACCTTGCCTACTGACAGCTCTGCCTCCTGTTTAGGCATTTCTACCCAGCGGATATAGCCAAGCAGCCCTAAAAAAATTAGCATCGATACCAGCAGGTTTTTAGTTTTCATATAGAAATGATTCTTATCTTAAGCAAATCTCCGTCTCCACCATACAACAAGACCAAAAATAAGGAGCAGCTCAGGCAGCACATAACTTGAGAGCAGTAAGTTGACGAACATGCCCTGAGAGATCGGAGCTACCGAGGCACGGATCGACTTAGGCCTCAGCGCAATCCCCCCTTCCTCTCCAGCCAGCCAATTCAAAGTATTCAGTATAATATCACGATGTGCATAGAGAGAGAGACTCGCATTTCTGATCCAATCCGAATCTCCAAAAACCACTAACTTTGCAGACTGCTCAAAATTTGGCTCACTATCTTCAGACTTCGAATTATTCTTCATCTTCTTTTCATATGAAACGGCCATCGAGACTGGGCCGTTTACATCAGAACTATCCTTCTCTGCGGTAGGATTACTCTGATCGAAGAGACTATTCAGATTAGTCTCAGCCCAAGCTACAGGTCCTGTTTTGGCAAGCTCTACATAAGTAGCGCCCTCCGCCTTTGTTCCTGTAGTAACGCTATTTGCTAATGTGTAAACGGATATATCACGTGGTCCAAGCCCTTTAGTGATAGCGTGCTCACCGTAATTCTTAACCAATGGTTGAACACCTAAAGCCGGGCCAGCGAATAACTTTAACTGCTGATCGACCACCACGTCTTGTCCAACGTTTATTCCAAAATGAGCTGATATCTCTCGAATGTCAGCTGGACCTTCAGGATCGGTCATCATCAGGAGTCTGCCACCACCCTCTACATATTTAATCAACATCTCCCGTTCTTGCGGCAGTAATACCTTCTTCGGTGAGATTAGAGCAACTAAGGCAGCATCTGCAGGCACCTCAGATTTTTCCCCCAAAAATAGTCCCGCTACCGAAAGTTGCTCATCTTTAGCAGCATCGACTAAACTTTTCAGACCAAATTGAGTGCCATCCTCTAACGCTGGCTCTGCATGGCCTTCAACAAAATAGATTTTCTTAGTTGCCCCTCTAGTAAGCTTAATAATGGCGTTAGTAACATCCTCTTCCTTTACTTCATTAATTCTACTTTGCGCCTTGCTCTCACCGCTGCCGTACTCAATATAGAGAAGATTACCTGTCTTCATTCCGTATGTATCAAGAAGGTGTGGCTTGGCATTCGGATCTATGAACTCAACACTAACCTTATCGGAGAGATCCTTATAGCGACGCAGCATGTCTTTAGACTGGTCCTCGTCTATCGCCCCTATCCCGGTAAAAGCAACCAATCGTAAAGGTTCTTTTAAGGCTGACACAATCTTAACACTCTGCTCCGAGAGACTATACACATTCTCCTCAGTCAGGTCCCACTTCTTTGGATTTTTGAAGCCGATGTAATTAATAATCCCTAGAATTCCTACAAAGACTATAATGCCGACACCGGCGCTAAAACCAAATCTGGCCTGGCGAGATCTGACAAGTGCACCTGACATATGAATATGCTTAACCCCGGCTAGCACGAACCAGGATGCAATTAAGGCCGCTCCAGCGACGATATGAAGTGCAATAATAGGATCGAGAAAGGTGTTAAATACAAATCCACCTACAACACCAAAGGTCATCAGAACTCCACCTAACACCCCTGTGAATTTTATCCATCGCATATAGAATAATCCTTTTTATTCATCCGCATAACTAATAACAAGGCCAAACACTGCAATTACCTATACTTATCGCCAACGCTGCGCGTCTAGCGCTCGTTGCGAAATAAATATTCCAAGTGTAATTAAAGTCGAAAAATAAATAAGTGTGCTGACACTGACCACTCCCTTAATAAGCTCCCTAGCTTGCATAACCGGAGAGAGATATTCCAACACCTCCTGTCCCACACCTCCGATTGATTCTGCAGGTGACTGAATTACGTACAATAAAAGCAGCACAACCATACTGCTTATACCGGCCACGATCTGATTCTCCGTAAAGGAAGAAACCGCCATGCCCACACTTGCAAACGCTAATCCACTCAGAATTACAGCTAAAAATCCGCTAAACATCGGCATGACCTCAGGTCCAGGGTCACCGAAAAGCCAGAGCAGCAAAGGAAAGATAAAAAGAAATGAGCACATAAGAGCGACCGTGAAAAAGAGGCTAAGAAATTTTCCCATCACTATCTCAAAGACGGAGAGCGGTGAGGTTAGCAGAAGCTCAAAAGTTCCGGAGCGTCGCTCCTCAGCCAGGATTCGCATCGTCAGTAAAGGAATCAAGAAAACCAGTATTAGAATCATCGTCTGAAAAAACGGCTCCAATACCCACTGGTTGAGATTAGGGCTAGGCTGACCAGGGGAATGATATGGCATCGCATTGTAGCGGGTAATTACCAGATTGAAATAGGCCAGCAGATTGAAAAAGAAATAAGCACCCAAAAGAAGAAAACCGGTAATAACAAAATACGCCACCGGCGAGACAAAGAACGAGAGTACCTCCCGTTTAAATATCGAATAAATATTCCGCATAAATACTAGTGCTCCTTCGCTACACACTCCATAAAGACCTGCTCAAGTGACTTTTCCTTTACAAGATCCGCAAGTGAGGACTGCACTACAATGCGGCCGTGGTTAATAATAACAACTTTATTACAGACACTGCTTACCTCGGGCAGAATATGGGTGCTTAAAATTACCGTATTGTTCTGCGCCAAACTTGCGATTAATGCTCGAATCTCTACGATCTGCTTAGGATCTAATCCACTAGTAGGCTCATCAAGGATGATCACCTCCGGTTTATGTATGATAGCTTGCGCTATACCAACTCGCTGCCTGTATCCACGTGAAAGATGCTGACAGAGTTTACGCCGTACATCAGTCAGAAAACAGCACTCAATTACCTCCTCTACCCGTGATCTAATTTCACGTGAGGGTACCCCTTTTATTTGAGCCACAAATTTAAGATATTCATGCACCATCATCTCTCTATAGAGTGGCGGGTTTTCGGGCAGATAACCTATATGGCGACGAACCTCATCAGAGTTTGTAAGGATATCAAACCCTGCTACTTTTGCCGTTCCGGAGCTAGGCGGTAAAAAAGTTGCCAACATGCGAATGGTTGTAGTTTTTCCAGCTCCGTTTGGGCCTAAAAAGCCTACGATTTCACCTTTCTGGGCTGTAAAGCTGATATCCGAGACAGCAGAATAGTCTCCGTAGAACTTAGCAAGGCTTTGGACTTCGATCATATTCTATTTTTCCAATACGTATAATCCAAGATTCGACCAGGGAATCCCTGGGACACAAGCAGATGATAAATATTTCTGCCAGAAAATACATCACTGCACAAGAGCTGCAATATTTCAAAAATAAGTTTAGTCACACAGTATTGAGAATCTGCATAACGATTATAAGATAGAGCTGCATGCGACAGCTTGTATAAATCTCAAAGAGATTCGGCTAGTTAGAAGGAAGGATTGAAATAAAATTGCATAACTGGCAATTTTCGGACGATATCCTATCCAAAGAACGAGACATTAAGGTTAAAATATTAGTAGGTTATACCAAGATGAAATATAAAACTCTTCTCATATTAACTATAATCTTATTTTGCACCCCTTATAATCTTTTTGCCCAAGCTGAGATCCGAGGTGGCGGTGTAAACGGTATTGAACTAACTGCGGACGATCTGGCCTATATAGCTCATATGCGTGATGCCGGCGCAACCGGCATACGGCTATATTTCCTTAATCCTAGCGTAGAGACCCACACAGAGACAGAGTATCGTGCCTGGATAGATAATACCGTACTTCCACAGATGGATACCTTAGTAGATCTATTTGCAAATCAGTGGGGACTAAAAATATTATTATCAATTCACACAGCACCTGGTGGCAGATCTACAGATGGCAAGCCGGTAGACCGCGTACTCATTCCTGGCTCATCCAATCAATGGATGCGGGATCTGCTTATTGAGAGTTGGGGACGTATTGCTCTTCGATTTAATTCGCTCGGTGACAAAGTTTCATACCAACTATTTAGTGAACCGGCTCCACCAGCGGATAAAAGTGCCTGGCTTGAACTTCAAGAGCAGCTAATTGACGCGATCCGGGATGCTGATAGCACGCCTGAGGATAGCCAACCGCGCATCTTCTATATGAATCTTTATGGTAATCCAAACTTACCTAAGTCTGTAAATTTAGCTGCTAGAAGGGGAAATATGGGGATTCTTGCAAATATGTATACCCCTTTCAATTACACCCATCAGGACACACCAAGTGCTACTAACGATAACGTAATAAAATATCCGTACTGCACTAAAGTGGGAAATGCCAAATCAAAACGGAGTGAACTTTGCACCCGTGCTGGCTTAACTGACTCACTGAGCAAGTTTAAAGCATATGCAAAAAGGAATAATCTTGAAATGCTAATGCCAGAAGTTGCTGTATCACGAACTGCGCCAGGCGCAACACGTTACTTAACGGATGTTTTCAAAGCCTTAAAAAAGCTTGATATCGGATGGTTCTATTTCACCTTCACAGAAGCAGGAAACTCTCCTTGGCGCCTCACCTGCGACGATGCCACAAGTACTAGCACGACCTGCGTTCCACCTGCTACTGGAGAGTCTTCCAGTCGGCAGAAGGTATTGGAGAGATTTTTTGCTGAGCTTAAGTAGATGATAGAATCATAATCGATCTCTTTAACGACGCCCAAAATTTTTCACCTCCGTTTTCAATGCCTATAAACAGGTCATAAACTCCGGGGGGTATCTCCTCCAGTGTAATAAATCCGGAGAAACCAGTCCTGTCTAGTTCGACAGTTTTAAAGCTCCTGTTTACTGAAAGTCTACAGATATGAGCACTCACATCCGGCCTGATTCGTAACTCTAAGGGCACATGAAAACGGTTTAGATCTGATTTTAAGATTAACTCATATTTTCCACTCCATCTGCTATCTTCAGGACGAAATGCGTAGCCGGCAAGATGTAAAAGCTTATTTTTCTGCAAAAAATATTCAAGCTCTATTACGGCATCTGTACTTACTCCACCATCAGCCGCAGCAGCACTCGGTTCTTTGAAGTTAGCATCACAAACCATCGTGCCTGGGATATTGATTAAACCTAACGACTCGGCCTGCGAGTGAATATCCAAGGTATTCTCCCAGCCCATGCCTGCTAAACCGGATCTGAAACAACTCCAACGTAATAATGAATCAGTAAGCAGCTGCTGTCTTAAGATATAGCCGTTATAGTAAGTAGCGTATGCAAATACTAACCAGCCCAGAGCCGTAACCCGAAGCGCCATTCGCAACTCGGCAAACTTTTCTAGTCGGAGGAAGATACAGATACAGAAGAGAATTGAAACTAAGGTATACCGTCCGGTAGAATAAGCGCTATCTCCTCCTTCGGACAGGCGAAAGATGGCACAAAGCATGGCGCTGCCAAGTAGATACAATTCGAAAAGAAAGAGCGGAGTCAATAATTGGCTCACACCTCCCAGCTTATAATCCCGAAGAATGAACACAATCCAACAAAGCATGAGTAATATTCCTACCGCCAAGGAGAACGAGTAAGAGAGAAAACCAAACGCACTGCCTATGGTCTGTAGCTGATAGAGCAGTAGCGCGGGCAATTTAGAGAGCAGATTATGATTCGAAGAAAGCGCCGGATTTGAAAAATATAGATAGAATGCGGCGGCCGTAATGACGCTTAGTACGGTGAGTCGGAGACGTGACCATGATTCTGGTAAGAGAAATAAACAAAGCAGCACCAAAAGACCGTTTCCCCAACTCAGCGCAGAAAATAAAGCGGCTAGTACAGCAACAGAAAATGAGGCCGCAGACTGTTTCTCCGCTAAAATAAACGCTGCTAAAGCAAAGACATTTACCCACAGGTACGGTATTGCATTTGTTCCCCACTGAGTTGCCTCTACGTACACGGGCTGACAAAGAAGAGCGCTGATCATGCAGCGTCTCCAGGGTGAAGCCGTTTTTTCAGATCGATCTAGTAAGAAAATTAGAGGCACTATAAATAAAGATCCGAGAAAGATCAGTAATTTAAAGTTTACTGCCCCATAAACTAAAGTTGTAAGCCATGCAGTTAGTCGAAGCAGAATCTGATAATGCTGCGTATGCGGTTCGAAAAATGGAGATAAAGAGCTGCTCTTCGTATATTCAATTAGAGGCAGAAGTATGGCTGTATAATCATCGGCATTTGGGAAATTCACCGACCAATAGTTAATAGAGCCGATGAATAGCGAGATGATTATAATAGAAAGAAAATTGCCAAGAGAAGCCATATATAGTTCACTAATACGCTGTAACATAAATTGATCCCGGGACCGCGGAGCTCCAGCTCCGCTATACATGGAATTACAGCTCGTACAAAGCGGAGCTGGAGCTCCGCGGTCCCAAGAAAAATCTTAATACTTATTTCTCATATCATAAATGCGGTATCTCTTATCTGGCATAACTTTAATCACCCTCCTCTTTTGGCCAACATTGTCATCAGCCGGTAAAATTGTACCTTCGACTTTCTCAGATCTATGGGTGTCGCTCTGGTCACTTTGGTGGTGCGGAGAGTATCTGCGAGGAGCTGTCCCACATCTTTATAAGAGCTCACTTATATTTGCTCCTAACGGTGCAGATCTTTTACTACATAACATCTCCGAGTCAATCCTACTCCCAGCAGCACTGATACTAAGCCCGCTCTCACTCGAGTTTCAATACACCTTACTATGTTGGAGTATCTTCATATTAAATTTCATGGCGGCTTTCTATCTCTTTAAAGAGATCTCGCATTCGTTAAAGATTTCGCTCTGGTTCGGAATCTTATTTACTATTCATCCATTTTTCTTAGGGCACCTGGCAGGAGGACACCTAAATCTGATTATATCTTTTCCTATCTCACTAATATCGCTTGCCTTAATGAAGATCATAGCAGAACCGAGGAGTTTAACCTGGCAGATACTGCTGCTTGTCTGCCTAGCGCTACTTGGATTTACAGATTTTTATCTTCTTTATTTTGCACTTCTGATCCTAGTCGGTATCTCAATTCTTTCTATTAGAGAAATTGGTCTGCGCAGCACTGTTAAGAGTATCATTCTACCTTCAGCATTAGGTATTCTGATCCCTTCACCAAAAATTATTGGAGCGGCTGCATTGGCTTATAGCCGCAGCTACACTCCGAACCACGATCCCCTACTACACTCAACCGATCTCTTTAGCTTTTTTATACCTGCGAGAACACAGCTTATAGGAGGTATGCAGCAAGCAGTTGGCTTGCTAAGTGAGCTACAGTTAAACTGGGCAGAGAGCGGTGCCTATATTGGTATCTCACTTTTTCTTCTAGTAGTTACAGTTTTGGTTGCAAACTGGAAAAGCAAAAATCACTTTAAATCACTTTTTCTGCTTATTACTGGAGCAGCTCTATTTTTCCTACTCGCCTTAGGCCCAATCCTTTTTGTTGGCGGAACAAAGCTGCTTACCCTTCCTTTTTATGAAACTCTGAACTCAGTACTCCCATTTTTTCCGCCAGTGCCAGCTCGCTTTGTAATGCCAGGCATTTTTTTGCTTTTTATGGCACTAGCTCTAGGTCTTAAAGAGCGTCGTTTCACACTCACAACAACACTCTTAATGCTGATCTCGGTTATAGAATTTTTTCCGTCAGCACTATTCTCAACCGAAATTCCTGCACTGCCTGCTCTACATGAACTTAAAAACGATACCTCTATTTCAAGAATATTTGATTTTGGAGAGGCTGAGAAAGCGATGTATCGACAGACTCTACATCAGAAAGAGATATATGGCGGATATATCGCAAGAAGGCCGCGCGCATTTTACAAGTCGCTGCGTAATAATAAATTTGTAAACCTTGGTAAGACACTTTCCATTGAGCCAGCAAAGATAAGAATCGATTTTGATAAACTAGGAGTCCAGGGTATCCTGGTGGAGAGAAGTAACGTCGATCTTCTCAGCAAACTAGCTACGCTTTCCTGGTTAAGAGTTAGATACGAGGACCCTACTTTTGTATGTTTTAGGGTGGATAATATCAACGACGCAATGTAATGTGAATCGAATAATGAGTGACATTTGTAAACCTAACCAATTCAAAACCTACTCTTTTCATCGCATGTATAAAATCTATTGGAGCACGAGGAGTCTCCAATGCGCTTGTCTCAATCCTTAATTGTCGCTTCCGATACTGACTAGTGCTTCGCCAAATAAGTTTTTTCACGTATGGCGCGCAGCGTTGCCCCAG
>CAZKXU010000104.1:0-10112 GCA_964556665.1 uncultured Bdellovibrionales bacterium | reverse complement strand
TGTCGTCAACTCTCGGCACCCCTCTTGTTAACTAAGGGGTTTATCCCATGTCCTTTATTATGTGAGGAGCCGATTCAACTCGCTCCCCCCACCCGCGTCTGCGCTAAAGCCTTCACGGCCTTAAGATCGATCTTGCCGCTGCCTAATAATGGAATACTCTCAATTCTGAAATAATAATCCCGCTTTGGAATCCAGAGATTGGGGAGCCCACTTTCAGCTAAGCTCTTATTAACTGCAACCGGATCGATATCAATTGTATGAAAAACCACCAGACTCTCTCCGCGCTTTTCATCGGAGACGGCTGTTACGATAAAAACCTGACTAGTCTCACTATGAATGGCCTGTAACTGCTCCTCAATTTTAATGTGTGGCACCATCTCCCCTCCGATCTTACTAAAGCGTGATAGTCGATCGGTTATCTGGATAAAACCGTCCTGATCAAAATTAGCAATATCACCGGTTACATACCAACCATCCCTAATAACTTCCTTGGTCATCTCTTCTTTATTAAGGTAGCCATTCATTACATTTGGCCCCTTTATCAACAGTAAGCCATCCTGCTCCGCTGTCAGTTCTACAAAAGTATCGGGGTCTACAATTTTTGCAGCAACATTTGGCAGTGGATGACCTGCCTTGCCGATCTTACTACCAGCCTGCGAATTTTTGCCGTCACTAAAATCCGGAGTATTGATAGCGGCAACCGGTGATAGCTCAGTGCAGCCATATCCCTCAAGCGGACGGAGACCAAACTTCTCAGCAAAGGCTTGTGCCAATTCAGGCTTAAGCTTCTCCGCCCCAACAATAACATGTTTCAAAGTCGCAAACTCACCGGTCTCGCATTTCTTTAGATAAACTGAGAGAAAGGTAGGGGTTGCAAGTAAGACGGTGGCACACTTCTCTGCAATCAACTTACCGATAGTGCCGGCATCAATTGGATTATAGTGATAAACTGCCCGCATACCAGTTAGTAGTGGAAACCAAAGAGTCACGGTAAAACCAAATGAGTGAAAAAAAGGAAGCACCCCTAACATACAATCTTTTGAACCCAACTGAAAAAGTTGATATATGGCTTCTATATTGCTTGTAATGTTCAGTTGAGTAAGCATTACACCCTTGGGCTGAGCAGTGCTGCCACTTGAAAATATAACTGTTGCAAGCGCACCAGCATCCCTAGTTGCAGCGAAGCGCTGACGCAGAGATGCTTGAGGTAGTATCAGCACTTGCATAGTCAGGATGAATTTTTCTAGTATTCCTACCTCTCCAATTAAATCCTCTATAAAAACAAGCCCCTTTAACCTTTCTAACTTTAGTTTTTCGCAAAACTTTCTTGAGCTTATTATATTTTCTATCTGACACTGTGTAAGCGCCGAGCCAATCGCCTCTTCACCTGCTGTATAGTTCAGGTTAACCGGCACTAGCCCTGTTAATGTCGCTGCGATATTGGCTAGTGCTCCTCCAACACTTGGCGGCATTAATACTGCTACCATTTTTGATGATGTTAGCTTTTTGAGTCTCCTTGAAAATGCAGCGCCTACAACCAACGTACTAAGAAAGTTAAGGCTCTGACCGGTTGAGTCAGAGATTGAGTTGCGAAACGGTGTACGCTTAACCTGGGCGATAAATGCACTTGCCAGATCCTTATCCTGAAAGGGACGGAATTGAACCGCTTCCGCTGACAGCTCCTGCACAGATTGTCTTACCGTCTGGGCCTTGCTGGAGGCAGGCATAGGCTTACCATAGAGTAAAGTAGCCTGATAGGGAATCTTCCTTGGCCATTTCCAGATAAATCTCTTTCCTTCGAAGCTAAAAATGCTGCCCCAAACCTGGTCTAGATACGCTGGGATAATAGGAGCGTCTAACCCATCCATAATAGTTTCGAATCCCTTCTTAAATGGGAGGAGGTTCCCAGTCCTAGTAATGCTTCCTTCAGCAAAAATACAAACTATCTCACCCTCAGCCACCATACTTTTTGCTAATTGCAAAGTCTCAATAACCCCCCGCCGTCCCTTGCCTGGATAGATCGGAATTGTACGCATCGCCTTAGCAACCCAACTAATTAATGGAATCTCATAGATTGGACCAAACATAATGAAGCGCACAGGACGCCCAAGAGAGGCCTGGATAAGAGAAGCGTCCACATATGAGACATGATTGCTAACGATCAGTGCGCCTCCAACTTCAGGAACATTCTCTGCTCCTACCACCTTAAGACGGTAAACAGTATGAGTTATAATCCAATTAATGCACCTGACAAAGGTCTCAGGCATAATCGTAATGATATACACACCGATAAATATAGAGAGCAGTCCGATACTAAGAAATACCTCAGCTGACGAGAGCGCCAACTTGCCAAACAGCCAAAATGCAAAAGATGCTCCTAGTATACCGAGATATACAATAAAGTTGTTAGCAGCCAGATAACGACCCCTTTTTCTCTCCGGGCTATTTTTCTGAAAATAGGCATTAAGTGGCACACTAAAAATTCCTGCACTTAGACCAAATAGAAAAAGAGTGAGAGCTGTAAAAGGTATAGAGTTATATGAAATTGAAAGTAGTGCTCCAAAAATTGCCAAACCAAAAGAGCCTATCGGAACGAGTCCAAGCTCGACCTTACCCTCAGAGACCTTGCCAGTATAAATACTGCCTACACCGATTCCAAAGGTAAGTGCTGTGATTAGAAAAGCGGTGCCCAGTTCATCTGTCTTGACCAAAGATTCTGCATAGACAAGAAGATTAAGTTGCACCAGCGCACCTACAAACCAAAAATAGGTTGTACCGATTAAGGTCAAAAACAACCCGCGCACGCTGCAAATTTCAGCAATTGTTTCAAAAATCTCAAGATACGGATTAAGTTTAAAGCGTAGCTCTGACTCGGCTGGCTTGACCGCGGTAATAGAATAGCTGCTGCTTAATCCTATGCCAGCTACTATTAACGCCACCACACCTGGCAAAAGAGTTATAGCTGACTTTAAGACCACGCCACTCACGGCGGTCCCGACTAGAATAGCTGTAAAGGTCCAGAATTCGAGAAAGCCATTCCCGCGCGAAAGATCCTTTGTCTCTAATATTTCTGGCAGAATCCCATACTTGGGAGGGCTAAAAAAAGTACTATGGAATCCAAGTGCAAAAATTACCGCCATTAGGCCGAAAATGCTTCCCAACCAAAAAAGATATAGCGCAACCAAAGCGATCAAAACCTCAATCCATTTAACAGCTCGTATGATCAGATGTTTACTGATCCGATCTGCGAGTGGCCCGGCGTAGGCGGAAAAGAGCAGAAATGGCACAACAAACATCGCACCGGCCACACTCATATATAAGCTCTCCTGACCTGGGTCAGAGATCTCCTTAACTATTAACAGTAGGACCGAGGTCTTAAGGAAGTTGTCATTAAAGGCGCCCATGAATTGGGTGCACATGAGCGCCTTAAAGCCGATACTAGCAGTATTACTTTTCATCTCCAATAATCCCCAATTTTCTTCTAACTATTAAGGTTACTCCCATCACAGCTCCGAAATGTTTCTCAATTAAGGACGAGGCAACTAAGATAGTTATACCAAGACTGCCTAAGGTTAACCAAGGGCTAAACGTATAGAGCTCCATGGCGTAGCGCATGTGGTAAAAAAGAGCGACACAGACTCCGATCAGACCAATCCTGGTAGTTCCAACCTCATCCCGCATCACACCGAGCGTAGTTAAGGCAAGCGAGAGTGCAAAGATCAAAATTGAGGCCATAATTCCACCAAAGATCATAAGCTGAAGCACAGCGCATACAATTGCTACTATAGAGGCAAGAGTACGATAAAGCACTGCTTCACTTATCGCAAAGATCGAGAGCAGAGATAGTATAGCCGCAACTGGTAAGACCAGCACCGGCAGATAGCTCTCAGCTCCCAAGGAGCAAATCGCTGACATCGTACCTTTGAAAAAAGCGGCGTTTGCAAATGTCTCCCAGGAAGAGATAAAACATATTGCACCGAGCTGTTGAAGATATTGAGATCCTCTTCTATTCTGCAAATAGTTAGGCATGACAGAGAAGAGAATAAACCCAAGCGCGCCAAGTAAGAGACTGATAAAGATCGCATCGGCCTGGTACATCACAAGGCTTCTTCCGACCAAAATAATAACCGGAAGGTAAAGAGAGAGCCGCGCCAATTTCCCTTCAACCGTTCTCAGCTCAACGCCATTACCTGCTTCAGTGCGAAAGATCAAGATAAGCGCAGCAATACAAAGAGCTCCAATCAAGTTAGTCTCACGAGTAGGAACTAAGAGAAGTGCATTTAATAGTAGAAAAACCTTACTAAACTCAACTACTCGGGAACGAGCAAGTGCTGCAAAGCCTGTGTAGACGATCGGTAGCAGCAAGCAGAGCGAAAGCGCTAATGCGATCCAGACACTAAGAGCAGATCCTGCTTTCAGAATAAAAATCTGAGGCCCAGTTGTAACTCGATAGTAGAGTGAATAAATTAACGCTCCAAACTGTGAGAAGTTTACCGGAACTATCAAAAGAGTAAGGGCCAAAGCAGTTCTTGCAGCCTTATCATCTTTTAACCGTAGTCCACACCACAATCCGGTCCCTGCTAATACTGCTGTAAAAACAACAAAGAGAACCACGCGCAGTGTAGAATCAAATGCAGTAAGCCCTTGCAAAAGAAACACTGCTGCTGCAGATATTAGAGTTAAACTTGCTACTAGTCGTAATATGCGAGAGAGCCTCTCAGGTCGTGAGAGCTCTCTTACTTTGTTGTTATCTTCTATATGTACACTTACTAAGTTTTCCATTTTAATCTCCGGAATAAATTTAAAGTTTGATCTTGAGAGAGCGGAGCTTCGGCTCCGCTTTCCCAACTTTCTTTAAGACGTCATTAACCGCTTAAGCTCCTCTTTTAGCCCCTCTTCCTCTTCAACCGAGAGAAACTCCTCCTCCAGCGCATCAACTGAATCTATCTCTACCTCTGCTTCAGCCTCGGTTTTAACGACTTTAACTTCCCAACGCTCGAAGATGTTATCTAATTCACCCACCAATGAGTGCTCACCCATTGAAGCGGCGGCTAGAGCTGCGGCTCTCGATTCCCTACTGCGTAGTGCATTTCTTTGTCGCTTTAATGTGTCGAGTCTGCCTTTAACCTGCCCTAGATCGGCGGTCAGTTGCTCTGCTAGTTTCTGCTGTACGCTTAGATCCTGCGCTAGAGTCTCTTTTCTCTTACGAACATTTTGCAGCCGCTTTACACACTCAAGGGCTTTTTTCTCATCACTATTAGCAGAGTCAATTGCTCGCTTTCGCCAATTTTCTTCATCAGCACTTAGGCTTTTCAACTCCCGCTCCATCTTTTCACTCTCTGTTCGCAGCCGATTAAGCTGAACCTTGGCATGCGCCTCATGCTGCTGCACCTCATTAATCGCTGAATTAACAAGTGCCTCATGATTTTCGACCTGCGACACCATCCAGTCAAAGTTAGCCTTAATCGAAGCCGCCAAACGGTATAATGTTCTCATATAAATCTCCTATTAAATAAAGTTTACAATAAACATTATGACGGCGATTCTATTGATAAGCTAATGAAACATAGTTACATTGTAACTCATAAGAGCTATAGCCTTGTATTAATGATATTTTATATGATTCTACGGAGTTTATTTATTGATATATTTATGTTACAATGTAACGTAATGCGTAAAGAATCATTATTCGAACGTAACGAGGTCTTCATTGTAGCAGCTGCTATAGCAGCCCAGGCAACTTCTGGGAGCGAGGGCTTCCGTCAGAAGGATGTAAAATTTCTAGTTGAACTATTTCTAAACTGGATTGAGCATGCCTATGAGTTTAAGAAACTTACTATCCAAAACACCCAGATCTCCCGCTATTTAATGCACCTCACTAAGGAGGGCTTTGCTAGACGTTTGAGCCGTGGCCGCCTTCCCTCTTACCGCCTAACAAGAGCGGGATTAATAGAGCTAATCAACCGCATGGTTAGCAAGCCCTACTTTGAGTCACCTGAACGTTTTCTATTTATCAATTATTTTCTGCGTAGTTATCGTGAGCGGATTATGGAGCTTGTCAAAGCTGAGGGCAGCATGTTTCCGCCTCTGATGGAGTTTGAATTAAAAGAGCTTCTAGATGAAAAGAAGTTAAAGTCCCGACAGATCAAATTTTGTGAAGATGAGATTAAGCGGCTTGATATTAGGATTAATGAAGCACTTAAGACCGGGGAGCTTGCGGTCAAACTGCGTAAACAGGGCTTTGCAGAGAGTGATGTTATCGCCACCGTACAGAAACGGTATCCATATGAGCTAAATAGTCAAAAACCTCTTAGTGATCTTTTTGCTGAATTACCTGCAGAGATTCGAACCTGGGAGCTTGAATACGGAAGCATCAATCGAGCGACACTCATGTTTCTTCCGATCAAAGGGTTAATTATCCAGTATTTGAAGGTGTTACGAGAGGTCTAGAGACAGTCAACTGCTCCGTTCATCACCTATAAATCCAATCTAAAACTGGAGCTATTAACTACTTTCTATTAGAGCGGGAAATTGATAATGTTAGGGTGGTTGAAGCAATGAAGGTTTTGAAGTGGCTAGTCGTGTTATAGACTATATGACAGGACTGGCCACTTCGGTTATGAGGTGGGTTTAGATCACTTCTTTGGAGCGTTCTCATGCGGAACTTTTTTGGCGTTCTAACTGGCGCCGCCCTAGGCGCATTGTTCTTGCCTCAGGAGACTAACACCCCAGTCGAACCAACGGTGCTGGTCTCGCTTGCTGCCGATGGCAGCAGGGCTGAGTTGAGGGAGGGGAAACTGGTCTTCTTTGACAAGGAAGGCCGGTCACGGATGGAGCTCGGATTTCTCGAACCGGGAATGGTGGGGACCAGGATCTTCGACGAGCAGGGCCATCGTATGTACTTCGACGGCCTCGCTGGCACAGCGACTGCTGTGTTTCGCGACGCTCAAGGTAACGGCATGAACCTAGGCCACTTCAAAGAGCCAGGCATGTTCGGAGTAGGATATGTGTATGCAAGTCAGTCTGGCGAATGCTGAATTGGGCCGCAATTCCTCGGTCGAGGAACGCTGATCGGCACCGCAGCTGCTGCAAACTGGGGGAACGTGCAGCAGGTGAAGTTACCCTGGGACAGACGCGAGAACTGAAGCACGCCCTCCTATCTGGGGCCCGACAGACTTGCTCCAAGTCTGTCGGGCCCAGGGGTTGCGAAAAGTGGTGAAGCTACTGAGGTTGTTTTCTTGATGTTTGGAGCTTCAACCACAGAAGAGAAGGTTGCGCCTCCTCATGCCTCTTGAGGCTCCCCAAAAAGATGCTGCAAAAGAGAGGTTTGCCTAAAAAAAAAGAGTGGCTTACCTTAAGCATACAGCTCTCATCTACGAATATCTCTTAGTAATGTTAAGTGTCTTACTAATTTCCTGACATATATACTTGCCCATTGGATAAGGCATAAAGCTTGCAGCTATTCACTTAACTCACAGCAGGATCTTAAAACAGAGAGCGAATGTATATAACCCCCGGAAAGCTAGTGACCAGATTCGCACTACTATTACTTGGAATTCTCATATCTATACCAGCACCAGCATTAGCTCGCACTAAAGTTATCGTTACAGAGGGGAATCAATCAAGCTTTATCAAAGTGCCGAATAGCACCAGATATACTTGTGATACTACTACTGGCCTAATATGGCGAGGCATGCCAAATATCGGGGAAAGTTTGTTTCTAATAGACTCTGATAAGCTAAGAGCACGATTAGCCTATAAAAAGAAAGTCGCTGCGCAAGAGGGCAATCGATCTCTAGCCAATGCACTTTCTGCAAGGCGTCGTGATACAAAAAGAAGTGCAGATTATTGTCTAAGTGCCATGAAACCAATTGGCGAAGGTGAGAATGAAGATAAGGATCCTATAATATTACCTTCTCCTCCTGAGCCACCTCCAGCGGATCCACCGCCTAGCGCTACCGCAACAAATACCCCTACTCCTACAACTACTCCAACTTCTGAGCCGACCGCTACTCCAACTATAACCGCTACTTCAACTCCAACTTCAACGCCAACAGCTACTAGGACACCAACTAGAACTCCGACAGCAACACCAACTCGAACCTCAACTCCTACAGCAACCGCAACTCGGACTCCAACACCTACTGCAACAGCGACAGGCACCATTTCACCTACAGCCACCCCAACACGCACTGCCACTGCAACAGCAACCGCGACCGCAACCAGAACGCCTACAGCTACCCCTACTCGCACCGCGACCGCAACGGCGACCCCGACCAGAACGCCGACAGCCGCACCTACAGGAACCGCCACAGCAACACCGACTGCGACTGCAACACGTACTCCTACTCCAACACCGACAGCAGGGACTAAGCCACCAGCATCTAACCAACTAGGTGTAAATTTATACTACCAAGCGGACTGGGCAGCTGCTGTTCAGTACGCAGACATGTTTCAACTTTCAAGACCAATGATTAGGTTTGACGATCTTGGCAATAAAGTTGGGTATCCTACAAACTGCTTGGATGCCAGGGATTGGATAGCCGAATCTCCCTGTCCAGCGAATGGACAAATAGCTACGACATTAATTATGACAACCGGGACATATCCTGGTGGTCAATACACATTTTCCTATCGTGGAACTGGGACGGTAAAGGTAAGTGGCGTTAATATTATTGGTGGCCCGCTAACCTTTAGTAGTGCTGGAGATCATGCAGTCAACGTGACAGCAGGCGCAGGTCCAATCACTTTTGAATTTCAAGTCAGTCAAAAAGGGGATCCAGTACGTGAAGTTGCATTTGTTCTTCCTGGCCTTTTCAATACTTACAAGACTGAACCATTCAATCCAGCCTTTATTGATCTTGTGGATGACTTCTCGGTTATTAGATTGATGATTCCACTGGTAGCAAACGATAACCTTTATAACCTTGATTGGAATGGACGACGACTGATCACGGACGAGCAGTACTCTGGCTATGAGGGAGATTCAAAAGATGCATTCCCACCTGAATTAATATCAACACTTGCCAATGAAACCGGCAAGGATGTTTGGGTTACTATTCCGGCAGCTGCTCAGGATAGTTATGTTACCGGCTTATTTACCCACTTACAGGCAACACTTAATTCAAATAGTAGGGTATATTTAGAGTATTCAAATGAGAACTGGAATGGAATCTTTGAACAATATCATTATATACAACAGGAGGGCTTAAAAATATGGCCGAGCGTGAGTGCTCGTCAGGCTGGAATAAATTACCATGTCAGACGATCTGTTGAAATTGCAGCGTTAGCTGAAGCAGTATTTGACCCAACAAGATTAATTAAAGTGCTTGGTTCTCAGTTTGGTAGCACTGGCACCTATACAGACGATCTCTTAGAAGCTTATTCAGACCCAACAGTGAATACCCTGATTGGGACTAGCGCGGGTACCTTTAAACACCTTGCTGTAGCGCTTTACTATGGTGTTAACCCAACAGTTCTTACAAATCTTGGCTGCGCAGCTGCTATAACTAGCTCACAGATTCTGGATCTGACAGAGCAGAATTTTGCAGGTCCATTTGTTGACCCACCCTCCTGTCCAGGCTATTGGGCAGCTGTTGGCAACAGAGGTTCAATTGCAGATGCGCTTCCTGCTCAGATCTCAGCCGCTACTTCACACGGGCTAACCCTTATCACCTACGAAGGTGGGCCAGCACATATTTCACAGCCTGGCGATAGCGCTACGCTATTTCCTAAGATGGTTGCTGCAACAGATGATCCTAGAATGCGTGATATAAACACTGCTATGCTTAACCTATGGAACAACCTAAATCCTGGTGAACTTTATACCTACTTTGTAATCATGGCAGAGCCAACAACGTTTGGATGCTGGGGAGCTATGAGTAATATGGACGACCTAGCACATCCTAAGTGGTGCGCCTTACAGGATTATCTTGGACTTTCAGATGATCCGGGCAATCCATGTTAGTTATAGGATAAGTTTAACTTTGGGGTCCCTCTACTTTATAACTAGTAAAAAATACATTCTCGGCAAATCTAACGGATTCTTAGGATTCAATATTCTAGTGCTTCGCCAAATAAGTTTTTTCACGTATAGCGCGCAGCGTTGCCCC